>CAYVTV010000076.1:0-16337 GCA_964454295.1 uncultured Bacteroidaceae bacterium
ACCCGAAACTGCCATTTCAAGCCATTCATTGCGCTTCTCCACTTCATTGAAAAGTTTGGCAAACATCCATACCTGGCGTGCCTGCAACCATACAAACTTATCGGTATCGTAAATTTCACCATTGCGGAGCAGGCAGGTGAAGTACCCTCCGTATTTTTTATCCTGGGAATGTTCCATCCAGAACGGGAGAACATTGTCAAGGAGTTCGGTTTTATATTGTGATGCTAATCTTTTAATGTCCATTTAAGTAATACTTTTTTCATTATATTCAGGCCAGGTGCAGTCACCTATCCGGAAATCTGAAAAAACAGCCCTGAAACTTGATTTCAGAGGGCTGCAGGCATACACGCCGATCCACAGATCTTTAAGCGGTTTGTGTAAATGCAACATGCGCATTTGTTTAAAATCTTTTCCTGACAGTGAATATTCAATATATACATCATTGTCCTTTATGCTTACCCTGTACCACATCAGAGTGACGGAGGATGAGATATCAGCAGTTGCCCAGTCGGAAAAGCCCATGTTGGTAAAAACTGAACCCAAACGGGCGAAATCCTTATTTTCATGTTCCACTGAAACCTTTACCCAGTTTTCATTATCCAGGAAAATTAATACTCCACACTGATCATACATGGTCCCGGTTTTAAAACTGGTTTTAACGGTAAAAGTGCAATTTTCGTTAATTTTTTTCATGTATGCATGCCCGTTACTCTTACTGAAACCATAATAGGTTTTTTGCCAGAAATCTGTTTCAGGCTCTGTTTCAATAATTAGTTGATCCTCTGTCAGAGTGAACTTTTCAGGTTTGTTGATACAATGGAATGCTCCGGATTTGAGATTTATTTTTTTTAATAAAATCATTGAAAGGTAATTTTTAGATCAGGTTAAATTACAATAGTTCGTTAAACATAAAAAAAACGCAAAGGCGCAAAGGCGCAATGTGCAGAATATCAATTATGTAAAATCTACTTTTAGGGCGTCACATTCTTAATGCACCATCCTTTGTTAAGGACAAAGTAATTCAAAAAGTAATACAAAACTACCATTTTAAAATATCAAAAACACATGATTAACACATTCTGCACATATCAGTCCCATTACCTGTATTCCTGTTTTTCCTGACTTTCATTATCTTTGCAAAAAAAAACATTTTGACAAGAATAATCGGCATTGATTACGGTAAAAAAAGAGTGGGCATAGCCATTACCGATCCGTTAATGATCGGGGCTTCCGGACTTACCACGATAAGTGCACACGAAGTGCTGGATTTTCTTGCCGGTTATTTTGAACGGGAGGAAGTAGAATGTATTGTTGTAGGTAAGCCTGTTCAGATGAACAATACCGGTTCTGAATCGTTACCTTTGGTAGAGCAGTTTGTTGCATCCCTGAAAAAGAAATTTCCGGATAAAAAGATTGCTCTTTTGGATGAACGATTCACATCAAAGATGGCCGTAAGGGCTATGATAGAAGGAGGTATGAAAAAATCCAGGCGAAGAATAAAGGGGAATATTGACATGATGAGTGCAGCTATCCTTTTGCAGTCATTTCTCGAACAGGAAAGAAACAAAAATAAAATATGAAGTATCCGATTTATGTTTACGGGACACCGGTGTTGCGAAAAAAAGCAAAGGAGATTGGTTGGGACTATCCCGGTCTTAAAGAGTTGATTACAGATATGTTTGAGACCATGAAGATTTCGGATGGTGTAGGACTTGCTGCTCCGCAAATAGGACTATCCATTCGGCTGATAGTGATCGATGCATCTGAAATGGAAGAAGATGATCCGGCATTGAAAGATTTCAGGAAAGTATTTATCAATCCGGTTATTATCGAAGAAAGTGGTGAGAAATGGTCATTTAATGAAGGGTGTTTAAGCGTGCCGAATATCAGGGAGGATGTGGAAAGGCATTCAGTTGTGCATGTACGATATCAGGATGAATATTTTAAATGGCATGAAGAAATCTATGATGGTGTTAAAGCCCGCATTTTCCAGCATGAATATGATCACCTTGAAGGTGTGTTGTTTGTCGACAGGATCAGTCCTTTAAGAAAACGACTTCTAAATAACCGCCTTAAGGCAATAACGAAAGGTGATGTCTCAACCAGCTATAAGATTGTGGCGACAGGAAAGTGACATTCCTTTGTATCCTTTGTGAAACCCTTTGTGTCCTTCGTGGTTTTTTAAAACAAAGGACACAAAGTAGTAACAAAAAAGGGAAAGATATCAGAATATCATCTCAAACTATACGATTTCATAAGATCCCCTGATCTCAACAGCAGATCAATATACTGGGCTCTCTTATAAGTAAAGGGGTTAACTGTATTTTTTTCAGACAGTTTACCCCTGAAGTTCTTCAGAGATGAATAATTCTTTTTACCCATCCATTCTTCAATTTCCTTCAGCACAGCGGAAAGATGCTGAATTTTGTTTTTATACAGTGTGCTTACTACCTGTACAGCGTCTGCTCCCGCCAGGATCATTTTTATTACATCACTGCCGGTATAGATACCTGTACTGCTGCAAACAGAGGCCTTAACCTTTCCATGGAGTAATCCGGCATAACGGAGGGGAAGGCGATGATCGTTTTCACTACTCAGGTTGAATGGTGAAAAATGCTCCTCAGCATCAATATTAATTTCCGGCTCAAACATTTTGTTAAACAGGACAAATCCATCCGCTCCCGCCTGATCCATCTCTGTGATCACCTTTAGTGTGTTAGTGTAATATGGACTTAGTTTTACACTCACCGGAATACTTACGTTCTTCTTTACCTCTATTAATATGTCAATTTGTTCTTTAATTATACTTCTTCCTTCTTTCTCATAGTTCAGGGGAATAAAATAAAAGTTCAGCTCAATGCCATCCACTCCGGTTTGCTGAATTAGCTTTGCATACTCAATCCAGCTCTCTTTATAAATTGCATTAAGACTTGCGAAAAGAGGAATTTTTACCGCTTCTTTGGCTTTTCTCAGGTTAAGAAGATGTTCCTGCGGCCCTGCATGTTTTATTTCAGGAAAGAGACTCACCATCTCTGCATGCCTCTCATTATAATCCTGCATCTGCGATTCAAGTTCATAGCTTTCGAGTTGTATCTGTTCTTCAAATAATGACTTATACACAATTGCAGCAGCCCCTGCATCTTCAAGAGCCTTCAAATTATCAACTGAGGTAACCATATTGCTTGCACCCGCAATGATCGGGTTTTTAAGCTGAATTCCCAGGTAGGTTGTTTTAAGATCTGTCATAATTTTAACTTTAATAGTTTCTGAATTCAGAATTATGTAAAAATAAGAATAAAAATCTTATCATTCGAAAAACATTCACAGAGATTAAAAGTTCGAAAAGCCTATAATATTAACTGCAAATTATGAATAACTGAACAACACATCTCCCCAATTCATAAATACGATTAATAAAAGTCTCTTTATTAACTGATATTACAGTGTTAAAACTTTTTAACATTTACATTGCAAAAAAAATGGTTGGAAACACCTGGTTCAGAAATGTCTGGATGGCACAGGCGTTATATGCTGAAGGGGCTGTCTCATAATAAGTCAAAATATGCTCAACCACAAAGGAAACAAAGGATAACACAAAGGACACAAAGTGTTGCAAATCAGAGATATATACTTCACGTCCTTCGTGTGTACATAGAGTCCTTTGTGTTTTGAACACTCTTAATCTCGAATCCGGGCTTCGGCAGCTTCGGCAAGCTCAGCTACCGGGCTGTAGGTTAGCAATAAGCAATCTGGAATCTGGAATCTGGAATCTGGAATCTGAAACCTAATTTCCCCCTTCCTTTATAATTTATCAAAAGCCTTTGTATTCCAATATGTTACAATAAACCAGCAGGTCAAAACAAAAAATACTGAAAATATCCTGGCGGAGATTTGATTTTGAGTTGTATTAAAGCTGATGAAAGTTATTGTAAAATTGATGATGAAGAGAATCTAAAATGAGGAAAGAAGAAAAAATAAAGAAGTTACTACAGGGATATTACCGTAAGAAACTCAACCAGGAAGAAAAAGAGAATCTTTTTGTTCTGATCCAAAATGAAAAACTGGAAGATGCTGCTGTCTGTGAATTATATAAATTCTGGCAGGAAGAACCCATGGGAAAGGACACGGCCGCATCACAAAAATCATTTAATGAGATCAGGGATGAACTTCAGATTGCCGAAGAGAAACTCACACAGGATGATCTGATATTAAAGGGCATTGAATATGAAAACCAAAGATCAGCACATAAGTATATGTATATTTTCATGAAATATGCAGCTGTTATTCTAATAGCAATACTTGCCACATTCCTCGTTAATTATTTTAAAGAGAGTAAGGCACCCCGGGAAATTGCCAGGCATGAAATTTCAGCTCCTCACGGTGCGAGAATAAAAATACTTTTATCAGATAGCTCTGAAGTCTGGCTTAACTCAGGAAGTAAGCTGATCTATGCAGAAAATTTCACAGCATCTGAAAGGGAAGTTTATCTCGAAGGGGAAGCTTTCTTTAATGTCCGGAAGAATAATTATAAACCTTTTTATATTAATACTTCTAAAATAAGTATAAAGGTTCTGGGTACCAGTCTTAATGTAAAATCATACCTGGAAGAAAACACCATTGAAACCACTCTTCTTACTGGTCAGGTTGAAATTCAGGAAATTGAAGCCAAAGGAGAGAAAACACAAAGAGCATTCTTGCTTCCCGAACAAAAAGCATTATATAATAAGGAAACAGGGAAAATAAGAATTGAAGAAAAGAAAACCCTGAGTCCGGTAACTGCCAAAGTGGTCAAACCTGACGCCATAGTTGGAAAAGTAGAACAATACAGGCAGACTATTAATCCGGAAGTTGCATGGAAAGATAACAAATTTGTTTTTAACAATGAGATGCTTATAAGCCTTACTGTAAGGCTGGAGAGGTGGTATAATGTTGAATTTGAATTACTAGACGATGAAGTTAAGGATTATAAGTTTACAGGGATATTGGAGAATGAAACCATTGAACAGGCAATGCAGGCTTTTAAAATAGCTTCACCCATAGAATACAGGTTTGAAAAAAATAAAATTATAGTTTGGAAATCGAAAAGTAACACAACAATAAAATAAATATATGTCTAACCCTTTAAAATTAAAAACTTTATGAATTAAACCAACAAATCAAAAAAAACCGGGAAATGCAGCCACGCACTCCCCGGTCTAAAACTATTGAACCTAGTTTTAACTTTAAACACATTCAAAATTATGAAAAAAAACTCAAATGAGCGTAAGAAATTACTTTCTACTTACGCACTAAAAATCGCACTTATCATGAAACTTAGTTTAGTCCTGATTTTTGTAAGTGTTTTCCAGACATTTGCTTTGGATCTTTTGTCTCAGAAAGTAACTTTAAAACTGTCTGACGAACAAACATCAATTATGCAAATTCTGGACGAAATTGAAATGCAAACCGATGTTCGTTTTTTGTATCGCAATGAAACAGTTGAGAACAAAAGTGTTAAACTGGATGCAAACAACAAAACATGGTTTGAAATTCTCGAACAGATAAAACTGGCATCCAATGTGGATTACAGGATACTCGAGAATAATCTTGTCGTATTAACTCCTATGTCTGCGAAGCAGGGCAGATCTGTAAGCGGCACTGTTACCGATGAAGCCGGTGATCCGGTTGTTGGAGCATCTGTCGTGGTCAAAGGAACAACCACCGGTACTATTACCGATCTAAACGGGCAGTTTTCTTTTGTTGTTGCCGACAATGCCAAAACTCTGGTTTTTTCTTTTGTGGGGTTAAAAACACAGGAAGTGGAGATTGGAAGTATGACTGTTTTTAATATTACTTTGTCAGAGGATATTATTGGTCTTGAAGAAGTGGTTGCAATCGGATATGGTGCTGCAAGGAGGAAAGACCTGACAAGTTCAATTACAACCATTACTGCGGAAAATTTGAATAAATCAGTTTCCGGAAACCCGATACTTCAGTTAGCCGGTAAAGTTCCCGGTTTGAATATTACCAAAGATGGTAACCCCAATGGTTCTGCAGCTATTATTTTACGTGGGCCTTCTACTTTACGCGGCGGCGGAGCACAGTCCCCTTTTTATGTAATCGACGGAATCCCCGGAGGTATTATGCCCCCACCGGAAGATGTTGTTTCTATTGATGTACTCAAGGATGCTTCAGCTACAGCAATTTACGGTTCCAGGGCTGCTAATGGAGTTATTATTATTACCACGAAAAAAGGAGAAGAGGGACAATATAAGGTTTCCTACAATGCATATGCAGCAGTTGAAACTATTTCGAAAGGAATAGATATGTTATCCCCACAGGAATACAGAAGCTGGATTTCAGATATGGGACTGGCCTTGGATCCTGTTGATGATGATGGATCAAACACTGTATGGATTGATGAGGTAACACGGACAGGGATCTCGCAAAGTAATAATTTATCTATAAGCGGTGGAAATAACAGAACTACCTATATCGCCAGTGTTACTTACCGCAGTAATCAGGGTATAGTAATAAATACAGGGAACAAAGGTTTGACACTACGAGCTAATGTGGAACAAAAAATGCTTAACGACAGGTTAAAAGTAGGATTATCGGCACATAATGCCATCGGTGACAGCGAAACAGTTCTGGAGGAATCAGGATTTTCAAACCTGTTTAATACTGTATGGAAATATTTGCCAACTGTGGGTATATATAATGATGATGGAACATACAGGGAAAATTATGGCGCTGCGACATATAATCCTTATGCCCTTATTCAGCAAAATATTGGAAGGAACAGGGGTAAATCATTTCTTGGCTCTGCATATGCGGACTTTAATATTATGGAAGGATGGGATTATTATCTTAATGTTTCCTATAAAAACGGCCAGTCTAACGGGAATTCCTATATGTACCAGGGTTCAAGACTAGCCCTGGCAGCAAATGGCCTTGCAACAAGAAGTTCTTTTGAGAGTGAACAAAAACAGCTTGAAACTTACACTTCTTACAATAAAGTGCTGGGAGCACATAATGTTAAATTACTGGCAGGATATTCATGGAGTGAACAAGTTAGTGGCAACGGATTTCAGGTAAACAGTTCAAATTTTATTTCTGATGAAACTTTGTATTATAACCTGTCAATGGGCCAGAATTATGAAGGCTTTGTTCCTGATTACGGAAGCACTGCCATCCAGACATTAAGAATGATATCCGGATATACCCGTTTGAACTATGACTATAAAGATAAATATCTTGCTCAGGTTACTGTTCGTCGTGATGGTTCTTCCGCTTTTGGTGTGAATAACCGTTGGGGTACTTTCCCTTCATTTTCAGTAGGATGGAGAATATTGGAAGAATCTTTCATGCAGAACCAGCAAATCTTTGATAACCTGAAACTGAGGGCAGGATATGGTGTCAGCGGGAATTCACTTGGCTTTGATCCGCTCATCAGTAAACTGAGATTTGGACCAAGTGGAGTAATTCTGTATGATGGTAAATTTATCAAAGGAATGCTTCCCACCCAGAATGAAAACCCTGACCTGAAATGGGAGGTTACCAAAATGCTTAATGTCGGACTCGACTTTGCAGTTATGAAAGGAAGGGTAAGAGGTACTGTGGAATATTATGAAAAGAAGACAGAAGATCTGCTCTGGTCATATCAGGTTCCTTCAACAGAATATTATGTTCCTTCCCTACTTGCTAATGTTGGTACAATGGATAATAAAGGGGTTGAATTTACACTTGATGTCATTCCTGTTCAAACTAAAGATTTCACATGGAACAGCACCCTTGTCCTTTCGCATAATAAAAATGTGCTTACATCACTTTCAAATGACAAGTTCAATGTTGATTATATTTATCTCGGAGCTGTAGGAAATCATGGACAATCAGGTATGAACAGCCAGATATTACAGGAAGGTCATCCGATTGGCACTTTTTATACCTGGATATATAAAGGACCTGATGAAAACGGACAATCACAGTACCTTGCAGCTGACAGTGTTTCTCTGACTTCCAGTCCTTTATCCACTGACAGACACTATGCAGGGGATGCACAACCCAAATTAACCGGAGGGTGGCATAATACTATTAAATATAAAAACATAAGTCTCGACTTTCTTTTTACAGGGGTTACGGGAAACAAGGTAATGAATGTTACCCTGAGCAATATGAATTATCCCGGGGAAGCAACGCATTACAATCAACATAGAATAGTGCTGGAATCTGATGTCATTGATGTGAATGCGCCCTATACATCCACCCGTTACCTTGAAGATGGAGATTATCTCCGTCTTGATAATATTACCCTGGCGTACGACTTTAAACTTTCAGATCCTTTGATTAAAGGAATCAGAGTTTATTCTACAATAAACAATGCATTTATTATCACTAAAGGCTACAGGGGATGTGATCCTGAAGTTTATATGGGAGGTATCACACCTGGTATAGACGATGATAATTATTATCCGAAAACACGTTCGTTTATTTTCGGTGTCAATGTTGATTTTTAGTTTATTAATACCTAAAAAAACAGACAAATGAAAAGAAAAAATATAAAAAGCTTTGTTTATATCCTGGCTTTAATTTTGATTTTTAATTTCGGATGTACAGACCTTGATGTTCCTGTAGTATCTGAGTTAACTCCCGATATCTTTCCTAAAACTGAGGCAGATTTTGTTGCTGTGGGCGCTGCTGCATTAAGCAGCTTGACTGCAAACAGATTTGACTATATGTGGCTTGCCCAGTCTCTCACTACAGATGAAATGATCATTACCGCTGATGGTGGCAGATGGTATGATGGTGCCAGATGGAAACAACCCCATATGCATGAGTATGATAAAGACAACAGGGTTATTCAGTACGCCTGGGACTATGGTTACACCATTATCAGTACCTGTAACAAGGTGTTAAGTATCCTGGATGCCGCACAGGAAAGTGATCAGAAAAAAATGGCAATGGCAGAGATCAGATGTGTTCGTGCATATGCATATTATTTAATGATAGATTGTTATGGTGATGTTCCGCTGACAGTGACATTTGGAGAAAAGGCCGGAGCAAGAACTCCGCGTGCCGATGTCTTTGATTTTATTGAAGATGAACTTCTTGCCACATTACCGGATCTGGCAACCAATGTTGATCAAAGCACATATGGCCGCCCAACCAAATGGATGGCATATACCATGCTGGCAAAGTTATATATTAACTCTGCAGTATACACCGGTACAGCCAGGTGGAATGATGTGGTAGCTATGTGTGATGCGGTGATTACTGAAGCAAATGCTAACGGCACTTTTGCTCTTGATGCAGACTGGCTGGGGATGTTCGATATTGACAACGGCCCTCAGATCAAGGATTTTATCTGGGCAATTCCGTTTGATCGTAACCAGATCAGAATGCTGATGTACGGAAGATGGTGGCTGGAAAGGCATCTCCAGGCACAGTTTGAATTGCCTTATACTCCAAGCGGTAGTGGAAGGACTATTCCTGAACATTATGCAATCTTTAATGATCCGAATGACATAAGAGATAAGATATGGTTAAAAGGATTACAGTACTTTGACGATGGCTCCCCTGTTATGATTGAAACCACTAACATCGGATACGATAATGAATACAGTGGGCCGGAACCCAATGCTGTTATCCAGGTGCAACTGAACCTGACACCTGAAATAATTTTCAAGAATATCGCCACATTTGATACTGATAATGATCTTAAAGGACTCATGCTGGGATACCGTTGTAACAAGTTTCATTGCGATAAATATTCTCTCGACCGTTACCAGAACAATGATCACCCGGTATTCAGATACGCAGATGTTCTGCTGATGAAAGCTGAAGCAATTCTTAGAGGGGCATCAGCTACTATGGGTCACACAGCATTATCACTGGTAAATACAGTTCGCACCAGGGCAGGAGCAGCCGCATTGGGTGCCGGAGCTTTAGACCTTGATGAAATGCTTGATGAAAGAGGAAGAGAATTTACCAATGAATGGTGGAGGAGAAACGACCTGATCCGTTTTGGAAAATATGAAGATACCTGGGGTGTTAAAACAAATAACGATCCGCAGAAAAGGATATTCCCCATTCCGCAAACCCAGATTAATCTTAATCCGCTTTTGGTTCAGAATCCTGGTTATTAATATTTTATAAATCTTAAAAGACAAATATTAATATCTTAAAAATACGATGGTCAGTTGCTTAATTGGCCATCGTATTATTATTTCATTGGGGATATATTACACCCTAGTTAACCCTATTAATTAAGTTAAAATGAATCGACGTAAATTTATTCAAAAGTCAGCCCTTATGGGCGGAGCAACAGGTGCAGCAGCGATTTTGCCTGCAATCACGCCTGTCGCAGCTATCACTGGTTGTTCCCGAACATCTGGCGGTGAATTGCGTTCGCTTGTTCCAAAAATGCTTTTAAACGGAACAGTTTCCGTTTCAAAACCAATCCTCTCACCCTCTCAACTGAGTTTTCGTATCGGTCTGGCACGTCAACGGATGTCATCTTATCCCTGTGATTCCATGGATTTTGTAATGATGGATCTGGAACGCCCTGACAATAAGAACAGACATGCAGATTTTTGTAACGGGGATCTGACTGGCCGGTTACTCGAGTTTCTTAGTTGTTCAGAAGGAATAGACGGGAAATATGACCCGCGACTCAATGAATTGTTTGAGAGAATATTAAACCAAAGGCAACCATCGGGTTATATAGGTCGTTATGCTGCCATCCCCGGAAGGGTTAAACCAGAAGATGATCCTTCACATTCAGGAACAGGATCAAAACATTTTTCCGGGTTGGTTAGATATTATGAGTTGACGGGCGATAAAAGGGCACTGGAAGCTGCCCTGGGTCTGGCTGAGATAAACTGGTCTATCCGTGAGGAGTGGAGGAAAAATAAACAAATATCCTGGGCATGGATAATCGAACCACTGGCGAGATTGTATGATATTACGAAAGACCCCAGGTGGATGGAATTATCTGAAATAGTAAGAGATAATATCCGTCCTCTTGGAGAGGAAAAGACTCATTCACACGGATTTATGACAACTATACGGGGATTACAGGTTATGACGCTACTTACAGGAGATCTTTCCTGGAATGAGATACCCGACAGGAGTCAGAAATATATTATTGAGAAACAATTTGTAATGCCGGATGGGAATATTCCGGAAGCTTTTCCTACCAGTGCACGGAATGAAGGTTGCTCCATAGCCGACTGGATATTGCTGAATTTGAATCAGGGGTTGATTCATGGGGATGATAATGCTTACGAAAGGGCAGAGCGGGCATTCTGGAATGCGTTAGCATTTAACCAGTTGGTTACAGGAGGATTTGGGCATCGCCGGATAGCCTCCAACGGATATGGAGTGGATCATATTCATGAAGCCTGGTGGTGCTGTACACAAAATGGCGGCTATGCCATGTCTGAAATTGCAAGACACACTGTGACCTTCAGGAACGATACCATTCATGTGAACTTTTTTACACCAGGAGAATTCGAGGTTCTTTTACCGGGAGAAAGATGGGCAAGGGTCAAGATCAGCACAACCTATCCATCTAAGGCAGAGGCAAACATTGAAGCGGAAAATGTGCCGGAAAGCATAAAATTACAAATCCGGATTCCTTCCTGTGTAAAAAACGGAAAGGTTAACCAGACACGTTCGGGGAATAAAATAAGTGCAACATTCACCGGTAATATTGGCCATCGCATAGAACAAGCCAATCCGGGAGTGATACTGACTTATGGCCCGCTGGTTCTTGTTCCTCCCAAGGGAGTGGGAGTGGGGAGTAAATCATCACCTTCTTCCGATGGGATTCCTGATGGTTATGTACCCCAATCCATACCGGATGGTATTCCCATAATAAAGCTTGACAATCCCCCGGATGCAGATGGATTTATAAAATTTCCACTTTGTCCTCCGGAGCGCCCTCTCCCCGTATGGAGTTATTTTGATGAGGGCCCCGGATCCCGCACATGGGTGGAAGGTGCCGCGGTGGAAGTGAAATTAAAATACCCTGACGGCAGTGTGTTACCCACCCGGTTTATACCCATGTGTTTCAGCACTTCATGTATGTCGTTGTTTGAAACACCGGTTATTTTCCAGGGTGTGGAATGAAAGAATAGGATTTCTGTATGTAATATTCAAACAAAAGGGAATCAAATCTTATTTCAGTAATTCGTTATTTGTTTATGTGCATTTATAGTTAACATTTTTATAATTGGCTTATATCTTACCCTAACAGTTGGTTATGAGTTTATATTACGTTGATAATGAATATTTTAATATTTTATTCATTAGTTACTCATGTTGTTGATAATCAATACTTTTGCGTCTTTGCGTCTTTGCGTTTTTTTTTAATCTAACAAACTACTTTTATTTAATTGTCAAATAATAATCTATATGAATAATTTAAAAAAACTCAGCCGGCGAAAGTTCATTCATCAGTCATCACTTGTGATGCTGGGAATGCCACTCCTTCCCGGAACATTTAAAAATGTGTCTTCCAGTGATAAAGTCAGGGTGGCGCATATTGGAGTTGGAGGTCATGGCAACAGCCATGTCAGATGGTTTAACGCATTACAGGATGTTGACATAGTTGCTCTTTGTGACCTCGATAAGAAAAATCTCGAAGAAGCTAATAAACGACTGCATTCGATGAATCCGGATGCGGGCAAGACAGATCTTTATACAGATTTCCGTCATATTCTTGACAGGAAAGATATAGATGCAATAACCTGTGCCACACCGGATCACTGGCATGCATTGATCGCTATCATGGCTTTTCAGTCGGGAAAAGATGTGTATGGCGAAAAACCACTGAGTTATTCCCTGGCTGAAGGACAAGCCATGCTGAAAAGTCTTGAAAAACATAATTCTGTTTTTCAGTTGGGAACACAGATACATGCAGGGGAAAATTATCACAGGGTAACTGAGATCATTCAATCTGGTTACCTTGGGAAAATACATACTGTTCGTTTATGGAAAACAGGTGGTTCACCGGGACTGGGATTCCCAAAACCGGAGATACCTCCTGATACGCTCGACTGGAATATGTGGCTTGGACCTGCTCCTTACGAGGAATATACACCTGCGCGCTGCCATTTTACCTACCGTTATTTCCTTGATTATTCCGGGGGTGTATTCGGTGATTTCTGGTGTCATATAGCTGACATTATGTTCATGTCGCTGCATCCAAAAGGATTATATAGTATAGAAAGCAGGGGGGAAAGGCCTTATGACGGGATTGCGGATGCTCCCAAATGGATTGATGTGGATATTAAATTTGACGGACTTGATGTATTCTGGACCACCACACCCCCGGCGGTGGAAGGGGCAGACCAGATGCATATCGGGGCGCATTTTGAAGGTGAAAAGGGCTCGCTTACATGCGATTATAAAACCTGTGTAATACGGTTCGGGAATGAAGTTCTAAATGATATTCCTGAAATTCCCAGGACTATCCCGCGTTCTCCCGGACACCCCCAAAATTTTATAGATGCAGTGAAATCCAGGAAGCAACCGGAAAGTAACCTTGCATATGCCAGGGAGATGACTATCCCTATGCACCTGGCTTTGATATCTTTCCGGTTGAAAAGAAAACTGAAATGGGACAGTATAAATGAAAAGTTTATAGGGGACGATGCGGCCAACTATTTGCTTTCAAGAGCATACAGAAGCCCATGGACATTGCCGGTTTAATAATTTATGACGAAATTAAATTGTAATTAACCCTTCGTGCTCCTTTGTGAAAACCTTTGTGTCCTTGGTGGTTTTTAATTTTACCACGAAGGACACAAAGGGAAGCACGAAGGGACACAAAGTAAAAAAACTTAAAAATGAAAAAACTCAAATTCATCATTTGTATTGCAATCTTAGTTGCAATGTCATGTTCATCACAGAATAGTGAACAATTTATTTCCCTGTTTAATGGGAAAGACTTCACCAACTGGAAGCTCACCCGTGAAGGGGCATTCGAGGTAATTGACGGAGAGCTGGTTACCAGGAGTGTGGGTAATGGCTTCGATATATACTCTGATAAATGGTACGGAAATTTTATCCTTCGTTTTGAATTTTTATTATCTGAAATAGGTAACAGCGGTGTATTCATCCGGTGTATCCCGGGAGAGATGTACTTTACAGAGGGAGTAGAAGTCCAGTTACTTGCTCCCTGGACACCATGGAGAGATGATCTGCATTGTACAGGCTCTTTGTATGCACATGTTGCTGTTCAAAACAGGCCTGATGAAACTACAGGTATATGGCACAAAATGGAGATCATATGCGACCGGAACCTTGTTACTATATCCATTAATGACCAGGTTACAACTTACGTTAGTGTTGACACTGTTGCCACTATGGCCGGCTTTCCGTATTATGGAGCCATCGGATTTCAGGGTAACCATTCGAACAAGAAACCGGATCAGTTTGCGAAGTTCCGGAGTATATACATAAGAGACCTTGATGATGAACCTGATTATGTCATTAAAGGCTTTTATGAAGAGAATGAACAGTTAAGGAAACTGGCGATAAATGCAGCGGTTAATTTTGGTAAACAAATGATACAGCCGCTGGCAGAGATGCTGACTGATGATCACCCTGGTGCGGTAGATTGTGCAAAACAAGCCCTTTTTGATATTGTGGCACAGGTTTCTGATCCGGGAACTTCTTCCAGGGAGAAAAGAGAAGTGCAAAGGGAATTGGGGAGGACAATTAAACACAGCTCTTCTGAGAAGATTAAAGAACACCTCAGGTGGTTATCGGGGATGATTAAATACTAAAAATATGAAAGACTCAGATAAACCTTCTTCAGGGCGATTACAATCGCTTGATGCACTCCGCGGATTCGACATGTTCTGGATTATGGGGGGGAGGCATATTTTCCTTGGTCTGGCCACTCTTACCGGCCTGCCATTTTTTGAAGCGATTGCAAACCAGATGAAACATGTGGCCTGGCATGGTTTTGCTTTCTATGATATGATTTTTCCACTGTTTCTCTTTATCGCTGGTATCTCATTCCCGTTCTCTCTTTCCAGACGTATGACTCTTACTAATAAAAGAGGGGAAATATACTATCATATCTTCAGAAGGGGATTGCTTCTTTTTCTCCTGGGGATCATTTACAACAATGGGGTGAATTTTGATTTCAAAAACCTTTCATACAGCAGTGTTCTGGGGATCATCGGTCTTTCCTGGATGTTTGCTGCATTGATCTTCATAAACACGAATCTCACAGGCAGGATAATCTGGTTCTCCGGCTTGTTGATTGTGTACTGGTTGTCACTTGTTCTGTTCCAGACTTATCATCCGGGTATAACTGAGTTTTTCCCGCCGGATAATAACCTGACAGATTATATCAATCGTGCTATTATGCCCGGAAAATTTGGTAATTCGGAACAGTTATATACGTTGTTGCCGGCAACAGGTACGGCTTTACTTGGCATGTTTACCGGTGAATATATTATGTCGGGATTTTGTAAGGATAAACCGGTAAGAAAGGTATTATGGATGATACTGGCAGGGATAGCACTAATAATTATCGGAAGGATATGGGATAATATTTTCCCGATCAACAAGCATCTCTGGACCAGTTCTTATGTGTGTTTTGTCGGTGGTTTGAGCATCCTTCTTTTTGCCTGTTTGTATCTTGTAATTGAAATATGGCAATTTAAAAAGTGGGCATTTATTTTTGTTGTTATAGGATTAAACCCGATTACCATATATTTTGGAAGAAGAATAATTGATTTCAAATATACTGCAGGTTTCTTTTTTGATGGGATTGCAGCGCTTTTGCCTGAATCATGGACACAGATGATAAACGGCATAGGGCTGACTGCTGTGTGTTGGGTATTTCTTTATATTCTTTATAAAAAGAAAATATTTGTTAAAGTGTAAATTATCATGAACAGACGAAAATTTATTCAAAACTCAACATATCTGAGTAGTGTTGCAGGGGCAACAGGTATGCTTCCTGCATTTGGAACAACCGCTGTTGTTGCTTCCTGTTCAGGGAACACCAAAGGGGAACACAGATCACTTACCCCGCAGTTGCTGTTAAACGGCACATCATCTTTGTCGAAACCCCTTCTTGCTGAATCCCAATTAAGTTTTCGTATTGGGTTGGCTCGTACAAGGATGTCTTCCTATCCATGTAATACCCTGGATTTTATAATGATGGATGTTGAACGTCCTGCAAACAAGAGCAGGAAAGCTCACTGGAGCACCGGAGATCTATGTGGCCGTTTGCTTGAGTTTCTCAGTTGTGCAGAAGGGGTTGACGGCGGGGGTGATCCCAGACTGGATGAACTTTTTAAGAGAATATACAGGCAACGGCAACCTTCAGG
>CAYVTV010000077.1:0-2172 GCA_964454295.1 uncultured Bacteroidaceae bacterium
AATAAACATCCTTCTGCGTTTTTTCTCATACACTTTCTTTACGGTTTCCTCATCCTGGATCAATTCCGCATCTGGTCCTGATTTAAAATAGTTAACTAAATTGGAGAGAGCATAAAATTTCCTCATCTTACATTAGGTTTTTTTATAAGTAAAGTTTGTAATAGACTTTCACATTAAAGAATATTGCCCGGAGCAAATATAAGAATTGACTATTAATATAAATCCGGAATTAAAAAGTAACAAAAAAACGAGCGACAGGTGATATTAAAAAATTTCTATCTCTTTTAACAGTTATACATCACCTGTCACTCGTCACTCATCGCGTTACTCGTCACTTGTCACTCGTCACTTGTCACTTTTATCATTAACTACCTTACTATAATACATAGCCACAATCCTGTATTAATATCCCGGGTTTTGCGTCATTGTATTTGTAGCACGATCTATCTCCTGCTGTGGAATCGGACGCAGGGTATGATAATCCTGGATATTGCCTGCAGCAATTGGATTATTATATAGCCTCACTCGTTCCACCAACTTACCGGTTCGTTGAAGATCATACCATGTAGTGTATTCCCCTGCAAGCTCACGAGCACGTTCATTCAGAATTTCATCGATATTAAGGTCAGCAGGATCAATTAAGGGCATTGTCTGACCGGGGGCTTCAGCTCTTTTTCTGATGTCGTTGAAATAATTTGCTGCCGTTTGCAGGTTAGCTGCACCACCCATCATCATATAAGCCTCAGCTGCTATCAGATACGTTTCTCCTAACCGGAATATGGGTTCAGTCCGCCAATTATAAAGTTCATCAGCAACACCCCATATTGCCTTACCTGACATCTCCGGTGAATCATCACCCATAAAGCGGAATTTTAGTGCCATGCTCGGCCAGAGTTCTGTGGCCCAATCCTTTGTTCTGTACATTGTGTATCTGCCACCAGTAAATGCTTCTGCTTCTGCATCTGACATTTCATCAAATCTCTTTTCGGTTGGAAAAAATACTGCCGTGTCTCCGATTGACCGTCCTGCCGGTATACTCTTCGGGTCATTAAAGTACCACACGAGTTTAAAGTTGGTTGTCCAACGCTCGTCATTCCACTGATTAGGAACGTCAGTCCTGGCCGGATCCCAATTAAATATTTCATGTACATGAAACTTTGTCGGTCTGTGCCGGGAAACTTCATTCCCGATATAAAATGTTGCCTGAAGTCCTGGTAAACTGCGCGTCCGGGCAGCAAACCGTCTTGCCTTGTCGTCTCTTTCATCGCTTCCCGTTACCGGATTAACAGTAGATGTCGGAGTTATCAGAAGTCCAAAGATAGTTTCTTTATTATATCCTTTTCCTGAGTGAGGTTCGTGTGGATCCCACAGAGTATAATAACTATCAATTAATTCGTAATCTCCTGAATTAATAACCTCAACAGCCCACTTTGCTGCTTCCGGGTAATCTTTGATATAGAGGTTTACACGTGCCAGGAGATGTTTGGCAGCACCTGCAGTGGCTCTGCCTACCTCGCTCTGAACAACAGGCAGATTAGCAGCTGCAAATTCCAGATCCTCTATTACTACATCCCATATTTCACTTGCCGGAGCGCGGTATGCTTCTGTCTGTACACCGAATGTTTCTTCGGTTCTCAGAGGAACGTCTCCGTGTGTTTTTACTAAATGATGATAATACAATGCACGTAAAAAGCGGGCCTCTGCTACAAGGGTCGTTTTTCTGGCCTGTGACATATCCTCCACATCATCAGCACGTCCTATCACGGAATTCGCCAGGTTTATTCCTTTATAATAAGAGACCCATATTGGATACCAGTTTCTATTTGTTGAACTTGGATTTAATTCACTATCGTAATTATTAAGATAGAGACGTCCACCTGAACCATACTCAAAAATATCCGTTCCATGGTCCCAAATATTATTCCAATCCGCATATTTAGTAGAGATATAATAATACTGCGCCTCAGCCAGATCTTCAAACCCCACCGCTGTTGAGTAATATGTCTCTGCAGTAATACCTGTACGAAGAGTTTCGTCCAGATCAGCGCATCCTGCCGCCAATAAAACGGCAGTTACGATACATACTATTTTTATTATTTGTTTCATTGTATTTAATTTTTAAATAAAATTTAAATCTTTATTTATTGCCCATTTGAGTAAATTAAAACCTCA
>CAYVTV010000077.1:2182-16319 GCA_964454295.1 uncultured Bacteroidaceae bacterium
GCGCCTTACGAGATTATATTTCTTAACGCCCACTTGGGCATATCAAAATCTCTTGCTGCCTCAGGATCGTATCCGCCAAAAGATGTAAATGTGAATGGATTTTGCACTGAGGTATATATCCTGGCCCTGCTCATACTCAGCCTGGATATCATATCCTGAGGAAAACTATACCCAAGCGTAATATTTTTAACACGGGTGAATGAAGTGTTGAAATATGCCTGTATATTATCTCTTTGCTGTCCTCCGATCACTGGTCTTCTGAATTCATTTGTTGGTCTGTCAGGCAGCCAGTATTCTACATCCCTTATGTTATCCTGATAGGCGTGACCCTGAAGGGAAAGAAGATCCAGATAACCTCCTCCGCCGTAAACACTTCTATGTTGCGTGCCCTGAACGGTATAAATAAAAACTGAAAAGTCGAGGTTTTTGTATTGCATGCGGTTTGTCATCCCTCCTATCCATGATGGTTCTTCTGTTCCAAGAATAACCCTGTCTGCATCATCAATCTTTCCATCATCATTAAAATCCTTTTCCCTGATATCTCCGGGGCGTTTATCATATACGGCTGCCGCATCTTCTTCACCTAACTGCCAGATGCCATCAAACATCCAATAATAATTTACATTGATGGGCTCGCCAATAAACCACAAGTTTCCTACATCATCATCCTTCCCTCCGTAGAGACTTACTATCTCATTCTTATTTGTTGCAAAATTCAGATCGGTACTCCATGAGAAGTTTGCAGTCTTGACATTTACAGATGAAAGTTCAACTTCGATACCCCTGTTTCTTGTTTCTCCCACATTTTCAAGAACACTTGAATATCCTGTTGAAAATGGCAAATTTCTGTTCATCATAAGATCAAATGTGAAGTTGTCATATACATCAATACTTCCGGAAAGACGATTATTTCTCAAACCAAAAGTAAGACCCAGGTTCTTGGAAAGGGTTCTTTCCCATTTCAGATCTGGGTTTGGTATTGCTCCATGTTCAAAATAGCGAACTTCGCTACCACTAAATGAGTACATGTTTCCAATACGCAGAAGACCCTGTGTTTGATAAGGGGATATCCCGGTGTTCCCGGTTTGGCCCATACTAAACCGAAGCTTTAGTACGGACAGAAAATCAATATTATTCATAAAATCTTCGTTAGCAATATGCCATGCTACTGCCATAGATGGGAAAAGGCCATATTTGTTACCTTCGGCCAGGCGGGAAGAACCATCCACACGTCCTTTCAACGTTAATAAGTAACGGTCATCATAAACATAGTTAGCTCTGAGCATATAGGATTCCAAAGCCCATTCTGAAAGTCCGGTACCATAACTTTGCAAGATATCAACACTAGCAATATTATGATATAACTGGTGCTCATAAGGCAACCCTGTTCCCGACATAGAGGTTGAAGTTGATTTATTCTTTTGTATACCATACACTGCTGTTACATTCACCCTGTGTTTTTCAAAGTATGTGTCGGTGTAAGTCAGCATGGATTCATATAATGAATTTGAGGTTTTACTTTCACTTTTTGACACTCTTGAGCTAAAGTCTTTAACATAAGTTCCCCTTGTGTAAAATTGAAAATCGGGGGAAAATGTTGTCCGCAATGTCAAACGTTCAGGAATAATACTGACTTCCCCATATACATTTCCCTGAATCCGGCTAATCAACCTTTCATCCAGGTTGTTTTCCCGCTGCATATCAAATACGGGATTCCTGTCACCCAGCTCATCTAACATGCTTATTTTTCCTTCTGCATCATAAGGTGTAGCCATCGGGGAATTTTTAATTACATTGGCAAAAGCAACTGAATAATGAGTCTTGCTGTCACTTAAAAATCCTGACAAACCTACACGTAACCAGGAAGCAAGATCCTGATCCACATTAAAGCGGCTTGAGAATCTTCCATAATCATTATTAGGTACGGTAGACTGATGGTCATCCAACGTAGCTGAGATAGAATATTTCGTATTTTCTGTTCCGCCACGCACACTTAATGTATGCTTCTGTTGAAAACCCTGATCAAAAACAAGATCCTGCCAATCGGTAGTGCGGTTTTGTGCTATGGCTTCGAGTTGCCAGGGGGCAAAAAGATCCTCATCACTTGTATAGGCACCGTCGAGAATATAAGCGTCTCTTCTAAATTGAGCGTATGTCGGCGTATCCATGAGATCCAGGCGTCTAAAGGTATATTGTGGCCCTGCATAACCATTATATTCTACAACTGCCGGTCCTTCCATTCCACGCCTGGTAGTGATCAGGATTACACCATTGGCTGCCCTTGATCCGTAAATAGCAGAAGAAGATGCATCCTTTAATATTTCTACTGATTCAATATCACTTGGATTTATATCCATAAGTCCTGATTCCACGGGAACCCCGTCAAGAACAACAAGTGGAGCATTACTTCCTGCCAGGGAGCGTTGCCCCCTGATTAATATGCTTGAAGTCTGACCAGGCCGAAAACCTCCTGCTGTTATCTGTACACCGGCACTCTGACCCTGAAGTACATTATCTATTGAATAAACCGGCATATTAACAATATCCTCACGGTCAATAGAAGAAATCGATCCTGTCAGGTCACTCTTTTTCATGGATCCATATCCCACCACCACGACTTCGTCCAGTCCAAGCCTCTCCTCCTCCAGCATTATGTTAAACACAGTCCGGCCTTCTATTTCCACTTCCTGTGTTTTCATTCCCACAAAAGAAAACACAAGTGTCTGTGCGTCTGCGGGAACCTGAATACTAAAATTACCATTAAGGTCAGTAATCGTACCTGTTGTTGTTCCTTTAACGAAAACATTTACACCGGGTATAGGTGCACCTGTGCTTTCGGAATTTACCTGTCCGGTAATTGTAACAGGCTGTGCGTTAAGGTTTTTAACTGGCAGCAAAACGACAAAGTTTTCCTTGATCACCTCATACGTCATATCAGCCTGAATGAGGGCAAATTCAAGAACTTCATCAATAGGTTTATTATCATAAGAAACGTTAATCCTGTTATCCAATTCTACCAGGTTGTCATTATAGAAGAAATTTATTTGTCCCTGACGTTCAATTTCTTTAATGACTTCCCTGACGGTTGCGTTTCTCATATTTAAGGATACATTCGGGCTCTGTGAAAAAATATTTGTCGCAGAAACCTGAAAAACTGCTAAAAAGAATATAAACAATGTTATTTTCATAGCTAGTAAGAACTTTTTTGCATCATTGTTCAAAAAAATGATGCATTGTTGTGATTTAGTTTTCATACATTTGTAAAGATTTTGGGTTAAACAAAAGATTCCGCTATTTTAACCAGTACGGAATTAAAATTTAATCTGAACTGCCGGAAAATGTGACTGCATTTTCCGGCTTTTTTTTCATAGGCTTTAGATTTTTAATGGTTTAACATAAGTTTATTTTTAAAGATCACAGTACTCATTTATGAACATTTTTTTAATGTGACATTTTTTTAGTTTTCCTTCCATATTTTTTATTTTACCAAATATTTCAGTATGTCTATAAAAAACGACTTTTAAAGAACAAAGCACTGTTAACAAAGCAAAACAATTATTATCAGGATTACGTTAAATAAAAATTATCTTTTTTTTAATTCTTAATTTTAAAATCAATGTTCGACTTTTTAAGCAGCACCTGATTTTTGCTTATCTCGTAACATATAGGAGAAGTCCTTTCAATAGCCCTTAGCACTTCTTCAATGGTAACTTCCTCCAATGTTCCTGTGAACTTTAGTTTTTTCATCGACTCATCCTGAAAGCTTATTTTAACATTATAAAAACGTTCCAGTTTTGGAGCAAGACAGGCCAGTGGTTCGCCTTCAAAGATGAGTTTCCCGTCTTTCCATGATGTGGATACATCAGGATTGACATTTCGCGTTATCCTGAATGGAGTCGTTTTTTGTGTTTCTGTCTGGGAAGTAACCTTCTTCTTCTTTTTCTCAACTGAAGCTATTTCCATGCTTCCTTCCTTTCTGATATAAGTAAGTTTCTGATTTGGCTCCAGAATTACAGATTTGCCCTTAATTTCACCGACAACTGAATTCACTTCAACCATACCTTGCACAAGAGTGGTTTCTATGACTTTTTCTTCCGGATAAGATTTTACATTGAATTTTGTACCCAATACCCTTATTTTAAGTTCACCGACATTCACAAGAAAAGGCACATTATTGTTGTATGTAACATCAAAGAAACCTTCCCCTTCTTCCAGGATAACAACTCTTTCCTTTCTTCCGAAATCAGCACTGTATGTTAATTTACTGCCGGCATTCAACCAAACCGTTGAACCATCAGGAAGAGTAATATTCGACATGGAACCCATAGGAACACATACGTGATTCAATGTTTTTCCATGCCTGGCATTCTGATAACTCTGCAGGCTTAAAAACAAAGTGCTGCCTGCCAGCATTAAAATACCCGCCGCCACAGCAATTCTTTTAAAGTTCCATAATGTTACATGTTTTTCACGGGAAGATGTTAATTCCTTCACAGGCTTATCTATTCTTAATTTAAGCCGTTCCCACAGATAATTAAGATTCTCTGTATCCATTTCCTTAACAGCATCTTCCTGCCATATTCGTTTTATATGAAAATAAAGCATCCTATTTTTATGGTCCGCATTTAACCATTTAAGGATTTCCTGTGATTCTTTTTCGGAGACTTTTCCGCTTAGAAATCTGACAATTAGCAGATCATTCATTTCATTAGATATCTAACTTTTCAATGTTTAGTTCTATAATAAGACGTTTGAGGAAGAGGAAACCCTAAATAGTGGTAATATGTAAGTGAGTAATTGAGTAATTGAGTAATTGAGTAATTGAGTAATTGAGTAATTGAGTAATTGAGTGAGTAGGGACGCACAGCTGTGCGCCTTTGTCTCAAGTAAATATTAAAAAATACAACGTAGCTGTTTATTTTAAATTATTTCCATTAATGGAAGTATTTTCGATATGATAAATTATGTATTTATATGCATTTGAAAGATTGGATGCATGGAAGCACAGTCGGGCTGTTGTTAAAAAAATCTACATTTTAACAAGTTCGTTTCCTTTATATGAAAAATTTGGATTAGCAGATCAAATGAGAAGAGCTGTTATCTCTATTGCATCCAATCTGGCAGAAGGAAATTCCAGAAGAACAGTTCCCGATAAACGTCGCTTTTTACAGATCTCTTATGGAAGCACAATGGAACTAGTTAACCAGCTTATCCTGTCCAATGATTTGAAATATATTTCAGATGAGAATTATTTATCATTAAGAAATGAATTGTCTCACCTGGCTAATTTAATTAACAAATTAGATAAATCCCTCTAATTCTTCTTCAGGGCAAAGAAATACCTATGCCCCTACTCAAATACTCAATTACTCAATTACTCAAATACTCAATTACTCAATTACTCAAATACACCCCGCCGTATGCCTTTAACCACTCCCTCCACCTTCCGGCAGATAATCCTTCAACCTCCTCCTCATCACACTTAAGGCTTTTGTGATATGATATTCCACCGCTTTTTCCGTTAGTTTAAGTTTTTTCGCTATTTCAGAGTTTTTCAGATGAGAATGACGGCTTAATAAATAAATTTCTTTTGTTTTTTGGTTCATTTCTGATAATGCAAGGGATATAAGACTCTCAATTTCATTCTCAAACAGCTTTTGTAAACCGCTTTCGAAGAAAAGACGATTCATAATTGCAGCTTCATCAAGTCGTGCCTGACATATAATATCATGTTTATTTTTTACAGCCTGATGTCGAAGATATTGTATGCAGCTATTATGAACACTTCTATATAAATAGGCTTTCAAAGAGGTGTTAATTCTAAGAGATTTCCTTGTATCCCATATCCGGAAAAAAACATCCTGTACAATATCTTCTGCCTGCTTTAAGTCCCTCGTATAAAAATTAGCGTATTCCTGCAAAACAAAAAAATACTTTCGGAATAGCTGCTCAAAAGCTTTCTCGTCATTTTTTTTTAGTTTCTGTAAGAGTATCTTGTCTTCCAAGTAGAGGTAATGTCAGATGATTAAGCAAATATATAGTTTTATTGTCGTCCTGCAAAATACAACATTAATAAGGCGTGGAGAAAAAGCATATATTATTGAACTGGTCTGCTGTTCTCTTGACTAAATAAAGCTTCAGCAGCTATGTCGAGTATTTTTAATGAGAAAGCTGCAAACACAAGACCATAATTGCAGGATTAATAGTAACTTTATAAATCTAAACAGCTTTATTATTGATTGTTTTAAATGATGAGTTCATTTCGAAAACTAAAAACTGTATTTGATGAAAAAATTTACATTTCTACTCACAGCTTTCTTTATCTGCATTTCAACTTACACCCAGGTCTTATCTCCAGGTGAAAGAACACTCCTGGAAAATATGAACAAGGAATATTCACTGGATAATTCAAAAGTGTCTTTTCAATTTGCATGGTTATTATACCGGAGCGGGGATGAATCTGCTTATCCAAAAGCCGATACCGTCCTGAACCGTCATATCAGCCTGCAGGATGATGAATATGAATCTTTTACCTATGGTCACTGGGGGTGGCGGGAAGTAAACGGGGAAAGATTCGTAGACTGGAACAGTGCATTATTTCAATCGAATATTTTATACCGCAAGCTATGGGTATGTCAGAACAAAATGTCATCAGAAACCAGGGAAAATTTCCTGAAATGCTGCCACCGGGTTCTTGAAGCTGCAAAACGCCGCTGGGATTATGAAGTATTTGATATTTACAGGGATTATGTTGCATACAGTAATATTTTTGCCATGTATATCCAGACTTTTGTTCTCGCAGGTGAAAGATTTGATGATCCAAGACTCAAAAAACTTGCTCATGGTCAATGGACACGCTGGTATAATCATATTTCTTTCTTCGGGATTGATGAATTTGCGTCACCAGGTTATAACCACGTTGTTTTAAGGGCATTAGCAGATATTCATGACTTTACCGGCAATGAAAGGATTAAGAAAGAAGCGAAGGAAGTTATGGACCATATTTATATACTGCAATCAGTGATTACACATCCGCTGCTTAAACTTCCTGTATCAGGCATCAGCCGTGATTACAGGAACCTCATTGTTCCCGGAGATGCACGTTCAGCGGTACTTATACCGGAAAGCCTGCCCGAAGGATATTCCCCTCCTCAAAAAGCCATCGAAATATATAATGATCGCAAATACCCTTTTGAAGTAATTGGAAAAGCATCTGCTATGCCCTTCATATTTAAATCCTTCCAATTGGAGAATGCTGCCATGGGAAGCATGACAGGCGGAGCCTGTTTTCAACAACAGATCCATTGTATTGCGGCTGTTGGGAAAAACGAAAACGAAAGAGCTGTAGCTTTTCTCCAGGGTTCCTATACTCCTGTCAACGGGTACACCGACCAGAAGGGAACCTCCACTCTCTGTGTATATAATCGCCTGCCTGCATACTGGCATCTTACACAAATGTTGGGGAGAATAAATATGTCAGAGTACAGGAAAACCTTTGGGGACTTTGGCGTGGGGATCACAGCAGACTGGAAGGTAAAGGCAAGAACACCCGGGCATATAATACTGGAAGCCTATGGTTATGAACTTCATATCTTTCCTTTTAAACTTGAGGATGAAAAACTTGTTCCCTGTGAACTAACTTTAAAACACAGGACAACAACCAGTCCCCGCTATCATCCCAGACCACGTGTTTTTGACGAATATGTTTTCCCCGAAGAACATGAATGGTTTGGTGCTTATCTCTCACTTGTAAAAGCAGATACCAAAGTGAAAAATCCGGGGATCAGCTATTCGTTAATTAATGGAGTAAACACTTTCAGAACAAAAGCAGGGCATCAGGTAAAGCTTTTCATTGCAGAAAAAGGGGATACAAGGCAAATCTATAATGTGGATCCGGCGTTTATTCCGTTGCTGAAATTTACAGATTAATACCGGGAAGTTATGCAACAATTCAAGTGTTTATAATCTTTTCTCAATCTCCATGAACGTTTTCATCCCCTCTTCGGCGATGAATTTACCCCCCGGTGTGAAATCAAAAACTTCCAGTGATATCCACTTTTGATAATTCAAATCACGGAGGGTTTCAAACACGGGGATATATCCGGCAGGAATGGCATCTGACATTACCAGCGTCCCATCCATGTTCTGAATATGAACATGGTGAATGTGCTCAAAATATTTACGGATAATTTCATGCGGGGGTAAGGTTTCGTCCACAGTATGATGGATATCAAACATAGTGGCAATGGCAGGATGATTTATTTTATTAACCATATTTACAGCTTCTCCCAGTGTATTAACAACATCTGTTTCGGCCTTCATTAAGGGTTCGATCAGTATTTTTACATTCCTGTCTTTTGCCTGGTCTGCCACCTGTGCCAGTCCGTCAGAAAAATAATCAATTGCATCCTCAACGGTAAGGCCCGGGCTTGTAGCCCTCTGTTTCGGGGAACCGAATATCATCACCTCACCGCCAAGGTCACCGCAAAAGTCAATTAACTTTCTGAGGTAACCGACAGATTGATTACGGATGTTCTCGTCGGGTGTGGTGAAATGCAACCCAGCCGGAGGCGGGACAAACAGCCAGTGCAATCCGGCACAGCTAATACCGGCATTTTTCATATCCTGCACCATCTGCTGCCGTTGTGGTGTCGTGATCTCCTGTACTCCTTCCTTAACCAGTGTGAACGGGGCAATCTCAACTCCATCGTATCCGGCATTTCCTATAATATCACATTGTTCAGGCCAGCTGTATTCCCTTACGATCTCACTGCATAAAGCATACTTAAAGATCCTTTCACCGGATTTTTCTTTACCGGCACATGCAAAGGGTAATCCGGAAATGCTCATGGTACCCAAAGCAGCTGCCGATGTTCGTATAAAAGTGCGTCGGTTGTAATTTTTCATATATACTGATTTTAAGATTTATTCTCATTTATGCCTGATCAAATGGCAATAGAAAACTGATAAATATACAAAAAATTGTGTATCATTTCCAGTTGACCGGTAGAATTACAACCTTAACGTCAACATACATCTGATCATTATTTACATCTTCAGAAGTTTTATTATAAGTCTTTTGTGTCCCATTTTAATTAAGCCTCACATCCTTCGTGTTCCTTAGTGACATCCTTTGCGTCCTTCGTGGTTAAACGCGTAATGAGGTTAACCACGAAGGACACAAAGGGTTTCACGAAGGTACACAAAGGGGAAAATAACAGATCGATCTGGTTAAGGTATTACTGTACTAATTTGAATAATCATAAGTGTAATAATACGGCATAAATGGTTCTTTATCCGGATCAGGGTATGGTATCAACTCGCTCAGTTTCTCCGGCCAGTTATTATGCATTAATGGAATTACTTGAAAACTACCCGAAAATTCACCCACATTCCCCGCTTCAACGAGATACAGAGGTATAGTCTTTTTATTGCTCAGGCCGGTCAGGAGCGCATTATGACTCAGGATAATCCTGTTATCCTGTACTTCAAATGAAATATCGGATCTGTCTCCCAATACAGCAATACCATTCCCCTCACTATCGGTAATGACTGCCAGTTCAACATTTCTCCGGTTGCCATTGAAGTTGATATCGCCTTTTTTCAGATAATGAAAACCGAAATTGTTTAACCTATATTTATCCGGATACCCGTGATACGGGCCGTCCCCTACCCACTGAACATCTGTGAGGTTCGATGGAAGCACAAATGAAACCCCTGCTTCAAGAAATACTCCGGTGACATTTACAGGTTGAATATCGTATGACACTGTTAACATTCCTCTCTCATCAATCTCATATTTAATCATGCCTTCCAGCTTTTGACCCGGGAACTTCTTCCCTCTTTCAAAAACACCCCTGGCAGAAAATTCATAACTCCTTTCTGATCTGACCTCATTCCTCTCTCTTACAGCAGAGGGTTCAAGGATAAAAGGCATCCAGAAATAATCGTTGGTTTCTGCAAAATACCTGTCCCTTACACTGATATCCACAATATTAACTGTTCTGCCTGTTCTGACATATAATCCACTGTTAATCAACTCCTGGTTTTTATTCATAAGACTTATAGAGAGGTTGTCCTTATCCACGGTATAATTCAGGTTTCCCTGATGTATCATGGTTTTTGCTCCTTTTGTATTGTAAGACAGAATTGAAGGTTTTAAATCATCCCTTATCTTATCACTGACTCCGGCGAATCCCCGATCATTTGTCAACCTCAGCACATGTTCATAAACGGGGATATTATCCTTATCGTAGAATTCCAGGGAGAGGAGGTAAACATCATTCTCGGGATTCTCAGGGATTGTTAGCGGGAGACTTATATTTACCGTATCGTGCGGAGCACAATGAACAACCAGTTCGCCATCCTGAATTAACTGACTGTTTTTATACATTGAGTATTTCCCGGTGAGCATATTCAGGTCAATAAAATCATATTGATTAAACACATTGAAAGTCAAATTATTTTTTCCTGAAAAAACCGGTAATTCCGTTTCAATGATCTGAACGGGGGAAAAAACTTTGCGTATCTGCCAGTAGTCAACCTGTGGAACGCGATCGGCATATACAATTCCGTCGCAACCCTCAATTTTATTGGTATCATAATACCTGATTGAATCTTTCCACATATATACCGTTGGTTCATTAATATCGACCGGCTTATCAGCTTTCCTTAGTATACCCTGATCCTGGAATACCCATACAGCACCACCGGCAGACCTTTCATTGCGGAACATTTCATTCCAGATATCTTCCAGGTGTCCGAATGATAATCCCTGGGCATGGGCAAATTCGGTAAGGATAACTGGTTTTTCAGTGTCCTGCAGGAAGCTTCTCATCCAGGGAGCTGATCTGTAATGTGGTGTGTACAGGTCGAAAAAGTCAGGAAACGATTCGTACGCCTCATCAAAATAATGCCCCATCTGGGGATAACAGATCGGCCGGGTAGTGTCAGCCTGCTGTACATATCGGCCGACCATGCCTGTAACCGGGGTGTAAACATTTTCATTGCCAATACTCCAGATAATTATGCAAGGGTGGTTCCTGTCCCTGAGCAAGGTTGCCCTGGCCCTGTCCATCATGGGTTTCAGGCTGGATGAATCCCTTACATCACCTGAGCAGATCGGCACTTCACACAGGACATAGAATCCCATACTGTCACACATTTCCAGCAAACGCCTGTCGGGAGGATAATGGGATGTCCTGATAAAATTGATATTGGCTCTTTTAATCAGTGACAGATCCTTATATATTAAATCTTCAGTAAATGTTTTACCATACTCAGGGTTTGTATCATGGTGGTTAATCCCACGAAGCTTAACCGGTTGTCCGTTTAACTTCAGGACAATATTTTCAATGCTCACTTCACGTATCCCAACCACCTGGCTCTTAGTCTGAATAACTTCATCATTCTTAACCAGCATAAGTTTCAGGGAATAGAGGACAGGTGTTTCGGCTGTCCATAACTCCGGGTTCCTGACATTAAATGATATATTTTCTTTCTTCAGATTATGAATGTTGACGGCCTTCTTTCCAATATTTTTCCCATCGGGGGAATACAAAACAGCCTGTAATGAAACATCCTCCTGTATTTCGGTTTCAGGGAAAGCCATTTCAACACTGACTTTTACCAGTGCCTTCTTTTTCCCCTTCAGGAATGTCTGCACAGTATAATCGCTGATATGAATGTCCGGAACCGATATCAGTTCCACATTCCTGTAAATACCCGATAAAGACCATCCGTCGTATATGTCATATCCGAATGTCGGAGGGCGGGTTATTACTTTCACTGCCAGGATATTTTCTTCCCCCGGAATTACCAGATCAGTGATATTAAAATCCTGTGCATTGAAAGAACTTGACCAACTGCCGGCATAATTCCCGTTTACATAAACATCATACGCATAAAGCACACCTTCAAACCTTATGATAACCTGACCTTCATTCCACTCATCCGGCAATGTAAATGTTGTCCGGTAGAGGCCGGTACTTTCCTTTGGGGCAGGGTAACTTGGCTCTGCAAACCCCTGAAGATCCCAGTGACCGGGGACGATGATATTTTCCCAGCCGGAAATATCAAAACCGGCTCGATAAAAAAGTGAATCCTCCCCAATATCGGATCCGGGAAAATACTTAAAACTCCATATACCATTCAGGCTTAGAACAGGATCAGGGGAGGATACGACTTTTATGTCGTCCCGGCAGGATGAGAATAAAAGAAAAAACATTGTTACAAACAGGAGGGTGAATTTTACTGGTCTCATTCAGATATAATTTAAAATATTTACAAAATAAAATTCCTTCGTGTCCCTTCGTGATACCCTTCGTGTCCTTTGTGGTTAAATACGTTATGAGGTTAACCACGAAGGACACGAAGGATATCACAAAGGAACACGAAGAGGAAATAATTATATTGAGATTAGATTTCTTTGATCTCTATATATATTTTATCTCCGCCTTTCAAACTAACATTAATACCATTAAGTAAATCAGTTCCGCAATAATTATAAGTCTTTTTTTCTTCCAGCCCGGTAATTTCATAATTTTTATCCTCTTTAACGGTAAACCATTCCGGAAACTGGTTAATACGGGGATAATCCAATGGAAGGTTAAAAATTGTGCGATGTCTTTGTGTATCGAAATGAATTTTACCTGTCCAGTCCTCTTCAGAGTATATGGCTAACTTAATTATCCCGTTATCATTTACTGCTCCGTACACCAGGTTTTCATTCCACGGGTGGAGAGTTATTCCCTGTGTTTTCCACAGGCAATACATAATCGTTGTTCTGGCAAAATTACCATCTCCATGCCACCCCTCTATAACACCTGTTCCTCTGAATTTTTCGAGTCCTTCCCTGTGAGCGGAATCCTGCATCGACCACATGATTTTTATCTGGCTGTCAGCCCAGTCATCGACATTTTCAACCGGTTCCCTGTTATAAAGGTTTAAAGCGCTTTCAATGGCATCGGCATATCCATCGGCGCTCCCGTTTTCCCAGTCGAAATTTTTATAATGCTCAAGATTATTCATTGCCAGCATTACGGCATCCCTGTATGGTTCATGTCCATCCAGTAAGTATACGGAATAAAATGCATTATATGTATACCCCCAACTATCTGCAATCCGGTCTCTCATAATTTCACCGGTAACCGGATTTATCTGGTCATAAAAGAGCCCATGTTCATTCCGGCCGGCTTGGAGAATCCTGTCAAGCATAGCATAAACCGGTTCTTTGTATATATCCCGTTTCCCTGTCCTGGCAAAAGCAGTAGTGACATAAAGTTCACACAGTCCGGATATAATTTCGCATCCGTGATCACGCAAACGAAGAACCTGAAGGTTTTTTGAAGGATGCTGATCTCCCAGCAAATAGTAATCACCCAGCCGGATTGCCCAATCCAGGTACTTTTCATCTCCCGTCATCCAATACACGCGGGAAAGGGCCTGCAACAGTTCCCCGTTCACTTCCACATTCAGCGAAGGAATTACTCCCCAGGGAGATTTAATTCCGGCATGTTTCCAGATATCATCAATGATCCCGATCATTCGTCCCGACCATGGGGTATGCCCGATATATTCGGTAAGGGGTAGCAACCCGTCCTTTACATATTCTGATGCTCCGAATATTATCCTGTCCATATCAATCTCCTTATCTTCAAAGCCTCTTTTGCTGAAAGAGTATGTATCAGGCAGCCGGTCAACACGATTGGTCAGTTTCTGTTCGGCTTCCAGAATAGAGCGCATTCTGCCGTTATACAGATCCTTGTCCAGAAGATATGCTGTAAGAACCATAAAGGGATAATTATCAGCTGCAGCATCCTTTGCATTCCAGATATCATTATAATCATGCAGGTTCCGTGGTATCAGACCAGTCTCAGGGTCGGCATATTCAAGCCAGTCGTTAACGTAGTTCAGGCAACGAACGTATCCTTCATTGGCAAGGTATCCGTTATCAAGAGCCTGTTGAAAGGAAGGATCAGGGGATTTGACAGTACATGAATAGCATGTGAAGAAAACACTTAATAAAATTAAAAAAATCTGTTTCATGGTAAAAACTGTTTATGTTTATGTATATGGTACAACTTTTCCCGTCGCAGGTCTGCCGACGGCAGACCTGCGACGGGAATGATGATTGCGC
>CAYVTV010000078.1:0-16222 GCA_964454295.1 uncultured Bacteroidaceae bacterium
TGACTTCTGACTCCGGACTTCTGTCTTTTGTCTCCTGTCTTCTGCCTCCTGTCTTCTGACTTCTGTCTCCTGTCTTCTGACTTCTGTCTCCTGACTACTGTCTTCAGTCTTCTGACTACTATCTTCCTCCTCAAATTCCAGCATCTTCAACTCCTGGAGCAGATTATACCAGGATATGATTTTTTTCATATCTGAGATATATACCTTATCCCTGTCGTATTCAGGGAAGACTTCTTCAAAATAATTTCTTATTTCATCAGGAGTACTCTTATTACTTATTGATGGGCCACCGGTTTCTTTTTCAAACAATCGCCTGAAAACATCTTTAAGGGGTATCTCGCTATCATTTGTAAAAACAGCAATATCCTCCAGTGAACTTACTTTCATTGTAGTATATGCAGGCATTCTCTTCCTGTCGGTCAGAGATTCAACAATAATTCCGTTTCTGCCCTGAGAGACATGCCTGTACAGTCCGGGATAACCTGATATCACCAAAATTTCCTTAAGATCCATATTTTTTATTTTATAAAATAATTTTATTAAATAATCCCTCTTTCTTTTTTAATTCTTTCATAAGCTTCATTAACCTTCTGAAATTTTTCATTTGCTGCCTTTTTTATATCTTCCCCCAGATAAGACACTTTATCGGGGTGATACTTCATTGCCATTTTCCGGTATGATTTTTTTATTTCCTCATCACTTGCTGTTTTATTGACTTCAAGAATTTTGTAGGCACTGTCAATATTATCAAAAAACATTGCTTTGATGGAATCGTGGTCTTTATTGCTGATACCCATATACACGGAAATTACCCGCAGCATATTAAGTTCTTCCGGATGCAGCTTTCCATCGGCATTAGATATCCCGAAAAGAAAATGCATCATCTGAAGGCGTGAAGAATAATCCAGTTGCGACCTGATTTGTATTGAAACAGCTTTTATATCAATATTTTGTTTCAGCAGATCTCTTAACAGGATCATGGCTTCACCTGCAGAACTTTCTCCGAATGCATTAACGAAATAAGCCTTGACATAATTAAGCTCTGAACGTAAAACTTTACCATCTGCCTTCATAACACCGGCAACCAGAACTAAGAGGCTGACAGCAAAATCACCTGTTGTTGTATTCTGACGTGGAGAGCCAGTTTTCATTGTAACAGAATCACTTTCCAGGAAACTTCCCAGTACGAATCCCAGAATTCCTCCCAGTGGACCAAAAAAAGCCCATCCCAATCCTCCTGCTATCCATCTGGTAAATTTTTCCATAATACGTATTAATTTTTATGCAAAGAAACAAATTTGTGATGTATTTCCAGTATCTGAGGAATGAGCAGCTTTACGCCGTCATTTATTATTACGAAATCAGCTTCTTTAAGAAGCTCATTCTCTGATAACTGCATTTTCATTCTGGCTTTGATACTCTTCGTATCCGTAATGTCCCTGTGAATTATCCTGTCGGTTCTTATATTCTCCGGGGCACTTATAACAACAATATAATCGAAATATTTATGAAATCCCGATTCAATAAGCACTGCAGCTTCCATAACAAGGTAGGGTGCATGGGAATAGCTTTCACACCATGAGTTGAATGACTTAAATACCAGGGGATGTACAATTTCATTCAGCTTTTTTAGCAGATCATAGTTATTGAAAACAGATTCAGAGACAAATTTTGTATTATAATCGTTACCTGTAAATGCTTTGTTCCCGAAAAGTGAAATTATCTGGTTTCTGGCTGTTTTATTCGTGGTAATCAATCTTTTAGCCTCCTTGTCGGCGTAAAATACAGGAATACCCAGGCTCTCGAAAACTTTGGAGGCAGTTGTTTTACCGCTTCCTATTCCACCTGTGAATCCAATTTTCAGTGTCATTTTAAAATAAGATATTCCACTTTCCTGGGTGAATATTTTATTGATCTTACAAAGTCAGGTTGTTTGGTAAGGTTTACTGTAAGGTTACCTGTACCGTTAATTGATTCATTGAAGTCAACCTGTGCACGGAAAAGCTGAGGCTGAACCTTGGGGAAATTGCTAAGTCCGACCTGGCATGTGATTTCTATAACGGCAGGGAAGGTAATGATCTCAGTAGAATCCGGACGATTCGTGATTTCAAGTGGAACGGCAAGAGTTTTTTCAGTAAATTTTTCGATACCAATAAATACATTAACGTTATTGGTTTTAAGATTTATTTCATTGATCTGTTGCAAATCAATTTTTCTTTCAATAGTTTGAGAAACAACCCCCAGATTTTTATGCACTGTATGAATGGAGGAAAGGGTGTCGAGGATATAGTCAGGCCCTGTGGCAATTACAGAATCTGGTTCAGAAACCGGTGATCCAATTGTTATCATCTGTTTATCGGGTTTAAAGCTTAAATTTAATAACACCGGTATTTTTTTTGTAACAAGTGAAGCAAACCGGAAATATAAAGTATCGGGGTTAATTTCGAGTATCTGGATTTCTGAACTTAATTGGGCATTAATATGTTCTCTTGTAAATCTTGACTGCAGAAAAAACAGGGAATCATCCTTGTTTATATGCTGCATATAAAATGAACGTAACGAAAGATTTACAGGGAGATACCTGGAACTTAGTTTATGCCTGAGAATACTATAACCGTGGGCAGAGACTTTTAAAACAAGGTAATCAGGGGTGTCGCCTATTAATGTTTTGCCCGCTGGCAGATCAGTATACCTGACAGGATAATTAATAGTAGTAATATAACTTTTACTCAGTGCATTGATAAACCAGAAAATCAAAGATAGAACCAGGAAGAAGGCAAAAATCATTGCTTTTTTCCTGTAAGCTATTTTTTCTTCATCATTAGCCCTGTGTAAAAAATTTCTCATCTCCATTTCTATTAACAGTTAATACTTTTAATATCAGACAGAGATGATAAAAAGACAATCAGGACGGGTAATTTTCCCTTTATCATCTTTTTTCCGCCAGATCAACCGGATCCTTAAGGATAGCATTTTTATCAACTTTTATCCTCACATTTTCAGAAATTTCAACAGTTACTGTTGTATCTTTAATATCCGTTATCTTGCCATAAATGCCGCCTGTCGTTATAATTTTATCATTTTTCTGCAATGTATTCCTGTAATTTTTTAATTCTTTCTGTCTTTTCATCTGAGGCCTGATCATAAAAAAATAGAAGACGATAATAATCAGAAACAAGGGTAACAAAGATGTTAGCGGATTTGGTGACTGTGCAGATGTCTGGGTCAATACCATAAAAAGTGGATTCATAATTTTTTAATTTGTTGATTTGTTGATTTGTTGATTTGTTGATTTTATTTACTTATTATTTCAGCTTTAATTCTCAGTATAGTAATGGAGTGCAAGGCATTAGATTCAATTGTAATACTCTTTGACTGCATTCCTGAACGGCCTGAAGTGTCAAATACTACTTTTATATATCCTGTTTTTCCAGGTGCCAGCGGTTCTTTATTATAATCCGGAACGGTACATCCGCAACTTGCATTGGCTGCAGTTATTAATAATGGTTTTTTACCGGTGTTTTTATATTTAAAATAAAACCCTACTAATTCTCCCTCCCTGACTGTACCAAAATCATGTTCCAGCTTTTCAAATTTAATTTCCGGGGATTTTTCTGATATAACATCACTGGTAATCTTCTCACTATCTGTATTCTCATTCCTTCTGCCATTATTGATACTGCAGGAATAAACAGATGCCAGTAAAATTTGAAAAGTCAATATAGTTACTACTTTATTCATTTAAAAAACGTATCTGCAAAGTAAATACAATTAAAAGGATTTCACAATTAATTTTCACCTATCAGACCTCTCCCTGTTTTCTTGATTTTATTACTATTTCTGAGTTTGATTAATATCCTGTCCAAGATTCCGTTAATAAAAGAATTACTCTTTTCAGTGCTGTAATATTTAGCAATATCCAGATATTCATTCAGGGTAACCTTTGTCGGTATAGTGGTAAACTCCAATAATTCAGTTATAGCCATCTGCATAACGAGTGTATCCATAAACGCAATTCTGTCAACGTCCCAGTTGTTAGCTGTTTCCTTTATCAGTTCCAGACAGTACTCCCTGTTAATAACTGCTTTCCTGAAAAGAAGGATGAAAAATTCCTGGTCTTCCTCATTTTTAAATAATGGAAGAAGCTCTTTTTCATTTGTGTCCTTCTCCCTGAAGGTTTTTATGGTTTTAATGATCATTGATATAATATACTCAGCATCATCATTCCAGTAAATACTCATTTCTTCGAGTATATGATGAAGATCGTTTTCGGGATGAATTATATTTGTATATAAATTAATTATAATCCGTTTATCTTCCTCATAGGATGATTTTTCCGAGGTCATATATTGAATATACTCTTCCGAGCTCAACATATTTAAATAAATATCCTTTATCAGGACAGGATATTGAGACCAGCTAATTCCTGTTGAATTGATGTACTTCTGTAATTGCGTATTTTCAGCGATCTGTGCAATAAACTTATTTTCAACAAACCTGTGATTTGGATTCAGATCCTCCTTGCTCGGGCGCAATTTATTCCTGGCAATTTCTATTCTGGATTCAGCATACTGGCGTAAATCAAGTAAGAGCAGCAGCAGCAGTTTATATAGTTCGTAAGACTTATTTACACTGAAATGCAATTCATTTTCAGCCTTATTGATATCTTTTATGTCTGCCGTATAAAATGCATACAGCATTTGCAATACCTTAACCCTTAGTAATCTCCTGCTAATCATTTGAAAAAGAACAGGTTCGTAAAATTAATAAAGGCCAAAAATAATTAATATATATTAATAATATTATCAAAATCATACAAAATTTTAATATTTGTAAAATATTTTTCTATTTTTGAGAATCAAATACTTTTCAATCTAACTAAAATGTGATTATGATGGAAGAAGGAATAGGCAAAATGGAAGAAACTGACAACCAAAGCAAGCAGGAGATTTACTCTAAATCAGTAAGGGCCGGTAAGCGGACATATTTCTTTGATGTAAAGGCAACAAGAAGAAATGATTATTATCTGACAATTACTGAAAGTAAAAAAAGATTTGGGAGAGATGGGAAATCATTTTATGAAAAGCACAAAATTTTCCTTTATAAGGAAGATTTTGACAAATTCGCTGACGGATTAACGGAAGTTGTTGATTATATTAAAACAGCGAATCCCCAGCCGATAGATGATGATGTTACTTCTGAATCAGAAGCTGCGCTGGCAGAAAATTACACAAATGTTGATTTTGATGATCTGAATGAAGATTCTTCAAAATAATTCAGAGTAGTTTTTGTTGATTTTTCAGAATAAAATTATTTATTTATCCTGAATTTTTATAACAGATTTTGGTTGGTAAAACTAATTTCCTGAAAAATAGTTAATTATATAGAGGTAAGCAGGTTGCACATCTTTAACCTGATAGATATTCAATTTTTATTTCTTCTTTTTTACTTCTCTCATTCCTTGTCCGGCATTTACTTCTTTTTGTTTTAAAAAATCCATTATTTCTTCAAACTTCAGGGTTTTTACATTGGTAATTATGAAATTGGGTATAAGAAAGTTTCCAAATAAGTTACATTCTCCTATAGCTTCATCAAACAGATGTTTTATAGTGACATTCATTGGAACAACAGTTAAGAGTGTGGCTACATGTCCTGAAAATTTTATTTCCTCAATTTCTGCCTGGTATTTTTTTAGTGTTGTGTCAAATTCACTGCGTATTATTTTTTTTTGTGTGGTATTAAAAGTAGTATTATCCTTTCCCATGAGCACAACAAAATATCTTAATTTATTACCTTTTCCTCCCAGTCCGGTAGAGATAAAGATCTGATTCTCATCCAGGAGCTTTGATTCAATGAGCATACGGCTTTCCTGAAGTGCGAGGGTTCCCCAGTCTCTGAGAGAATGATCCGGATTATTCATATAATTTTCTATTACTCTGAAGGCTTCTATTTTGTCTATAGAGGCTATCTGAGAAAGCAGGTATTTCTTAGATTCAACATCAACGCCGGCATCGAAGAGTTTTCCCGATGCTTTCATCACCTGTTTTTCATTTAGATTCTTTTTAACCTTATCGGAAACTTCAAAATATTCAATCTGCAGGGCGATATTGATAGTTTCCTGCAAAACATTCAGCTTGTCGGGAGAAACTCCAAAAAGTTCATGTATCTTTTCATATATATTTTCGTGCTCTTCCACTTAATAATCTCATATGTTTTAAGATAAATTTTCTTTTTCAACCCTCAATTTAACGTAATAATTTTTAAAATACCAACTTATTGGGATAAAAGTTTTGTTAATTTTCAATACACTTGCATTTTATTTCAGAACAGGGATATGTTGTTATCTGATCTTCACGTTGGCGGAACAGGAGTTATCATTAAAGTAAGGGGGCAAGGTTCATTCCGGAAGAGGATATCGGAAATGGGTTTCATTTATGGTCAGAAAGTGACAGTCATAAAGGAAGCTCCCCTGAAAGATCCGGTAGAGTTCCAGGTAATGGGTTACAGGGTCACATTGAGGCGTTCAGAGGCCTCACTCATAGAAATTGTCAGTGAAGAATTGTTCGTGCGGGGATCTGCTGTGTTTCAGGGTACTTTTCAGAGAAATAGTAACATTCAGGTTGCCGTAAGGGCGGGTCATGTTATTAATATTGCCATGATTGGCAATCCAAACTCCGGTAAGACAAGTATTTTTAATTTTGCATCCCATTCGTATGAGAGGGTGGGAAACTATGGTGGTGTAACCGTGGCCACCAAGCTGGCAAAGGTTGAATACCAAGGTTATATATTAAATTTTTTTGATCTGCCGGGAACATATTCGTTAACCACTTATTCCCCGGAAGAGATATATGTCAGAAACTTCCTGTTTGAATATCAACCTGATGTAATTGTAAATGTAATAGATTCTTCGAACCTCGAAAGGAATTTATACCTGACCACCCAGCTTATTGATATGAACCTGAAAGTGGTTATCGCCCTGAATATGTTTGATGAATTAAGAAAAGGAGGGGACAGGCTTGACTACATTACATTTGGACAAATGATTGGAATTCCGATGATCCCAACAGTGGGTTCAAGAGGAAGAGGACTGGCTGCGCTCTTTTCTGCAATTATTAGTAAGTTTAAGGAGAAGGAACAATCAGACAGAAGGATAAACATCAATTATGGCAGAGACCTGGAGGATGCGGTAAGAATTGTGGAAGAAGAAATAGTAAAGATGGAACATTCAGAGCTTACTGACAGGTTTAATTCACGGTTCCTGGCAATAAAGTTACTGGAGAAGGATCAGGATATACGAAAGCGATTTTTGTCATTACCCGGCAATGAACTCATCCTGAAATGTGCCGATGATGAGTTGTCCAGGCTGGAATCCAATACAGGCCAGGATTCGGAAGCCATTATTACAGACGCGAAATATGGTTTTATTGAAGGGGCACTAAGAGAAACATTAACCCGTTCCGATAAACAATATGGTGAGAGATCCCAGAGAGCAGATAGTATTCTAACCCATAAAAAACTGGGGCTCCCGGTTTTTTTTCTGCTTCTCTGGGCAATGTTCATGATCACTTTTAAAGCCGGGAAATACCCGGCAGAAGGAATTGAGGTGCTATTTACCTGGTTGTCAGATTTATGTGTTACATACCTGCCTGAAGGAGCTCTTAATGATCTGCTTCGTGAGGGAATACTCGGTGGTGTGGGAGGAGTGCTGGTTTTTCTTCCTAACATCCTTATACTGTTTTTTTTTATTTCACTCATGGAGGATACCGGTTATATGGCGCGGGCAGCATTTATTATGGACAGGGTTATGCACAGGATCGGTCTTCACGGAAAGTCATTCATCCCCCTTATCATGGGCTTTGGATGCAATGTGCCTGCTATTCTTTCTACCAGGATCATTGAAAGCAGAAATAACCGGCTGATCACTATGCTTATACTTCCGTTTATGTCATGCAGTGCAAGACTTCCGGTTTATATTCTGCTTATCAGCGCGTTTTTCCCATCCTGGCAGGGGACTGTTCTGTTTGTTATCTACCTGACAGGGATCCTTCTCGCAGCAATCTCCGCTCTGTTACTTAAAAAGTTTATTATAAAGGGGGATGATATTCCCTTTGTGATGGAATTGCCTCCTTACCGTATTCCCGTAATGCGAAACACGCTCAGACACATGTGGAATCAGTCATATGAATACCTGAAAAGAATAGGAGGAGTTATTCTGCTTGCATCCATTATTGTGTGGGGATTAAATTATTACCCTCAGAACAGCAGATTGCTCACAGAGATAAACCATAAAGACACTCACAGCTTATCTGACGGCGGAAAGGAGATAACAGGAAACCCTCCTTCTTATCTTGAAAGATTTGGCAGGATCATCGAACCGGTGATGCAGCCTCTTGGTTTCGACTGGAAAATGAGTGTGAGTGTGCTGGCCGGAATACCGGGAAAGGAAATCGTTGTAAGCACCATGGCTGTACTTTATCAATCAGAAGATAACGCAAAGGAATATATTCCTCTGAATGAAAAATTAAAGGCCGAAAAATATGAAACAGGTAAGAAAAGGGGGACTAATGTGTATAATCCGGTTGTAGCGTTGTCATTTTTGCTGTTTATCCTGGTTTATTTTCCCTGTGTGGCAGTTGTGGCGGTGGTAGCAAAAGAATCAGGATCTTTCAGATGGGCAGCATTCCTGGTTTTATATACTACCATTCTTGCATGGCTTTTGTCCTTTCTGTTTTATCAGACAGCATCTTTCTTTTTTATGTAAATTAATTAATTATGGTACAAGATGTAATAGCTTTATTAATAGTGCTGACAGCGATTCTTTTTTCTCTTCTTCTCCTTGTGAGATCAATATTCAGGCTGAACAAAAGTAATACGGATAAATCCGGTTGCGGTTTTAGTGGTTGCAGGTGCAGGGAGAAGGGGTATTGAAGGTTCATTCCTTGAAATTATCATTTCATGCGTACAAATATTAATTATCTTATTAAAATTCAAAAAGTTATATTTCTTAATGGTCTAATGGGCATGGAACCCCCATATTGTGTTCATATCCTTGTTGTGTACGATAGTGCATGGGGGTTCATGCGTACAAATATTAATTATGTTATTGCAAATCAATAAGTTCTATTTCCCAATGGGGAAATGGGCATGGAACCCCCATGTTTTTTCCATATCCTTTTATGAACGGCAGTGCATGGGGGTTTCATCAATTAATCTACATTAGGTTTGGATATGCATTTATATTCACAACCGCATAAATAGTACGATTGTGGTACTCTAAAATCCGTTGTTAATTCAGCTACGGTTTTATAAAGGTGATATTTATCATCATTTTCCCAGTTTTTTCCTCAATTTTCTTCTGACTTTTTGGATATGAATTTGCATTCTACGGGGGGGGGTATAACACGCAGAATATTAATGCGTTACAAACACCTATGTTATTTATAATCATTCTAAATATCTGTCAGAAGTAAAAAAATCCTGAAAATTCAGGGAATGTTTCGGGTGTTTTTGGTATTAATATGTATAAGATATTACCTCTGTAAATCATTTTATCAATTAAACAATCAGCTATGAAAAAGATCGTATTACTCTTAGTATTACCGGTATTATGGTTACCGGTACAATCACAGATCAAGGTTTCCTCCAATAACAATGTGGGGATACAGAGTGAAAACCCGGTGAGTAAACTTAGCGTGGGTGGGGATGGGAATCAATACAGCAAGGTGTCAATATTTAATAACAGTACGGAATACTACCGTGGATTAATGGTAGATCGTACTGCAACCGGTTCAGGGTGTTATGGGTGGCATTATGCGGTTCAGGGGCGGATTATTCAGGATGTTTCTTCCGCCTATATGTGCGCTATGGTTGGAGATGCTGTAAAAAGTTCACCGGTTTCATCAGGTCGAAGTTACGGTGTCTGGGCAAGGGCTGGTAATTGTACCAGCGGTTATAATCATGGAGTACATGGGATTATCTATGGTACAAATAATGGAGCGGCAATATTTGCAGAAACACCGGGTAGGGGAGATATATGCATAAATAACATTTACGCCGGTTATTTCAGAGGGAAAGTATTCATTGAAGATAAAGTAGGTATAATGACTACTGATGTTACTTCAGAATATGCATTGAATGTTAACGGTGCAATAAAATGCAACGGATTTCTGGATATATCTTCGGATGAACGTCTTAAGGCAGATATCAATACTATTTCGAAGGGTTCCTTAGGAAGTATTGCAGGGCTGCGGGGAGTGACCTATATGTTGCAGGAACCTGAGCCGAAGATCATGGAAGATATTGAAGCCTCCTTACCTGATACAGGTGAGGCTGTTGCACCCGTTGTATTCGACAACCAGGTGATCTATCAGCGCCGGCAGAGTGGTTTTCTGGCGCAGGAGTTACAACAGGTATTTCCCGATCTGGTCACCACCGATGATAATGGCATGATGAGCATCAATTATATCGGGATAATACCTTACCTGGTGGAAGCTATTAAAGAACAGCAAATGGAGATAGAGGGATTAAGACAGGAGATCAGTGAACAGGATGCAGGGATGATATTATTCAGAGAGGAATACAATAATGCCATGGAGGCAGTTAACAAGGAAATAGCTGAACTTAAGTTATTGCTAAAACAATAGCTTTTATTAATCATGATTGTTCAGATATTAAATATAAAATGCAATGCATCTCCCGCTAAAAGAACTTAGAAAAAATCCTTGAATAACCTGAAATTGAAAATTCTCATTTTAAATATTTGTAAAAATATGTATTGAGATTAGCGCATATCTGCGGGAAAAAACAATGAATAATAAAACTCAATGAGATGATAATAAATAAACTACACATATTACTATTTCTATACATCCTTACATGTATAGGATTGCAGGCTCAGGTCATCATCGGCCCTGATGAAGTGGAAGTGAGTTCTGCCGAAGTTTATTCCCATAACTTGGGATCGGGTTCCTACTACTGGGTATCGCCTAATGCAACCATCGTAAGTCAGGATGATGTGGAGGTTGAATTATACTGGGTTGCTGACGGTTTTTACAACCTACAGCTATGGCAGGAGAGGACTCCCCAGGAGGACACGCTTCTGGATGAAAAACCCGTGGTTGCGGGCAGTCCGCCCATGTTTGAGTATGCCTATGATGCAGCGGGAAACCGCGTAAGCCGCGGCATTATATACTACCAGAGCCAGGGGAAAAAGAGTGCGAAGATCACAGAACCGGAAGAACTCCTTAATAAAGAAAACAATGTTGGATTCAATGTTTACCCGAATCCGGCAAAGGAAGTGCTGTACGTGGTAATTCCGCCGGATAACAATGATTCCAAGGACGTTTGGGACATTCAGCTTTTCGACAATATGGGAAGGCTTATACTGCATCAGAAAGGCAGTTCAAACATCAATGAACTGAGTCTTTCCGGGGTGAAGAACGGGTATTATATTCTGAGGGTGGCGAGGAAGGGGGTGAGGAAGGAGTGGAGGGTGGTGAAGAATTAAGGGTGAGTGGCTGAGTGGTTACGTGGTTAAGTGGTTGAGTGGATGAGTAAAAGTGACGGGTGACAAGTGACGAGTGACGCTGTATGGATGGATGAAAGGTTTACCCCGGCGGGGTAAAACTTGAATAGCCAGGGGTGTCAACCCCTGGGAAAATGACGAAATGAAAATCCGCCGAACATAACCCGGCTCTTTCTATCGATTGGTTTGTTGAGGCGGAAAAGGGAAAGTTAATTTAAGAGACAGTAATTAAAAGTGTATTTAATATTATAAAAAAAAATGTGAGCTTTTTTCATGACGACACAATCTTAAAGGAGCTGACAGATGACACACTTTATTTTTACCATAAAAAAACTAATATGAATATAACTAAACTAATTCGTTATAAACTGCAACGAATTTTTTGTATATCACTGCTTAATACTTTAAGCATAATTTCCGTAATTTCCCAGGTCTATACGGCAGATTACTGGATATTGGACTCTACTATTACCGGAACGAAAGTATATGAAGCCTATGACAGCATACTGATGGTTGATGGCTTCAGCTATACAGCTTCCGGTGGAAGCACCTTTGAAGCCCGGATAATTCCTCAGGATGAAATAATACCCGAAATAACATACATTCCTGCCCCTGATTACGATCGTGAGTTGAATACCTCTCTACCTGTGGGAACTTTACCCGGTAGTTTTAATATATCGGCCACAGGGGCTATGAATTATTCCATCCCAATCGAGATTCCTCCGGGGAGGAGAGGATTGGCCCCCGATATTGCCATTACTTACAACAGTCAGTCAGGTATTAAATTTTTGGGAAGGGGATGGGATTTATCGGGTCTCTCATGTATAACCAGGGTTAACAGGGATATTTATCACGATGGAGAAGCAGGCGCCATTAATTTTGATCAGGATGATAAATTTGCCCTTGACGGTAACAGGTTAATTGCAGTAAACGGTTTGTATGGAGAAGATGACACTGAATACAGGACTGAATTTGAGGATTTTTCGAGGATAATTTCTTATGGTACGGCTGGTTCGGGGCCTTCTTACTTTATTATTGAAACAAAAGAAGGATTAACCATGGAATACGGGAATACCGACCATTCCAAAATTGAGGCAAGTGGGAAAACAGATGTGCTATTCTGGTATCTTAACAAGATTGAAGATAACTACGGCAACTACCTTGAGTTTGTTTACTATGAGAATAACAGCACGGGGGAAGTGCGTCCGGTGGAAATCAATTATACAGGGAACCAGACATTGGGATTTCCTCCAATGAACAGTATCAGGTTCTCTTATGTACAAAAAAGTGATAAAAATACCTGGTATATCGCCGGAAGCCAGTTACAGGATAATGTATTACTCCATAAAATTGAAGTAATTCATGAAAATGCAAAGATCAGGGAATATGAATTCAACTATTCTTACAATAATGATTCTCAGCTAACTGAAGTCATTCAATACGGAGAAAACGGGACGGCATTTAACTCAAGTATCATTGAGTGGGGGGAATATAGTGATAATTGTAGTAGTGTCTGGGCGCCTTCTTTATCAATGGATCACACCGGGGATTTTAATGGAGACGGATATAAAGATTTTATAAAGATATCCGGAAACCTTGGTATAATCTATATTAACAACGGTGATGGAGTAAATTACATCAATACCGATACAATTTATGTTGAGAATTATATGGATATACACATTGGAGATTTAAACGGCGACCTATTAGACGATATTATTCTGGACAGGCTACACTATAACGGCAGATATTTCACACCATATCTTTCAAATGGCAGCAACTTCACAGCACATAGTGATTCAGTTTACAGCTATACTTTTTCAACCACTTTTCATTTGGCTGACTTTACAGGGGATGGAAAATGTGAAGGAATATTGCGTTATGGAAACTATTATGATGTGATTACTTTTACCAACATACCAGATTTTGAGTTTTCAGTGGACAGTTATTACCTGGAGGCATATGAAGATGAAATTTCCGTTGCTAAATCTCCCGAAGCCATTGTATTGGATATCAACGGGGACAATAAAGCGAATATAATGTTTCTGGGAGAGATTAAAAAGGCACATTTTTATGAACTTACGGATAACGGTTTAGCTCATTTATTTACCCAAAGTGTATATAGCAGGTCCTATTATAAATTTGGTGATTTTAACGGGGATGGGAAAACAGATATTGCTTTTCCTGCACCTCCGTTGGAATTTGGCCCAAATAACGCATGGGGAATATCTTATTCCACCGGTAATGATCTTGAGACAGTTTATATTACCATAGGAGATTTGTCAACTACAGATAATTTGATCTACTCCGGAGATGTGGACGGAGATGGGAAAACAGACCTGGTTTTTATAGGGAATGGTGAATTCGAAGGTGAAGAACTGGGAATGTATGTAGCATACAGCAGGGTGGATTCCTTTGATGTTGTCCCCTACGATGAAGCTTACGTGTCTTCCGTTGACGCAAATGTGGGGGATTTTAATGGGGACGGTATGGCTGAACTGTACAACTCTAACTATTTTCATAGTTACTTTCCCAACCGCAATCATTGCCTGGTACAATCCATCACCAACGGATTTAATCAAAAGACCAGTTTCTCATATAATCCGTTGACAGATAGTGATGTATATGAAAAAGGAATTGATTCCGAATACCCCATTGCCGACTTTCAGGGACCTTTATACGTATTGTCTTCCGTAAAAACAGGGAACGGAACGGGCGGAATCACAGAAAATACTTTTTCGTACTCGGGAGCTCTTATGCACCAACAGGGCAGGGGCCTTCTGGGATTTACAAAAATGCATTCCACAAACAGTTCCACGGGGCTGGAAACCGTTAAAAACTTCGGGTATCACCCTGATTATTTCTTTCCAGGTATTAATAAAATTGAAATACTACATGATAATGACACTGCATATATTGAAAGTTATACTAATTCTGTTATCGCTAACGGAAACGGCAGGATTTTTCCATATATGAGTGAAGTTGAAAAGAATTATAAGCTTGAAGACATTGTGAATACCACAACTTACGAATATGATACCTGCGGAAATGTGATCAGGATAATAACCGATTACCAGGGTGAAGCCACCGATACCATAACTAATTCATATATTGCCAAAGGTTCGTGGTGTCCTTCAAAACTTACCCTGTCCACAACAAAGAAGAAACGTAACGGTGAAGATGCTTATGTTTTATCTGTTTCAACTGCATATAATGATTTCGGCCAGCCTGACACTTTCATAAATGATACAGACTCGCCAGATCCACTGATCACCCTGTATGATTATGACAATCCGTTTGGGCTGCTAACGGAAATAACACGTTCGGCTGAAGGAGAAACCGACAGGCAGGAAATAGTGGAATATGACAGCACGGGAATATTTGTCATACGAAAAACCAACGCGCTTGGTCAACACATGGATATGACCTATAACAAAGCATACGGGAATGTGCTCTCGTCTGCTGATATAAACGGATTTGTAACGGAATATCAATATGATGAATTCGGGAGATTAACGCAGACCCGTTTGCCGGACGGAAATACCGTCATCCGGACAATAAGCTGGAGAGAAAGCGGGGATCCGGCGAATGTATTATTTTACGTTTTAGAAGAAAGAGATGGCCTCCCTGCGCAAAGAACCTTACTGGACAGCCTGGGGAGGGAGGTGCGCTATGAGAAGACCGGCTTTGACGGTACAACGATATTCACCGATGTTATCTACAATGCTGATGGCAGGGTGTGGAAGGTATCGGATCCATATTATTCAACAGACCAGCCGGAATGGACGGAATACTCTTACGATGCCTTCGGCCGGAAAACCGGTGAATCTTCCCCGCTGGCAAACATAAGCACCAGTTATAACGGGAGAACGGTAACCACTACCAACACATCGGCTACGCCCAACCGGTCGGTTACACGAACCATTGATCCTGCCGGGCAATTGTCCTCGGTCACGGATGCCGGTGGTTCCATCTCATACACCTATTACAGTTCCGGACTGCCGAAAACGGTTACTTCACCCGGGGGAGCCGTAACTTCCCTGGAGTTTGACAAGCTGGGTAACCGGACAAGAATAACCGAGCCCAATGCCGGAACTTATACCTTTGATTATAACCTATTCGGTGAAATGATACTCCAAAATGCCAACGACAGCATAACCGAACTAACTTACGATGAACTGGGCAGGGTGCTTACACTGGACGAACCGGAAGGGACAACCACTTTTACTTATGATACAAAAAACCATGGTCAGGGAAAACTCTCCGGGATAAGTTCCCCGGGTGGTGTAACGGTGGATTTTGCGTATGATGCCCAGGGCAGGCTCGCCACAAAAACAGAGAGCATTGACAGCCTGAATTTTACAGAGTCATTTTTATATGACCGGTATGGCAGGGATTCTGTCCTGATATACCCCTCAGGCTTTGCCATAAAATACATTTACAATAATAATTCGTATCTTAGTCAGATAAAAAGAACATCCGACAATTCCCTTATCTGGCAGGCCAACTCCATGAACGCAAGAGATCAGATAACAGCTTCCGCCTACGGCAACAGCCTTGTGAGTCAGTTCACAAACGACCACGGGCATGTTACCGGCATTCAGACGGGTAACATACAGCATTTGCAGTATGAATGGGATTTTACCACCGGCAATCTTCAGTGGCGCAAGGATGCCATACGGGATATGACAGAGACAT
>CAYVTV010000079.1:0-16052 GCA_964454295.1 uncultured Bacteroidaceae bacterium
ATCGGGTTCAAAAACGGAGAAAGTACCCCCGAATCCGCAGCACTCATCTTCCCTGTCGGGTTTTATCAACTCTATCCCGCCGGCTTTTTCGAGTAACTTATGAACTTTGGAATATCTTTCCGCAATGATCTCTGAGGACTTTCCCAGTTTCAATCCCCTGAGACCATGACAACTCTGATGAACCCCCACCTTATGAGGATAGTGTATCTTCAGATCATCAATTTTTAATATATCAGTAATAAACTCACAAAGTTCATAGGTATTGTTCCTGACCTTCTTTACCTCATCGGTTTGTTCAAGAATATCATAATGTTCACGCACATGATATACGCAACTTCCCGAAGGGGAAACCACATAGTCGAAACGGCTGAAATTCCGGATAAAATTACGGTAAACAGGAATGGCTTCTTTTTCTGCTCCCGTGTTGGCCAATGGCTGTCCGCAGCAGGTCTGCTTCAGGGGATAGCTGACATTTAGCTTAAGCTTTTGCAGTAATTCAAGTGTGGCAATGCCCACTCCGGGATAGAACTGGTCGATGTAACAGGGGATAAAGAGGCCTATCTTCATTGAAGAAATTCAAGGTTTATAATAATTACGAAGATAAATATTTTTATTCTGATCCTGATCACTCATTTGGAAGGAATTATAGCCTGTTTCTGTTCGGTAGATTTTCAGATCATTCTTTTTTTTCAGAAATTATCACCCCTGGCCTGGCTATTTTATTGCATCCCCGCCGGGGTTTTCTTACAAAGACAAACAGCCGTGCATCTCCACAATACATTCCCCCTTCGATTAATCAATTACTCGATTACTCAATTAATCTTTTACTCAATTAATCATTCCTAAAGGGAGCTGTCTCATAAATGTTTCTAACCACAAAGGACGCAGCGCCTCCCTTCGCATTGTCCTTGGTGTCGTGGTTGATAATATTTTAATTAATGAGATAGCCCCCACTGTGCTCCTTTTCACAAAACTGTGATGGTATGTGATGGTTTTCTGAAAATTTCTATCTAACTTTGGTGTTCGCTGATAAAAATGGAAAAGGAAGGTTTCATACCCGTTTACCGTAAACTTACCGATTACTACCGGAGAAAAATCCAGGCACAGGAAATTTCCCCCGGCCAAAGGATTGACTCCATTAATAAAATGAGAGAACGGCATAAGGTCTCCCGGGAAACCGCCAAACTGGTGCTGAAAAAACTTACCGAAGACCAGCTGGTGATCTCAAGAGCAGGTAAAGGAACTTACGCCGCCACCCAGACAACCATCAAAAAGATATGGGGAGTGATCCTCCCTTTTTATTCCTCCAATATGGAACAACTGATAGGGTGCCTGAAGGGCGAGGCGGAAAAGGAAGGACGACGGTTCACCTATTTCCTTGCCTATAACGACCCCGACGAGGAAATAAAACTGGTAAGCTCAATGATCAGGGAAGGATATGAAGCTATAATTGTGGTTCCAAACCATAATGAAATGCTTACGGCAAATTTCTACCGTAAGCTGATGCCCGGTAAGACTAAAGTGGTGCTCATCGACAACACCATGGCAGGGTCGCATTTCAGGTATGTTATCCAGAGTTATGACCTGGGAGTGAAACGCGCATTGATATATCTCGCAGAAAAACACAGGGGAAATTTCCTCCTGGTAAGCAATGATATATGGAAAGGCCGGAACCTGCTGAATGAACTCATTGAACAAACCTTCCGTAGTCTGACACAGGAACTATATCCCGACAGAGAGATCTTTATCATCTCAGGAATCCCGGATCTTACATATGAAATGATTATCCATAATAACATAAGAGGCATTCTCTCCTATACCGATACCGATTCTGTAAAGGTACTCGGGCGGCTGAAAAAATGGGGCATTAAAATACCGGAACAGGTATCTCTCGTTTCTTACGGGAATACCGAACTTACAGCTTTCTTCCAGCCTGCCATTACAGCCATCGACTGCCGTTATGAAGAAATGGCCCGTCACACCGCCCACCTTATCGAAGAAAAAAACAAAGAACCTATACTGCAGTATGTCATTCAACCGAAGCTAATTATAAGAGAAACATGATAAATATGAAGGAAAACTATTTAAAAGAGGGATCACGATATCACGGGATCACGGGATCAGGGGATCGCGAAATCAACGGATCACTGCCAGTCACTGTTCATCCACCGACCGCGTGTCGCTGTAGCTTTATCGGAGGCACAAACGCAGTAAAGCTGGATGTCACTCGTCACCCGTCACTTGTCACACTTAATCCTCAGTCAAAAACATACCGGGCAAAGGTCAAAGGTCATTGCCCCAACACGTAACCACGTAACCACTTAATCACTCTAAAATGAAACAACTCCTCGAACAAATCGCTCACTGCGTTGAATTTGGAAAAATCAACAATGCATCTCCTTATCCTCCCGACATGAAGGGACAGGATGGGGCAGATGAACTTACAAAGCAGGCACTGGATGCCGGAGCTTTACCGGAACAAATACTTTCCGACGCACTCATCATAGGAATGCAGAAGGTAGGTGTAAAATTCCGTGAAAATAAAATTTTTGTACCCCAGGTGCTTATGTCGGCCAAAGCTATGGGGGCAGCCATGGCACACCTTAAACCTTTCTTCGCCAGCGGTGCAGCCAAACAAAAAGGCACTTTTATTATCGGAACCGTGGAAGGCGACCTGCATGACATAGGGAAAAACCTGGTCGCCATGATGGTAGAAGGCAACGGATTTAAGGTGGTCGACCTGGGTACAGATGTTAAGGCAGAAAATTTCCTCGCCGAAGCAGATAAATACCCTGACAGTATTATCGGCTTGTCCGCTCTGCTTACCACTACTATGGTAAATATGGAGAAAATAGTTAAAACTATTAAGGACAAATACCCCGATAAGAAAGTTTGCATTGGTGGGGCACCGGTTACAGATGATTTCTGTAAAAAGATCAATGCCGACTTTTACAGTCCTGATCCGCAGGGCGCGGTGGAATATCTGAATGCACTGGCATCCTGAAGACAGAAGCCTCCTTTGTGTAACCCTTTGTGTCCTTTGTGGTTCAATACCTTAGAAGGTTAACCACAAAGGAACACGAAGGGTTACACAAAGGAACACAAAGGTTTTTTCACTATCCCAAAATTTTCATAATATGCACGGAATAGAACTCATTAAACAAACCTTCCATCTTAAGGAAGTCCCCCGCATCCCCTGGGTGCCTTTTGTCGGCTGTCATGCCGGCAGTCTCCTCGGATTGACCGCTACAGAATATCTTACATCCGCAGACCATATCGTTAACGGTGTAAGTAAAGCTGTTGAACTCTATAAACCCGACGGCATACCCGTTGCTTTCGACCTCCAGATTGAAGCCGAAGCGCTGGGCTGCAGACTGAGCTGGGCTGACGACAATCCCCCTGCGGTGGTTTCCCACCCTCTTGCTGAAGGAGTTGATATTGATAAATTAAAGATTCCCTGCTCCTGTAAAGCCCGAATCCCGGTAGTTATGGAAGCCGCAAGGCAACTCCGCAGCAGGTATCCCGACCTTGCCCTTTACGGACTCGTTACCGGCCCGTTCACCCTCGCCCTCCACCTCATGGGAACAGATATCTTCATGAAAATGTTCGATGATCCTGATCATGTCCATAAGGTAATGCGCTTTGCAACCGACCTGGCCATCTTCATGTCGGGGAACTATATCGAAGCCGGCTGCGATGTCATCGCAATGGTGGATCCCATGACCAGCCAGATAGATCCTGCATCTTTCGAAACTTTTGTTACCCCCTATGCTACTGAGATTTTTTCTTTCATCAGGGAAACCGGAGCACTGAGCTCTTTCTTTGTCTGCGGGAATGCAAAACAGAATATAGAGGTCATGTGCAAATGCCGCCCCGACAATATCTCTATAGATGAAAACATACCCCTGGGCTATGTCCGCGATATCGCCCTCGCCCATAATATCAGTTTCGGGGGAAATATAAAACTTACCGTATCATTACTGATGGGCAGTGAAGACGACTCCCGCAGAGATGCCCTGGAATGCATGGATACCGGGGGAAAGAAAGGTTTCATCCTGGCTCCCGGCTGCGACCTGCCTATGGCTACTCCCCCAGAAAACATTATCGCCGTCACTGAACTTATTTACGATGAGATGCTGCAAGGGAAAATACGCGCTTCGGAGGCCCCGGTACATGAAGTAGAAAAACTTGATCTTGCAACTCATTGGTCCGATAACCAAGTAGTGATAGATATTATCACGCTCGATTCCTCCTCCTGTGCCCCCTGCCAATATATGGTCAATGCCGTGGAAAGGGCTGCCAAACCTTTTGGCAACAAAGTGATATTTAAGGAACACCGGATAAAAGAAAAGGAAGGAGTGCAAATGATGATCAGCCTGGGAGTGCAGAATCTTCCAACTATAGTAATTGACGGTAACATTGAGTTCATTAGCCAAATACCCCCTGTTAGTAACATAGAATCAAAAATACAGGAATACATTAATGCCAGATCATTATAAATCTGACTTTTTCCTCATCACCGGTTTCCTGGGAAGCGGAAAAACAACTTTCCTCAGATACATTCTTAATACTATCGGGGAAAAGTACAGGATAGCCATTATACAGAACGAATTTGCCCCTACAGGTGTGGATGGTAAAGAGCTAAAGCATACGGGTAAAGAATTTACGCTGGTGGAAATAAATAACGGCTCTGTGTTTTGTGTCTGCCAGCTCTCCAACTTTATTTCCACCATGGAAAAACTACTGGAAAAATATACTCCTGAAATGGTTTTTCTGGAAGCATCAGGACTCTCCGACCCGGTAAATATTCTGGAATTGCTACAATACGGTATCCTGCAGAAGAAACTCAACCTCAGGCACATCTATGCTATTGCAGATGCTTCCAACTTTTTCAGGCCGGTAAATATGCCGGAACGCATCCGTCACCAGCTGATGATCGCCGACACTATAATACTGAATAAAACCGACCTTTGTAAGGAAGGGACAGAGAAAACCGAGGCCGAGATCAGAAAGTTAAATCCTTTTGCAGATATAATTAAAACAACCTATTGCGAAGCAATACTCAATGGTATCCTGGAAAAACGGGAAACCAGCCATACACCGGCCGAAAGATTTACCGGCAGCAAATCAGCAGGAAGGCCGGATATAAATACCTGTGTGCTACGCACTCATGATAAAATCTCAGAGAAGAATCTGTATGCTTTTATTAACGAACTTGTTCCGGATTCAATACGGATCAAAGGTTTTGTTAATCTGTCGGACGGAAGAACCATGGCGGTTCAGACTGTGTTTGAACATGTTGAATATAAAGAAATCGAAAAATACAGCGGACCAATTGAGATCATTGTCTTTAGTAACAATTTAACCGTAAAAGATGTATACGGGGAATTTAAGAAGAAAATCTCCGGAACATTCACATTTTAGTACATTGCATGCATTGACTGCATTCCCTGCCTTTCGGCTGACTCCCACCAAACAGAATATACAAGGCATACAACCATCGAAAAACAAATTATATACGGATTAAAAATAGGTTTTTAGATAATAATTAAATATTTTTACCTTAATAAAGAATCTCAAATTAATAGCAATAAGCTTAAGAATATGAGAAAAGCAGTTGTTTACATTGCTTTTGCAATTCTGATCTTTTCCTGTTACCATTGTTTCGCGCAAACAACTGTAAAAATTACTAAACCCTATCTCGAGGTAAAAGCTAATACGGTTAACATTTACTATAATATCACTAACAGTCAGCCAACTGATAAATTCAGGATATGGCTCGAAATAACGGATTCAACAGGCAACGTGATAAACGCCCATGCACTATACGGGGACTTCGGCGATAATGTCAGCGGTGGAAATAATAAAATAATTAAATGGGATATCACAAGTGATAGTGTTTTTGTGAATAACGGACTCTATTTCAAAATTTTTGCTGAAAAATTACCAGCCGAAAAAACAGAAGGAATAATTATGCCGGCAAAGAAAGATATCAAACCAGGTATAGTCATTATGCAATCTGCTCTCTTCCCTGGATGGGGATTATCAACTATTCATAAAAGGCAACCTCACTGGATCAAAGGAATAACAACCTATGGATTAATTGCCACATCAATAATCTATAACAGGAAAGCCATATCCAGTTATGATGATTACCTTAACACCAGTGATATACAAAATATTAACCGATTTTATGATAATTCTGTAAAACAGGATAATATTTCTGAAATTTGTGCTTATAGTGCAATTGGGATCTGGCTTATAGATATTTTCTGGACAGTAAATAGCGCAACAAAAATTAAAAAAGACAAAAAATACAGTCAGACAAAAGGAATCTCAATTAACCCGGAATATAAACCTTATGTAAAAACTCCAATGTTAACTGTCAGATATAATTTTTAAACCTTTATACAATTTAAAACTATCTACCAGCAAAACATTATCAAATAAACTATATAAATATGTCATGATAACTATAAAACATTCAGCTATTCTCCTGTTTCTTTTCAGTTATTCTTTTATTCAAGCTCAGGTAATCACCAGTGAAAGATCATACCTGAAATTAAACAACAAACCGGAAGAAAAGGTTGAGTTAGTGGATAATACACCGCCGGAAATAAAGATAATTTCACCGGCATACAGGGAAGGGACAAAATGCAAAAGCACCCTGCCTGAGATCACACTCATTGGCAAAACCACTGATGAAAGTGGCATCAGTTCGGTAATTGTCAACTCCGAGGTAAAGGAAATCTCAGATGAAGGGGTATTTACTACCAGTATATTGCTGGAAGAGGGAGATAATGAGATAAGGATCGTCTCTGTAGATAAAAAAGACAATTACCAGGAAACCCGGTTTCTTGTTGAATATGCACCTCCCGTTTTAACATTTGCAGATAAAGTAAACAAAGAATCTAAGTATTTCGGCCTTATAATAGGGGTTAACAAGTATGAAGATCCGGCAATTACAAATCTTGATAACCCTGTCCGTGATGCACAGAAAATACATGATGTCCTTACAGCTTCATATACCTTTGACAAAGAAAATATTATTTTCCTCAAGAATGCAAAAAGGAAAGATATTATTGAATCACTTGATATACTTGGCAGCAGACTGACATCTGATGATAATCTCTTAATTTTCTATGCCGGACACGGCTGGTGGGATCAGGATGCCAACAACGGGTACTGGCTGCCTTCAGATGCGAGGAGAGACAACAAGACAGAATGGTTTAGGAACAGCACACTGGTAGATTATCTGAAAGAAATAAAATCCAAACACACTTTATTAATTGCCGATGCATGTTTTGGAGGAGCGATATTTAAAACGCGTACTGCTTTTGCAGATGCCTCGAGAGCAATTGAAAAGCTATATGAATTGCCCAGCAGGAAGGCAATGACAAGCGGAACGCTCACTGAAGTGCCTGACAGAAGTGCCTTTACAAATTTTCTGCTAGAAAGACTGGAAAAGAATACAGAAAAATACCTGTCATCAGAGCAGTTGTTCAGTAGTTTCCGGATCGCTGTGATCAATAATAGTGATGTAGTGCCCCAGTACGGCGAAATAAGAAATGTAGGAGACCAGGGAGGAGACTTTATTTTTATTAAAAGATGAAATGCATGAACATGATCAGTTCCTCAGGGAAACTTACCCGGGGAAATAAAAATAAATTATACACATTTTGCTTTCTTTTCCTTTGTTTTTTCATACTGATATTTGTAAACGGTTGTAAAGAAATTGAACCTGAAAGAATAGTTAGGTTAAAAACCGGATCAGTAACTGATATAAGTTATACTTCCTGTGCAGTCCATGGAACAATTCTTGATGTGGGTGATTCACATATTGAACAACATGGTTTCTGCTGGGGGACAACTACAAATCCAACACTTCACAACGAAATCTTTTCCTTTATAGAATTAGGGAAAAAACTTTATCCCGGGGATTTTTCCTTTGTAATATATGACTTATCAGCTCACACTACTTACTATGTAAGATCATTCGCCCAAATTGCAGATGAAATTTTGTATGGTGAAGAAATATTTTTCTCAACACTTGAATGCTATCTGCCCATAGTATCTACCGCAGCTGTCACAGAAATAGCCGAATTTAGTGCAACATGCGGGGGGAATGTGACTGATGACGGTTATTCATTTATAATTGACAAGGGTGTCTGCTGGAGTACTTCTCCCGGCCCGACTATTGAAAATAACACAACTTCTGCAGGAGACGATAAAGGTAGTTTTATCATTTATTTGAAAGGATTAGGTGGATATACAACTTATTATATAAAAGCCTATGCTACAAATGCTGCAGGTACAGCATATGGAGATGAGCTTGTATTCACAACGAAATCTTTTACTGGTAATTTTACCGACAATAGAGATGACCATGTATATAACTTTGTGGAAATTAATAGCAAAAGATGGATGTCAGAAAATCTTGCCTACCTTCCGGAAGTAAGTCCTTCAGATGTATCCTCCAGCCAAACTCCTCATTACTATGTTTATGATTATCAGGGTAGTAATGTTGAAGATGCCAAGGCTTTGTCAAATTACTCTGTTTATGGAGTGCTGTATAACTGGACAGCTGCTATGGCAGGAGCTAAGAGCAATGATGCCAATCCGGGAGCTATTCAGGGAGTATGTCCTGACGGATGGCACCTTCCCAGTGATAGTGAATGGAAAGAGCTGGAAATTTTTTTAGGAATGAGTCCCTCTGATGCAAACCTTACGGGTCAACGTGGTGATACAGGAGGAAAATTGAAAGAAGAAGGAACAGAACACTGGAATCCCCCTAATACAGGAGCAACAAACTTAACTTCATTTATTGCACTTCCCGGAGGAACACGCAATTATGATAATAGCTTCATTTCATTATCCTATACCGGATACTGGTGGACAAGCACAGAATATGATGTCACGTATGCCTATAACAGAATCTTAGATTATGCATCCACCAGCATCTACCGCAATTATCCCCCTAAACATCAGGGGCTCTCCGTAAGATGTATTGAGGGTCAGGGTGCACATATTCCTGAAGTCCATACAAGTACCCCTGAAAACATTACCGCAGATGGTGCTACTGTAGGAGGAGAGGTAATGGACGATGGCTTTGCAGCTATTATTGAACGGGGAATATTTTTTGGAACTAATACAAGTCCACAATTTACCGGAATAAAATATATAATAAATAGCGAAGAAGGCCCTTTCTCCACTAATTTATCAGGTCTTACAACTGGAGTAACATATTATGTAGTGGCATTTGCCACCAATGTTGCAGGTACAGCATACGGAGAGATTAAGACCTTCGTTCCCCAGTCGCGTTAATATCCATAAAAAAGTCAAGTTCTCAATCTCCAGGGAAGACCCAATTTTTATAGTTGAAAATAATCGAATACTTTTTTATACTTTTGAAATTCGTAATCGTAATCAAGCATTACGACCTGAATACTGTTAATATTTTGTAAAATAATGGATGTTCATATTCATACATTCACACTTAGTGACATCTCCCTCAACATGGATATTTTCGCCAGCCTTATCGGCGACTATACCGAAACAACCTTACCCGATCCCTACCCGCAGATCATTAAATCAGAGCTGGAAATCCTTCCTGAATATGTCAACATTAAGGGCGGTTACAGGATCATTGAAGATTTCGAACTTCGTCCCGGCGAGAATAATATTCTTATAAACGGATTGTCATTCCACACAGGTCACCAGGTAATGAGATATCTGAAAAATGCTGAAAAGCTTGCATTCTATATTTGCACTGCCGGTGAGGGCATAACCAGACGTTCCGGTGAACTTATGAATAAAGGATTACTGGTGGAAGGATATATTACCGATATGCTGGGCTCTGTCATTGTTGAAGAAGCTATGAATAATATTCACCGGGAGCTGAAAGAAAATATGGAAAAGGAACATTACCATGTAAGTAACCGCTACAGCCCGGGTTACTGTAACTGGGATGTGGCGGAACAACATAAACTGTTTTCCCTTTTTCCCCCGGGATTCTGCGGAGTAACATTAACTGCCGGTGCCCTCATGCACCCGGTAAAATCAGTAAGCGGGGTAATGGGTATCGGCAAAAATATCAAATTTCATAAATATATCTGCGATGCATGCAGTGATGTGAATTGTATATACAGGCATAAGCGAAATTTGTAGGGGGCTGCCTCATAAATGTTTTTTACCACGAAGGACTCAAAGTACGCACAAAGGACGCGAAGTATATATCTCTGATTTGCAACACTTTGTGTCCTTTGTGTTATCCTTTGTGGTTGAACATATTTAGACTTATGAGACAGCCCTTCAATTATATCCAATCCCGTAATCCCATGATCCCTTACTAACCTGTTCCCTCCACTTGATCCCGTGATCCCGTGATAGCGTGATCCCTTACCATGTAGCCACGTAACCACGTAACCACTCAACCACCTAACCACTCCTATACCCCAAACTTCCGTATATCATACGTAAAAGTCACCAGATAAAACCTCTGCAATACATTGCTCCTCGAATCCTCGATATAAAGATCGGTAATGCTCCTTTCAATATTTTTATTCTGATTAAGGGCATCGTTTACTGAAAAAGATATCTCCCCCCGCTGGTTTTTAAATAATTTTTTCCCAAAGCTGATATTCCATAACATATAATTAAGATTGTACCCTTCCGACAAGCCACTGTAATAAGTGTGATTAAACTGTGTATTGAAAACCAGCCCTTTCCAGAAAATGTATTTAAACCTCAGGTTGGTACGCTGATAAAAATAATTATTGCTCAGGTTATCCTGAAATGTACTTACCGGGATGCTGTAACTGGAATTACTTGAGATGGTAAAATCTATGTTCTGGCTGATATTACTGTTCAGAGAAACACCAAGTCCTGCCGTCCGGTCAGTTGACACGCCATCTATACCATTGATATAACCGGGCCTTCTTGTCACGGAAAATGAACCGTTAAGGTTAACACTGGATTTAATGAACTTTATGGGAATACCATAGGTGAGAAATAAACTGGTACTTATATAACCGTCAAGGTTCACGGGTATGATAAGCTGCTGTCCTTTGATAAGACCAATACCGTTTATTGTGGTATCCTTTTGAGCCATAAAAGTGCTGTTGGCAATATAGTTATTTCTGGTAGTCAGCCGTAACAGGGTATAAAAGACACTGGCTTTTGTAATATTAGCCGACTGGTACCTGAGAAAAACCATATTCTGGTATTCCTGCTTCAGTTCTGCATTTCCTGATCTGAGTCTCAGCGGATCCGAGTTATCCACAACATCCTGCAACTGGTCGATAGAAGGAAGATTTGTATTTGATCTGTACATAAGCCTCAGGTTACTGCTGCTGCTGAACTTATAATTCAACATAGCGTTTGGTAGTAGGCTGGCAAACTTAAAGTTATACTCTGCAATTACCGGGAATTCCCTGTTGTTTTCCAGGTTAGCGAGCTCATAGTCCAGACCGGTAGTAAAGTTCAGCTTTTCCCCTGCAAATCTGTAACCTGTTCCTGCCTGATGAGTAATATAGGTGTTCTTAAATTTATTGGAGAGTAATGTGTCAATGAGGTCATATGTATTTGAAAGATCATTGAAATTGCTTGTCATTTTATCGGCATCATTCCAGCGATAGGAATTCTGGTAATTAAACTGGATTATTGCCTTTGCGGATACCGGTTCCATATATGAAATGCGGGATGTTACTGAGTTGGTGTGACTAACATTACCGCTAAATTGATCAAGAGTGTCTGCAAGCAGTATCTCCCTCTGGTAATATATGTTTTCTGCCAGAAGATTTGTTTTCCCGTCTCTGTTATTCAATGATGTGTTGATATTCAGGGATAATGACCTTCCTTTTTTGGGAAAGCTATGCATGTACAGGAAGGTATTTGAGAAGCTGTACCCATTATTGTCTGACGTTCGGTTGTTGTCAGTCCTGTTGAGTATTAAAAGATCTTTAACTGTCTGACCCAATGTAGATGACCATGATGAGTTATCCTGCAGGCTGAGTCTGGGCATGATAAAAACACGGTTTGATGAATCAATATCGTATTGCAGCCTGGCTGAGAGCCGGTGGTTATTATTTATGTTATTCGACAGCTGGTCCTGGGAATATGTCTGACTCCCCTCTGCCATAAAGTATTCCTGGTTAAGATAGTTTTCCACTACATTATCCACCTTGTTGTAAAAGTAACTGCCTGTCAGCTGAAGCTTCTCATTCCATGTATTTGAATAATTAATACCCAATGCATTAGTGGTTGAAATACCATTTTGTCTTCCAGTGAAGAAGTCACCACCCTCCCTTGGGATAAAACCCCCTCCGGTCATACTTCCCCCGGGAAACCCACCGCGGCCTCCGCCACCTCTTCCCATTCTTCCCCCCCCCATACCTCCGCCGGTAACTCCCAGAAAATCCTGCATGGTAAATCCCTGGTTATTGATGTTATTCGACTGTCCGACCAGTGAAATACGTTGATTTTCTTTAAAGTAATTCAGGCTGGCAGCTAAGGAATAGGATTCTTCATCACCTATACCGGCCGACACCTTCCCCGTTACACCATCTCTCATACCCCTGCGGGTTACAACATTGATGGTTTTTGTTGTTTGTCCGTCGTCAAAGCCTGTAAAGCGGGCCTGTTCCGATTGTTCATCAAAGATCTGTATTCTCTCAACGATCTCTGCAGGAAGATTTCTGAGAGCCAAAACCGGATCTTCGTCAAAAAGCCGCCTTCCGTCAACCGTTACTTTTCTGACCTCTTCTCCCTGTGCTTTAACAGTACCTCCTTCCACCTGTACCCCGGGCATTTTGCCTACCAGGTCTTCTGCAGTGGCATCCTGAGTAACCTTATACGCATCAGCTTGCATCTCCAGAGTATCCTCTTTAACCAGCGCCATGGGTGTACTGGCCACTACAGAGACTTCCTCCAGTTCTTTCCGTTCGCTCTCAAGAAATAGCCTGCCCATATCCTGATCCTCGTTCAATAACCTCACCGCTATATCCCGGCTTTTATAACCGATATAACTTATATGAAGTGTGTAATTCCCCGGGAACTGCCTGTCGATACGAAAATATCCCTTATCATTCACCAGAGCGGTACCTGCAATATCATCCCTGAAGTTCTTAAGGACAACATGAGCGCCCGGTAAAGGCTTCCCTGTCTCACCATCCAGCACTGTTCCTTCCAGCTTGTTGACAGACGGCTGTGCAGAAAGCAAAATGATACTCAGCAATAGAATGCAGGCTGTAAAAACTGATTTAATCCTCATCATATTATACTATTATTTATTTTTTTTGTTTCTTAAATCGTTGTGTCCCTTTGTGCGTACTTTGTGTCCTTTGTGGTTAATTATATTACGTATTTAACCACAAAGGACACGAAGGTTAACTCGAAGGAACCACAATTCTCCAGGTTACCTCTGCACACAACCCAAAATTAACCACTTCCTGCACTTCCCGGAAATATTATAGACAAGACCCCTGAAAAAGTAGATGAACGGAGAACAATAGATGACAGTAAAATCTATAACCTGTATTCGTCAAGAATTCTGTTGAAATTTTCCCTGTACTGATCCCCGACAGGAATTCGTTTTTCTCCGATGATGATTCGCTGATTCTCGATGGACTCAATTTTAGTGAGAGCCACAATGTAGGATTTATGAACCCTGACAAATTTTTTCCCGGACAGTTTATCTTCTATATTTTTCATTGTGCTCTTTGTCAGCACAGGCTTCCCTCCCCGGTATATTTTTACATAATCTTTCAACCCTTCAATATATAATATGTCATTCAGCATTATTTTAACCGTTGAATAATCGGCTTTGACAAGCAGATATTCTTCCTCCGGTCCAGTAGTCGCTTTCTGCGAAACTGTTTTCACCTGCTTAAGTGAAAATAATTCATAGGCCTTATTCACTGCCTTAAGAAACCGATTAAAAGCGATGGGCTTTACCAGGTAATCAATGGCATTGAGTTCAAAACCTTCCACTGCGAATTCTGAGTAAGCAGTCGTGAATATTATCAAAGGAGGAGATTCCAGGCTCTTTATAAATTCTGTTCCTGTTATATGCGGCATATTGATATCGAGAAAAATAAGATCAATTCTCTCTTTGTTTATTATTTCTATCGCTTCCATGGCGCTGGTGCACCTTCCTGCCAGTTTTAGAAAAGGTATTCTCCCTGAAAAATCCTCGATTACATCAAGGGCAAGGGGTTCATCATCAATGGCGAGGCAATTCATACTCCGGGTATTAATGAAAGATGCACAGTAAAAGTATTATTTTCTTCACCAATATGAAAGTCGTATTTACCGGGATAAAGCAGTTCCAGGCGTCGTCTCACATTTCTCAGGCCAATTCCGGAAGTTTCATTTTGATTTCTTAATCCGGTAATAATCGTATTGGTGCAGGAAAAATAAAGAGTATTATCTTCAACCTTAGCATTGATGCTGATGGTTGAGTCACTGACATTATCCGACCCATACTTAAATGCATTTTCCAGGACAGGCAGCAATAACAGGGGTGCTATCGTACATTCCTTATCAGGCATTTTTATATCCACCAGCAGGTGGGTCTGTGCCGTCAGCCTCAGTTTCTGTAATTCAATATAGCTTAGTAACCCTGCAAATTCCTGTTGTACAGGAACAAATTCCTTCTCGGTTTCGTAAATCATATACCTTAACAATTCCGACAGCTTCAGGACAGCCTCTGTGGTTTTTTCCGACTGCCTGTTTGCGAGGGAATAAATACTGTTAAGGGAGTTGAAAAGAAAATGAGGATTTATCTGGTTTTTCAGGGAATTAAGTTCCGTTTCGACCTTGTCTTTTTCCGCCTGTAACCTTATCTTTTCATTCTCCTGGTATCTTTTTAACATACCAAAAGCAAAACTCAGGGTATAGATCAGCATAATCGCTGTAAGGGAAAATATCACACTTCTTCTCTGGTAATAGCGGCCTCTGGAGGGACCCTGCCTTATGTTACCGGTATTCCGCGGAGGAGACTCAGGTTTGATTTCAGCGCTCTCCGAAGGTTCTGTTCTTTCCATTCTTTGTGATCTTTCTGTTTCCATTTTACTGAAATGCATCTTCCTTATTTCAACCGTTGTGTAATTAGCGGCAGCAACCAGAACAATGGATAAAAAAATGTATCGAAGAAATTTCTTCCTGAAGAAAAAAACGGGTAATAAGACAAGCAGGTTAATATAAAAAACCAGCAGATAAACCAACCAGATATGCAATTGAAAAACAGGCTTAAAGCTTACCGGGTAATTGCTGATTATTAAATAATTCAACAGGAAAACAAAGGCCCAGATCACCCCGTGAAGTATACTATTTTTAAATGTCTTCATGATTAGTAATAATTCCCTTGGTGTCCCTTCGTGTATCCTTCGTGTCCTTTGTGGTTAATTACGTTATAAGGTTAACCACAAAGGACACGAAGGGTTTCACAAAGGAACACGAAGGATTTAATTTTCAGTTTCAGCGAGGGAAACGGATTTTTTCATTCCGAAACCTGATATTTCAGCGTTCACAACCTGGGATACCATCGCCTGCCGGCGCTGAATTCTCGCTGCTTCCCTGTCGGCGGGTGAAACCTGCCGATCCGGAAAAAACGACTGCTGATCCGGTTCTGAGGTCAGTAATTTTATCCAGGAATTCTTCCTGTTCTTTGCAACAGGATCTATATATATTGTCAACCCGTACCTCAATGCTTTTATCTGAGAGGCATCGGATACCATTACCAGGTATATATACAGGTTTTCACCATCATTTGCCAGATGGTAAAAAACTTCGTTATCGGTATCAAACAAATACGAATCAGGGAAAACAATATTTTCAGGTTGATACCATTTGCTCTTTAATGCATCCTGTGAAAAGACAGGATCTGAAAAGACGGGTAAGAGCAGAAATACAGAAAAAAAATAACACATTGTCTTCATAATTTCGATTTTTATGTTTTTCACTCGATTACTCGATTACTCGATTACTCAATTACTCGATTACTCAATTACTCAATTACTCAATTACTCAATTACTCAATTACTCAATTACTC
>CAYVTV010000080.1:0-15926 GCA_964454295.1 uncultured Bacteroidaceae bacterium
GTTAATACCTGCTGCAGGAGTGCTTGCGGGAACTGCCATCGGACATCTCTGGCTGAAAAATGCCGCTCTTACCTCACAACAGGGGACATATTGCGGGTACATTGCCGGTGGTGGAGCCATTTTAGGACTCGGTGTTGCCCTCTTAATTAATTCTGACAGGCCTACACCATGGTACGCAATTCCTTATGCAACCGGAATGGGGGCTTTTGCATTTGCTGTAGAAAAGTACAGAAAAGAAAAATATGCTTCCAATATAATACCGGATAATAAAAATAATAAGTGGGATATTGCATTTATGCCGCAAAACTACTTTTTTAATCAGCAACTGGTCAATCGCAGGAGGATGCCACATCAAAGCTCTTCTGTTATACAACCGATGTTAGCAGCGACCTTGAAGTTTTAATCATTGATAAATCCAGGCCAGGCCTGACCTGGTAATACAGATGACAGGAAGGGTTGTGTCTTTTGGGTTTTTCCCCCTGCACAATATCCAGGTAATACAGCCTTATTAGTAAAATGGATGATTGTATTACGGTGTCATCCTTTAGCATGAAAATTAAAATTTTCTACTTTCCCGTATGCCTGTCATATTCTTCTGAATTCATAAGGCTTTCTGCTTCAGCAGGGTCTGCAAGTTTGATTTTTATTAACCAGCCTTCACCGTAAGGGTCCTTGTTCACTAATTCAGGATTGTCTGCAAGGGCAGTATTTACTTCCATGACTTCGCCCCCGACGGGCATAAAGAGGTCGGAAACAGTTTTAACAGCTTCCACGGTTCCGAAGGTATCCCCTTTAGCCAGGGTTTCGCCCAGGGTTTCCAATTCGATGAAAACAATGTCGCCTAATTCGGATACGGCAAATCCGGTAATTCCGACAACAGCGTCAGGTCCTTCAATTCTTAGCCATTCGTGGTCTTCGGTGTAACGTAAATCAGATGGGTATTGCATAGTTATGGGATTTAATTTAACCCTAACCCTGACAGGGTTTCAAACCCTGTCAGGGTTAAATGGTAAACAAATTTAACTATTTATTTTTAATTTCACTGCACCAGTGTAAATCTTACACTAAAACCGATATTTGTATTGGATGTCGGGTACGACAATGATATGAACGGCTTATTTATCCTCTGGTCGAAGAAAAAACGCAGGTTGAACCTGTCACTCAGCACATAATCGAAAGTTGTTTTTATGGTAATTATTCGTTGTCCGGCAGTGATCTGATCACTGTCTTCCGCCAGTTTTCTGATAACCGTTCTGTTGTCTCTTACCGACAGATCTGCACGGGCATTAAGGTCGCTTTTATACTCTCTCTGGTTGATGATCAGCTGGACTTCTTTAAACCTGTATCCTGTTCCGATCACTATTTCCTTACTGCTCATTTCATTAACCTGGTTATTTGCGGTACTCAGGGATAGTGTTCGTGAGCGGTTAAATTCAATACGGGTAGAAAGGCTGTTTTTCCAGTTTGTATTAAGATCGAAAAGAGGACTGAACTGTTCGCTTATAGAAACAGATGAGGCATCAAATAAAGGGATGAAGTTATACTGGTTATCCATGAATCCGATATCTTCTGTTGGATTTGAAATATATTGCCCTATATTGTAGGATGAACGGTAAGCATGGTTCAGCGTAATGCTGGTTACAAATTTTTTGAAGAATTCCACCCGTGAAAGTCCGTCGTATGATACTCTCCAGTTTGGCATCATATCCCATATTGAAGGGAATGTTTTCAGGGTTACTTTATCCGGGTCTTTACTTCCGTAAGCGGCAAGGAATGAGGAAATGAGAACCTGTTGGGAATTTGGGCCGAAACCTTCGTAATAGCCTGCTGAGTCGGGCAGCTGAATTCCTGTTTCTTTTTCATATTCTGCCGCCAGTCGTTTTGAGATAACCTTTCTGTACTCATCCTTCAGCTGGCCGAAAGCATAAGATGTAAAGTCCAGGTCTTTGGTATAAATTCTTTCAAAAGCAGATCCCCATGAGAGGTATGACATGGAGAAATTTCCACTTATACGTTTCCCTCTTTCGGTTTCCACCGGAAGGTTTCCAAACCGGTCAGCGATATAGAATTCACTTAGATTTTCGGCATAATTTCTGTTGGCAGTAAGGTCTATTCTCAGTCCTCTCAGGGGTTCAAGGGTGGCTCTCAGGTTAAACCGGTCCATTGAGTTCATCATGTAGGGTGCGTTAATCAGTGAATCTTTGGAAAGCCAGCCCTTGTTAAATGCGTCCCTTGCGAAATTTTTATCCTGCCACCCGGCAATAAAAGCCAGTCCTGGAGCCTGTAATCCCCCGTAATTCTGCATGCCGAGAATGTTAGTCCGGGGTTTATATCCCGGAAGAACTGTTCCTTCGCTGATGCTGTAAGAGATGTTGATATTTTTCACTCCGGTAAGGATTTTCATGGAGGTTTCAATAATGATATCTGCTGGATGTGCGCCAATATCGCGAGTTCCGATTATTTCAACATTTGCCCTTCTCACTTCTTCGGAGACCATGATTTTCACCCTGTTTTCACTTATGACTTCCACATCAGCTTCTATCTGATCTCCTTCTTCAGTTGTGATTACCACCTTGATATTTTCTGTTTTAAGCTTATGAGTGTAGAACCGTGCAATATTAGGCCTTAGAAACTGGTTAGGCCGTGAATAATTAACTGTTCTGGTTCGTGGAGGTGCAGTACCGGCATTACGTGCACGGGCTTTTTGCTCAAGTTCTTTCAGGTATGGTACTTTATTATAAATAGTGATCAGATTTATCTGTGCATTTACCTGAGTTGTATTACTGTTTTTAAGTATATTTCCGAGGTCAATACCGGGGTCTGACAGTATTGGTCCTGCATCCCAGCCATAAGTTCCCGTATAACGGGTTGTGACATTTAACCAGCTAAGGAGTGGGATTTTGTTAAGAGGTAATGAATAATTTAAATTAAACTGGTGATTATATGATGTGGTTCTCCCAAACCGGGATATTTCCAAAAGAATAGAATCCCTTTTAGCTTCATAATCATCCTGCCCTTTTTTCATTCTTCCTTCAGGTTCATCAATTCTGGCGATATTTGTCGCTGAAAAATCAAACTTGAGACTTCGGGTCAGATCAAAGGTCATATCATAGTAGCGGTTCCAGTAAAAGTCTTTATTAAATGTGGGTTCTATTTCGAGGTATGGGTTATTGAGGTTTCTTAATTTTCTTTCCATATACATCCTGTTCATATCAGTTCTGAATGACAATCTGGAGGGTAAATAATAGAAATTAAAATCTCTGATAAGCCGCAGATACGGGTTTGACAACCATTTTATTTTACTCAGTGGTGCAACATTTTTTGGCCGGGTGTTGAAGTTATAATTTAATCCGCCGCGGTATCTCCGTTGCTCGTAAAAGTCTGTTGAAATATTGCGGCTGAACACTTCATTATATGAATAGCTTACCGACCAGTTGGCGAGGTCATAGATCCTGGGCTGGCCTTGTTTTTTTCTTAAGCCGACATTGGTAAAGTTCAGGCTGGTACGTCGTGTATAGTCCTGTGCAATTCGTTTTATTGAGTCACGTTCAAAAGCTGTTGCAGCGTTTTCAAGTGCAGCTTTAAGAGGAATATCAGGGTCTAAGGGATTATATTGAGGATTTATTATTGATTCTGAGTATCCGGTATAAACGGGGATTGAAATGCCTGCTTTTTCCGGAAAGAATTTACCCAGCTCAAAGCTGGAAGACAGGTCGTATTGAAGGATCTGTTCCTTGGATCTTTCCTGTACTTTTTTCTCAATACTTCCAAACCCGGGAGTGCTTGTATTTCCTGCGAAGGTCAGTGTCCCGAAATCTGCAAGCCTGGTTGTCAGTCTTGCGTTAGCTGCCCATCCTCCGTCCTGGTTAAAGTCGGTCAGCCGGAGTTCATTCAGCCATATTTCCCCTGATTTTGGCATTCCGTCATCCGGATGCCTGTTTTTGCCTGCTTTGGGATTTCTGACACCGATCATAATTGTCCGGATGTTTGAGAGATTGGGATTCCCGGATATGCTGACTTTATTTCCGAGGTCATCATAGATAAAATATACAGTACTGATGTCAACATTGGAATCTGGTTGACGCATGGCATCATTTCTTGCCTGTTTTGCCCGCTGGAATATTTCAAGTTCAATTACGAACCTGTTTTCTTCCGGCCAGACAATTCTCCTGTCGCCATCGTCATTCCCATCATATCTGCCGGGAGGTGTAACTTTGAGGGGGACCTCATATTCATAGAAGTTTCCTTTATAATCTGAACCCAGGCGGACGAAAGCGGTTAGCTCATTGTCATGCAGCAATATACCGGGTATTGCTTCTGCATGTGCTTCCAATTCAATTTTCCGGTATTGTCTGATATCGAGGTTCAGATTTTTATAAGCAGCACGGGCATCGCCATCTTCGAGATCTCTTACTTTCAGCACAATCGACTGTTCATTCAGCTGTCTCAACTGTGGCTGTGCCGGGTCAATTACCCTGGTTATTCCGGGAGGGAGCACATAGTTCACAGGTTCTTTACCTGCATTTTCTTCAATATTTACTGCTGAGATGTCGAATTTACCCTGTGAAGGTTCCTGTCCTGTCCAGCTTTCCCCTCCCTCAGTAAGGTCAAAGTTATATTTACGCCATTCTCCTCTTACCAGGTGTAGTTTGGCAAAGCGAAGAATTACCGAATCCTCAAAATTAGAAAGATACATTCGTATGAAGCGTATGGATTTGAAATCCTGAATACTGCCCACCGTTTTTTCATAACCTGATATGGGGACTCTGAACTGGTACCAGTGGACAACCGACTTGGATCCGTTAATAAAGGTGGTTTCATTTCTTACTTTATCGACAACGAAATTTCTGCCTATCTCGAGATCTTCAGACCGCATACTTATCCGGTAGGAGAAGAAGCTTTCATTTTCATTCAGGGTATTGTCTCTGTTAATATCTTCCGTGTTTGGAAGGGTGGTACCTGTAGTGGGATAAGATTCTGTTGATTGCTCGGCAGTGCGGCTATTTCTTTCAGGTCCGTTATAGTTCTTGTATCTTTCCAGTATTCCCAGTTTATCACGGTCGTAATCAGATCCCCGGTAATAGTGGAAATTATCGCTTGAAGGATCGGCTTCCAGCTGTGTATATGCTTCGGGGCTGAGAACATTCTTCATTGTTTCAAGGAAGTCACTGAAGAAAGTGCGCTCATCAGTATCTGAAAGTCCATCCAGTCCTACATCCTGGTATTCCCGTGATGAAGGTTCGTAATTAAATGCCGGCACGAGTGACTGAACGCGTGGAACGCGTCCCCATGCTGTTGTATCAACCAGTGTTACTTCGGCGGAGGAAGGAAGTCCGTTCTCAAACGATTTCCTGCCGTCTTTCAGTACATCTTCAGAGATATTGCCCAGGTTGAAATAAAGATCTCCCCCGGCATGGTTCTCTTCTTCCACAAAAGGATCCATTAACCAGAATTCAATGAACTCGATATTGGCTGCTTCGAAATCGCTGGAAACGACCTCACGCATCACTCCACCCCATCTGTTTTTTGGCTCCTGAAGGGATCCGTCGGGATTAATCCTTTCAAAATCGTAGTTATAAGGGCCTCTTTCCCTGGGATAGAAGGCAAGGTTAAGAACGGAAATATTGGTTGGAATACCGCTGGGTGTTTCTTTCTTTGGAAAGATATCCTTCTCGAATACTTCCCGCACAAAATGACTTGATTGCTGGTCGGGATTCTCCTTAAGGTGCGGGGGTGTGTAAATGGTATTTCGAAGGAAGAGAGGATCGATATAATACCATGCCAGCTTAGCCCTGTTGAATCCATATATCAGGTTATTACTGAGTTTTGCTTCGGGGAAATTATCTGTAGGTGCGGAAGAAAGTGACCATGCTGAAAACTGTTTTAAATCGATAGTTGTTTCACTGCCCTCAAAGTCATCAATATAGGCATTACCTTTTTTCTCAATGGCACGTGAATGCCCGGGAACCAGCTGTGCAAATTCACCCATAAATGTTAAACTGGAAGGTTCCTTAGTGTCGAGCAGTGGAATTTTGTCGATGACATTAGTAAGCCATTGAGATTCTGTTTTATAGGATGTGTTAATTCCCCACATAGTATTGGAAATTGGTTCATCGCCTATGTTTACCTTTTGGGTGAGAGGCCGTTCGGTAAGGTTCAGTATGGTTCCCCCGATATTGAAATTATCAGAGATTTTATAGTCCAGATGGGTACCCACCAGTGTTTTGGTCTGTATATTGAAGAGCGTATTGCTTTCCAGGGAAATACGCACCGGGGTGCCGGATTCCAGGAGTCCCTGGTTAATAATGGTCACCCTTCCCAGGGCATAATCGACCGTATAGTCGATATTTTCGGAAAGTTCCCTTCCGCCGGCGGTTACCTTAACGGATCCCTGGGGAACATTCATGGCATTAAGCATAATTTCAGAACCGGAGGCAGATTTATATGATCCGGCAAGCTTAAATTTGTTTTTTTCGGCTATCTGTTGTGCCTTGGTTTTAGTTGAATCATACAGTTCCCTGAATACATACCGGTTAATAATGGAAGGGTCATTGCCAATATATTCTATGATTATATTTTCCATATCCTGTCCGAAGGGTTCGAGAACGGGGAATATCACACGTCCGCTTGAGGGGGTAATTGTAATTCCGGAAATAAAGTCGAATTGTCCGTCGGGATACGGATCGTTATTGGAGTTCAGGTTATCCAGGTTTAAGAGTTTCAGGAGTATTTTCTTGTTGAGGTCACCCTCCGGGATATAATTGACAGCATTTCCGGTTTTGTCATCCTGATAAAGGACTTCCAGGGTAAAATCCTGTGGGTTAACCTGGTAAGCTCCGATGGCATAAATATTTTTCATCATCAGCTTCCAGGCAGGTGACACAGGGGTAAGGTTTGTACCTTTTATCAGTTTCAGGTACAAGGCATCGGGTGCACTTATTCCCGCGGAGGAACTCATTTCACCCACCCTGTATGTTTTGCCGTTATAGGTATATTCGTAAGCAACCGCCAGTATTTCGTCGGCATTCAAAGCTGAATTCAGTGATATATACCCCAGTTTGTCGTTAAAAGTAAATTCTCTCGTAGTGAGCTTTCTTGCATTTTCAATTTTTTCATAATCTCTTCCCATGGTAAATCCGGGTTCCAGTGGCTGGAATATATTCGTCACCTCATTGATACTTCGCACTCCGGAATATGCCCCGGTGCTCATAATACTGTAAAGGTCGTTCAGTTCATTGCGCGGGTGTGTACCTGTTTCGGAGGGATCACGGGTGAAGAGGGCAGAATAGGGATTTGCTTCCCCAATGTCAGTAAATGCAACAATATTCCTTGATTCTTCGAAGTTACTTGACTTATTGGTAATCCAGACTTCTATTCTGTTAATTGTGATGCCGGAATTTATTACGGGGAGGTTTTGAAGTGCCTTGTTATAATTTTCCCTGAAATATTCTGATATGAAAAAGTGCCTGTTTGCATCATAATTATCTGCAGTAATACTGTAGTCGGTTAACTGGGCTCCGCCCTGGACTTCAATAACCGAGGTTTCACCCTTTTGTTGTGAAAAGACGTTGGTAACCGTAAGTTTTCCAAATTGCATTTCTGTTTTGAGTCCGAAGAGACTCTGACTACCTGTGATCAGAGATCCGGACAGGGGAAGGGTAACATTTCCGGCTTCAATTTTTTTGATGATCTCATCTTCCTTACCTGCGTATTCCAGTTTGGTCCTGTTCTCAAATTCGAAGGTAGCTTCCGTATTGTAGTTAACATCCAGTTTCATCTTGTCGCCTATACTTCCGGTAACATTCATAAGGATCTTTTCCTCGAAATTAAAAGATGGAGTTTTTCTCAGGCGTTCACTGATAGTAGGGTTATCTATTTTATTCATGCTGAAGCCGAAAATTAATTCAGCACTTCCGGAAGGTGTAATATTAATGGCACTTGTACCGAAGACCCTGTCGAATGCTTCAACTCCGAGATTAAGCTGGGGAAGAAAACCCGGCATTGTCTGCAGACTTTCGCCTTTTGATTTCAGGCGCCAGTATTCTTTTTTACTCTCTCGATGCTGGTATTCCTGGAATTCTTTGAATGACATTGCCTGTGGAGGTCGGTAATTGAAAGAGCCGACAAGCTCGGTGAAATAGTATTGTCTGGTAACGGGGTCATATTCAATAACCCGGTTAACATTGGAAGGAGGGCGGAGGTACAGAGGGGATTCAAGGCCGGAATTGGAAAAAGGGTAATTACCTGTTTCTGAAAATGGGTACCTGAGATCAACTGAATCCGGCTGGGCGAAAGATGACATGAAGGTTCCCGTTGTCCGGAAGGAATAGATAACCGTATTCCCATTTCCGGCCGTATTTTTACCGGACAATGAAAAGAGAAGCAGGAGTAATGCTATTACTGATTTGTATGAAAGTCTTTTTCTCAAATGGCGCTCACAACATTTTGAGGGATTGCTTTATCAGTTCCTCAACAGTTAATTCCGGATTTTTGGATACTATATTTCCAACAATCTTTTCGACCGTTTTTTTCTGAAACCCTAATGCAACTAATGCAATTAACGCTTCTTCGCGAATAGTATTGCGTTCAGGCAAGAATAATTCTGCCGCCCGGGAACCTTTTCCTATTTTATCCTTAAGATCGACGATAACCCGTTGAGCGGTTTTTGCGCCGATACCTTTAATGCTTTGCAGGGCATAGACATTGCCCTCCAGTATTGCCTGTTCGGCTTCTTCGTAAGCCATTGAAGATAAAATAAGTCGTGCTGTGTTTGCCCCTATCCCGCTTACTGTTATAAGCAGCCGGAATATTTCTCTTTCCCGTTTTTCAAAAAATCCAAAAAGAAGGTGTGCATCCTCTCTTATAACCTGGTGTATATACAATCTACACCCGCCGTTTTCCGGCATTTTTGTATATGTGTGGAGGGAGATGTGAATATAATAGCCTGTGCCACTTGTCAGCAGTACGACATAAGCAGGTGTTCTTTCAACAATCGCACCCTCAATGAAATCGTACATAAGATATAAATTTGCGTTAAAAATAAGTAAAAGATATGAAAGAAGAAAATGGGGGGAGAGTGGTTGAGTGGTTACGTGGTTACGTGGATGAGAGTGAGGGATCACGCTATCTCCACCTGCGCTAAAGCTTCGGTGGATACAAACGGGATCGCGGGATCAAGTGGAGGGATTCGAAGAAGTGACATGTGACATGTGACGTGTGACGTGGTTGAGTGGTTACGTGGATGAGTAATTGAGTAATTGAGTATTTGAGTAATTGAGTAATTGAGTAATTGATTATCCCCGTGGTCTGAGGGAGTTTTCACTTAACCGGACGGTTTTTTACCATCAGTTTTATAAAGCAACCCGGATTCATTTTGTATAAACACTGACTACCTCTCCCAGGAAGAACCTGTGAAAATCTTTCCCCGGATAATTTTTTAACACCAGCTCTTTTAAAATAAAATTCTCTTCCCTGATGGTGTCAGCGTATAATTTGTGGCATTCGAGAACAAGCCTTGCCTGTGAAAAAGTGACATTGCCAGTATCTGTAAGAATAGGGGTCAGTCCTGTTTCCTTTGCTTTATCCCAGTCTCTTCCTGACCTTGACCCACAAAATTCAAGAGCTTTCCTGTATTTTTCACTGAAAAAACTCAGGGTAAAATATTCATTTTTTTCAACAAAGTCAAGCGTATAGCGCTGTGGTCTGATGAAGCATACGGCTATAGGCTTGTTCCAGAGTATTCCCATAAATCCCCAGCTTGCTGTCATCGTATTGTATGATTGTAAATTACCTGATGTAATAAGCATCCAGTCATCCCCGATAAGCTTAAAAACATTATCTTTTATTGAAAGGACATCTAATTTTCTAAAATTATCTTTCATTGTTTTTTGAAAATTATTTTACCAACCCTGATGATATGATTCTTTAAATCGGTATTTGTAATTGTTGTGAAGTTGATTATGTCAAAATGATAGGGCATCAGTGTTTCTTCATTGAGTTCAAAGCTCAACCGGCTGATGGTTGCATTTGGAATTGCTTTTCCAAAAACAGCTATATCCAGGTCACTGCCGGGTTTATTTGTTCCTTTAGCTCTGCTGCCAAAAACAACAGCCTTTTCAACGTCTTTAAATTTCTCAAAGATGTTTTTTATCATTTCAATATCATCTTCCTTCAATCCAAACATTTTTCAGATTTTAGTCTTCATAGTATTATTTAATGCGTTCAGCAGTGGATAATAGTCACACCTGATAAGGTCAACTATTTGTTTAATAGTTTCCTCATCATAGGCATGGGTGGTGAGATTTCTGTCTTCAAGAGCTTTTAGCCAAACATGGCCATTTTCGATAAGCTGGATTTCGAAAGCTTTTTTGATGCTTGCTCTTGGCGAATTAATATCTACAAACCCCATACTTTCCAGGTAATCTTTTAAGGTATTCCATCCGAGTTCAAAACTCATTTCAAAAAATTGAATTAATCCTGCCCGCTGAATAATATCAGGATTTTCTATTTTCAGGGCTGCTTCAAGGTGATTTAAAGCTTTCTCAAAGTTTTGAAATCTTTGTTTCCAGCGAATATCCATATCATTCATGAGTTGCTCTTTTAATATACATAGAACAAAATTAAAAATTTATTTAAGACAGCCCCCTGTTCAATATGATGCGGGGTAAGGAGAGATGTACTAAATCGGCGTCTCTACAATGTTCTTCCACTCTGTGCACCTCTGTGTCCCTCTGTGTATCCTATGCCCCGTGATCCCGTGATCCCGTGATCCCGTGATCCCTTCTTACCACCAATCCAAGTTCTTCCAGCTGATCCTTTCCTATTTCCGAAGGTGAGTCGATCATTACATCGCGTCCTGCATTGTTTTTCGGGAAGGCGATTATATCGCGGATAGAGTCAATTCCTGCAAAGAGAGCGGTGAGTCTGTCGAATCCGAATGCTATCCCACCGTGGGGTGGGGCACCGTATTTGAATGCATTCATCAGGAAGCCGAACTTGTATGCAGCTTCTTCGTCAGAGAGCCCCAGGTTTTTAAACATCAGCTTTTGCAGTTCTGCGTCATGTATTCTTATTGAGCCGCCTCCAATTTCCACTCCGTTAATAACGAGGTCGTAGGCTTTTGCGCGCACTTTTCCCGGGTTGGTTTTAAAAAGCGGAAGGTCTTCTTCCATGGGAGAGGTGAAGGGGTGGTGCATGGCGTGAAAACGTTGGGTTTCCTCATCCCACTCGAGAAGAGGGAAATCAATCACCCAAAGGGGTTTGTATTCTCCTTTCTTTCGCAATCCCAGCCTGTTGCCCATTTCAAGGCGTAATTCACTTAAAGCTTTTAAGGTCAGGCTTTTTTTACCGGCGAGTATAAATAACAGATCGCCTTTTTTTGCACCGGTTATTTCAGCCCATTTTTGCAAGCTTTGTGTAGTGAAGAATTTATCAACAGAGGATTTGAGTGTTCCGTCACCGGAATATTTCACCCATACCAGGGATTGTGCTCCTATCTGGGGTTTTCTTACGAAATCAGTTAATTCGTCAAGTTGTTTCCTGGAATATTCCGAACATCCTTCCAGGCAGATTGCTCCGATATATTCGGCTTCTGTAAACATTTTAAATCCTTTTTCCCCTTCTTCGGTAAGATCTGTGCCTGATGCTGATCTGACAATCTCAGTAAGTTCATGCAGGGTCATACCGAATCTCAGGTCAGGTTTATCATTCCCATACGTGTGCATAGCCTGTTCGTAGGTCATTCCGGGAAATTGATCTTTCAGTTCAACCCCGAGAACAGACTTAAAGAGGTGTTTGGTGAGACCTTCGAAGGTGTTCAGGATATCATCTCTTTCCACGAACGACATTTCGCAATCTATTTGTGTGAATTCGGGCTGACGGTCGGCGCGCAGGTCTTCATCCCTGAAGCATTTAACTATCTGGAAATAGCGGTCGATGCCGGCGACCATTAACAGTTGTTTGAAAGTCTGGGGTGACTGTGGAAGTGCGTAAAATTCTCCCTGGTTCATTCGTGAAGGGACAATAAAGTCCCTTGCTCCTTCGGGAGTAGATTTAATCAGCACAGGGGTTTCGATTTCAAGGAAATTATTTTCGCTTAGATATTTGCGGGTTTCCTGTGCCATTTTATGGCGTAGTTCAAGGTTGCGTTTCACCGGTTCCCTGCGGATATCAAGGTACCTGTATTTCATCCTGAGGTCGTCACCCCCGTCGGTATTTTCTTCCAGGGTGAAAGGGGGAGTAACGGAAGGATTCAGGATGCTGAAGCTGCAGACGATGATCTCAATTTCTCCTGTTGGGATACGCAGGTTTTTGTTGCTTCTTTCGGCCACTCTTCCTTTTGCCTGGATCACGAATTCCCTGCCCAGTTCACGTGCTTTTTTACAGAGGCGGGCATTGGTCTCCATGTTAAAAACAAGTTGTGTGATCCCGTAGCGGTCTCTCAGGTCAATAAATGTCATTCCTCCAAGGTCTCTGGAACGGTGCACCCATCCGCTGAGGGTGACATCGATGCCGGTGTTTGAAAGGTTCAGTTCGCCGCAGGTGTGGGTTCGGTACATGTTAATGAGTTTGTGGTTACTGACAACTTTTTTATTACTTTGCAAAACTATAAAGAATACCGTAATTACATAAGTAAAAAATCAATATTATGTCCTATACTATTTTTTCCGATGAATATTTTATGAATGAGGCATTGAGGGAAGCGAAAAAGGCTTATGACAGGGATGAGGTGCCGGTTGGGGCGGTTATCGTGGCTGATAACAGGATTATTGCCAGGACGCATAATTTAACGCAGAGTTTAAATGATGTTACGGCACATGCGGAGATGCAGGCGATTACTTCGGCGGAAAATTACCTGGGAAGCAGGTATCTGAATGAATGTACCTTGTATGTAACGCTGGAACCCTGCCTGATGTGTGCTGCTGCAAACTTCTGGGCACAGACGGGGAAGATAGTTTATGGGGCTGATGATCCGAAGGCTGGGTACAGCAGGTTCAGGAAAAAAGTGCTTCATAAAAAAACAGTGGTGGTGAAGGGGGTTTTGGAGAAGGAGTGCAGTGGGATTTTATCGGAGTTTTTTTTGAAGAAAAGGGATTTGTAAGAGGAGGCTGTTCAAAAAGTTCTTTGTGTACCTTCGTGAAATCCTTCGTGTCCTTTGTGGTAAAATACGTATTATGGTTAACCACGAAGGACACAAAGTACGCACAAAGGTACACAAAGAATTTATTGAATCAGATGATCATTTACAAGAGATTATAAAACCTGCTTTTTGCAGATCTTCCCAGTAGTGGGGGTATGATTTGTTAACCACCGTGGGGTCGTTAATATTTATTTCTCCTTCCCTGAGGCACATGGGAGCGATGCCCAGTGCCATACGGTGGTCGTGGTACGTCCGGATGAGCAGGTTGCCCTCGTTTTTTCCCCTGTTACCCTCCCAGCTCATCCATTCTCCTGCAGGATCTGATTTGATCACTGCGCCGAATTTTTGCATTTCCCTGGTAAGGGCTTCAATACGGTTTGTTTCCTTAATAAGGAGGGTTTTAGTGCCGGTGATATGAAATGGTATTCCGAGGGAAACACAAACGGGAACAACCGTCTGTACCAGGTCGGGATTAAGGATAAAGTTAAATTCGAACAGGGAACATGGCTGACTGCTTTTCTGCAATGCTGCCCCTCTATTGTCAAAAGCAGTGGTTACCCCCAGGTTACTGAAGATAAACCTCACTGCAGCATCGCCCTGGAGGCTTTGTTCTTCCATGCCCGGGAGAGAGATGGTTGCTTTATCAGAAAGGGCGGCAATAGCATACCAGTAGGATGCTGCGCTCCAGTCGGGTTCAACATGATATTTTCCCTGCTTATACATTCCTGGCAGCACTGTTATTTCATTTTCATTCCATTGCCAGCTGATACCTGCGCGTTTCATGAGGTTGAGCGACATGCGGATATAGCTTTCGGAGGCAGTCTGTCCTTTGAGGGTAATTTTTAACCCGTCTTCCAGAAGCGGGGCTATCATAAGTATGGCGCTGATAAACTGACTGCTGATGGTGCTGTCCATTTCAATGGCTCTGCTTTGGAGCATTCCCCCTGATATTTTCACAGGCGGGTATCCCTCTTTTTCTATATATTCAATTCCGGCTCCCAGTTTACGGAGCGTTTCCGTAAGTTCTCCTATGGGTCTGTTTTTCATCCGTTCTGAACCGGTAAGTATCACTTCCCCGGGTACCAGGGCGTAATAGGCTGAAAGAAAACGCATGGCGGTGCCGGCATGTCCTATGTCTTTTAGCTGGTCTTTGCTGTTCAGCGCTTTTATCATTACTCTGGTATCGTCGCTGTCGGACAGGTTTTCAATTGACAGTCTGTTTTCTGAAAGTGCAGACATCAGTAACAGGCGGTTGCTGATGCTTTTTGAAGCCGGAAGGCGGAGGGAGATGCTTATGCGTTTGGTTTTATGTGAGATGGTGCAGATCAAGGGGGTGGTTTTTTTTTGCAAAGATAATAAAAAAGGGACAAAGGGGACGAAGGGGACAAAGGGGACGAAGAAGGGGACGAAGGGGACGAAGGGGACGAAGGGGACGAAGAAGGGGACGAAGGGGATCACGGGATCGGGTGTGTGGTGAGATGTATCTCTTTGCCTGTTGATAGGTGACGAGTGACGAAAAATGTGACAGGTGACGGGGTAATGCCTTAGTTAAAAGTTGATATGATATTTTTCTGACACAGATTGAATTAATTATATCTTTGCCATGAACTACGGGCCGGTTTCATTATCAACAATAGTGCGTTAAATAAAAAAAACGCAAAGGCGCAAAGGCGCAAAAATGTTGATTATTAGGAATAAAAATATAACGAACTGTCGCAAGGTAAATAAGGTTAAAAAAATGGTTCAGACGATAAAGAAATATTTACCCGATTCTTTTATCACAGGGATTCTTCTTATGATCATTGCAGCCTGGATAAAACCAGGGATCGGGATGAATACACAACCGGTTAATTTAGGTCTGGTCATCAATATCGGAGTGGCGTTTATTTTCTTCTTTCATGGCTTAAAGCTCGATTTTCTTAAAATAAAAGACGGAATGAAAAACTGGCGGTTACATATGATGATCCAGTTAACCACCTTTTTTGTTTTTATTTTAATTGTACTCCCTTTTTATCCTTTGCTTGCGGGGACGGAACTTTACATATTCTGGCTGGGGGTTTATTTTCTGGCTGCTTTGCCGTCTACGGTATCATCATCGGTCATTCTCGTTTCCATTGCAGGGGGGAATATTCCAGCGGCTATTTTTAATGCGGGGATATCCGGTTTTATCGGTATAGTTATGACCCCTTTATGGATCGGACTTTTTTTGATAGATAGATCTATGGGGGTTGATGTTACCGGTATTTTTCTAAAACTTGTAACGCAGATCATTCTGCCGGTGGTGGCAGGGTTATTGCTTAACAAGGTATTGCGGCGCTGGACAAATAAGTATCACGGAGTAATGTCAGTATTGGAGAAAGTTGTTCTCCTCTTTGTTGTGTATAAGTCATTCAGTCATTCTTTTATGGAGAAGGTATTTTCCAGTGTTAGTACAATAACATTAGCCGGGTTGTTTATATCAGTTGTTTTACTATTTTTTATTGTGTATAATTTCACCGGTTTTATTGGAAGGCGGCTGCATTTTTCGCATGAGGACCGGATAACCCTGCGGTTTGCAGGCACCCAGAAATCACTGGTACACGGGTCGGTGTATGCGAGCATCTTTTTTATTGATTCTGCGAATATGGGAGTTTTACTGCTTCCTGTTATTATTTACCATGGGTTCCAGCTTGTATATCTTAGTGTGGTGGCGGGGAGGATGAGGGGGAGATGAAGATGAACAGAGGGGGTAGTTAAATGAGTGGATGAGTGGTTACGTGGTTGAGTAATTGAGTAATTGAGTAATTGA
>CAYVTV010000081.1:0-15856 GCA_964454295.1 uncultured Bacteroidaceae bacterium
AAAGAACCTTTTGATAACCAGCTGTCCCTCAGCTTATTTTAAGTGGACAGCAATGTAAAATTATATTAAAAAAACGAAGTTAATTTCATATTATTTGCCCGGTCGGTAGTGATAAGATTTGTAATGAATTTTACAGGATAGGACTGATATGCAATTCATTGCGCCTTTGCCTTTGCGTTTATTTTAATTTAACAAACTGTTGAATATAGTTAACAATAATATATAAAATTATGAAAATAGTAGTACTTGATGGTTATACTTTAAATCCCGGAGATTTAAGCTGGGATGAATTGAAAAAGCTTGGTGATCTGACTGTTTATGACAGAACTCCTGATGACGGGATCATAAAGCGCTCGGCAGGAGCAGATATTTTATTCACAAATAAAATAGCCCTTGGGGAGGATGAATTTCAGAAACTTCCCGGGTTAAAATATGTTGGTGTGCTGGCCACCGGTTATAATGTGGTAGATATTGAAGCAGCAAAGAAACAGGGTATCGTCGTTACCAATATACCTGCTTATGGGACTGATTCCGTTGCGCAAATGACATTTGCATTGATACTGGAACTATGTCAGCACGTTCAACGGCACAGTGATTCAGTGATGTCGGGCAAATGGGCTGAGTCGGTGGATTTTTGCTACTGGGATTATCCCCTGATTGAACTTGCAGGGAAGACAATGGGTATTGTTGGTTTTGGAAGCATAGGTCAGAAAGTGGGTGATATTGCCACAGCCTTTGGAATGAATATTCTGGGATTTGACAAACATATGACGGATCAATCAAAAAGAAAGAATTTCCGGTGGGCGGAGATTACTGAAGTCCTGTCTGAATCGGATATTGTTACTTTACATAGTCCGTTAACCGCCGAAACAAAAGGGCTCATAAACAAAGACAGTCTGAATAAGATGAAGCGATCCGCATTTTTAATAAATACTTCCCGGGGTCCTGTTGTTGTTGAAAACGATCTGACTGAGGCCTTGAATACAGGGATTATTGCAGGTGCAGGCCTGGATGTTCTTTCGGTTGAACCCCCTTCCTCTGATAATCCCCTGTTTAAAGCTAAAAATTGCATCATAACTCCGCATATTTCATGGGCAACAAGAGAAGCCAGAGAAAGACTAATGAAAATAGCGGTCGAAAATCTTAAGGCATTTTTAGAAGGAAAGACCATAAACAGGGTAAATATGTAGGAATTTAATATCAGATTCTATTATCAATAGTTCGTTTCATTAAAAAAAACGCAAAGGCGCCAAGGCGCAAAATATTATATATCAACAACATAGGTAATTTATATTCTGATTGTTAAAATGCACATTATCAGCTCGATATAAAAGTTTAACGAACTATTCTATTATGCATCAGACAAAGACAAAACTCAAACTGAAGAAAAATTTCAGGGTTCAGCTATTTCAACTGAACTGTCATGGCAATTTATTCCGGCTATATGCCGTGATCATTTTTTTTATGGTGATTACAACAACTCATTCCCAAGCACAGGATGACAGATCACACCATATCTCGCCGCAATTAATCCAAAATCCGTCTGCCCATTTAAATTACACGCCTGAGAGCAGGCAATTTACCGGCATTCCCAGTCTTGCCATTACTGAAAAAGGACGAATGTTTGCTGTATGGTATGCGGGGATCACTCCGGGGGAAGATCTTAATAATTATGTTGTAGTAGCGAAGAGTGATAACATGGGCCATACCTGGGAGGAGATTCTGGTTATCGATCCGGATGGTACTGGTCCGGTACGATCATATGATCCGGAAGTATGGATTGATCCGGATGGGAAACTATGGATTTTCTGGGCACAGGCAGCTAAAGCATCCCAAACTACCTGGGCATTAATTACTGAAGGAACATCGGCAGGAGTCTGGGCTTTAACTGTTAAAGATCCCGATAAGGATAACATAAAATGGCCGGAGCCAAAAAGACTTACCGATGGTGTAATGATGTGTAAGCCAACAGTTCTTTCTGATGGTGAATGGGCACTTCCTGTTTCTATCTGGAGGATGAAAGAAGGAAGTGCACAAATAGTGATTTCCGGTGACCGGGGTAAAACATGGCAGGTAAGAGGTGCCGCAGATGTCCCCGCTGATGTGAGGCGTTATGACGAACACATGATCGTGGAACGAAACGATGGATCACTGTGGATGCTGGTACGTACCAGGTATGGCATTGGAGAGAGTATCTCCAATGACCGGGGACGAACCTGGAGCTCTCTTGTCCCTTCTGATATTCAGCACCCGAGTGCCCGCTTTTTTATCAGGTGCCTTAATTCAGGAAACCTTTTACTGGTGAAGCATGGTCCCATTACTATGCAAACGGAACGTTCCCATTTAATGGCATTCATTTCAAAAGATGACGGCCATTCCTGGTCACAAGGGCTATTATTGGATGGTAGAGAAGGAGTTTCTTATCCGGACGGACAGCAGACGAAAGATGGGAATATTTATATAATTTATGATTATAACCGCAGAAGTGATCAGAATATTCTTATGACCAGCTTTACGGAAGACGATGTAGTACCCTGCTCCGCCATAAAGATGGTTGAAGTTTTTCAGCGGAGGCGGGTTGTGAGCAAGGGGGGAAGTAGGTAGGGACGCACGGCCGTGCGTCCTTTGTGACAGATATATTATTATTTCAAATAATCAACGCATGAAGAGCAACATTTTCAAACGTATCTGGCTAATTATGCTGGCTGTTGGTCCTGGCATTTTCTGTATTGGCTATACTATTGGCACGGGAAGCGTCACTTCAATGATTAAAGCCGGAAGTGAATTTGGTATGCAGCTTCTCTGGGTGCTATTTCTGAGTGTGCTTTTTTCCTGGGTTTTAATGGAAGCTTATGGCAGATATGCTGTGGTAACCGGAGAAACGGCCATGCACAGTATAAGAGGGAAAATCAGATATGGGAATATACTGGCCATTTTAATTATAATAGGTGTCGTTTTGGCTCAATGGACATGCCTGTCGGGTATATTGGGACTAACCTCCAACGCACTTTTCGAATTGTTTCGCTTGTTTTTTCCTTCTGATAATACTGGAAATTACCTGGCTGTTCTTGGAATAGCTGTATTTTTGATTGTAACATTATATGCGATGCTGCTGGTTGGAGAGTATTCTTTTTTCGAGAAGATACTGGTGATATTTGTGACTATCATGGGTATTTCATTTATTGTTTCCATGTTTATTGTTCTCCCGTCACCTGGTGAAATTGCCAGGGGATTTATTCCTTCCATTCCACAGGTTCCGGGTGGTAAACTGCTGGTGGCTGCTTTCGTCGGAACCACTATGGCAGCACCTACTTTTGTCGTAAGACCCTTATTGATGAAAGGGAAAGGATGGGGGATCAATAATACCAGGGAACAATCCAGAGATGCCCTGACTTCTGCCATCCTGATGTTTATTATCAGTGGGTCTATTATGGTTACTGCAACAGGAGCACTTTTTCATGAAGGCAAAGTGATCCATAAGGTGCTTGATATGGTTTATACACTTGAACCCCTTGTCGGCAAATATGCTGTAGCTATTTTTATTGTAGGAGCACTGAGTGCAGGATTATCTTCAGTATTTCCCATTTTAATGGTTGCCCCTTTATTAATTGCAGATTACAAAAAAGGTGAATTAGACACCAAATCTAAACAGTTTAAGGTATTAACAGCAATTGCGGCATTAATCGGACTCACAGTTCCTGTAACAGGGGCTAATCCCATTGTTGCACAAATTGTCACCCAGGTTTCGGCTGTATTTGTTCTCCCGTTTGTCATCGGAGCTATCTTAATATTAATAAACAACAAAAAAGAGATGGGTGACCATAAACCCGGATTATTGCTGAATACAGGTTTGATAAGTGCTTTAATCTTTGCATGTTTTATAGCTTATACAGGGGTAATTGCTTTAAGACAGTTTTTTTAAAGAAGATAATTTTAACGCATTAAATAATCGTTAACAACAATTGTTTTATACTATTCTCCAATTTATTTAATAATTTTAACGATGCTTGATACTTTTAAGAATAAATTAAAGGCCGGTGAGGTTGTTTATGGTCCTTTTATGAAAACCCTTGATCCGGCTTTTGTTGAAATAGCAGGATATGCAGGATTCGATTTTGTCATTCTCGACATGGAACATGGGCATGTTTCTTATGAGAATCTTCAAAACCTGGTTCGGGGGGCTGTTGTCTCCGGGATCATTCCCATTGTAAGAACTGAAGATTCAAGAGATATATCTGTATCAAAAGTATTGGATGCCGGAGCTTTTGGAGTTCAGATACCTCAAATCCAAACTGCCGCTGAGGTCAAAGCATGTATTAATGCGGCAAAGTATTTTCCTGTGGGACAAAGAGGAGTTTGCAGATTTGTAAGAGCCGCATCATATTCATCCGTTCCATTTGACAGATACCTTCCCAAGGCCAATAAAACGATGATTATTTTGCAATTGGAAGGCAGGAAAGCCATTGAAAATCTTGATGAAATTCTTGAGATGGAAGGATATGATATAATATTTATAGGGCCCTATGATCTTTCCCAATCTTTAGGCTACCCGGGTCAGGTTAATCATCCTGCTGTAATAAAAGAGATGGAGTTAATCGTCAATAAGGCAAAAAAGCGGGATATCATTGTGGGTACTTTTACCGATACACTATCGTCAGCAAAAAACTGGAGAGATGCTGGCGTGCAGTACATATCATATTCAGTGGATGTGGGAATTTTTACCGAAGCTTGTGTCGAGATTATCAGGAAATTAAAAAAATGATGATTATTAAAATATGTCATATTTATCTGACAAATAATACAAATTAAAAATGAAAAAATATTCAGGAGTTTTAATTATTGTTTTCTTTGCCGTATTTACGACCGGCTGTAAAACGACAGTAAAAGAAAAAGCGTTGATTATCCCTGCAACAGGTAAGCCTGCAGAAGGCGATCTTGCGTCTTTCATTGGACAGCCGTTCTTTTACCAGGATATGGTTTTCAGTGACAGCATTAATGTGCGTGAACCATACCTTGCCGTTGCAACCGATGGTACGGTTCTTATCCTGAGAAACAGGCCTTATCATCCTGAACCCAACCCGGGGCACTTGCGACGTAGTGAGGATGGGGGTAAAAGCTGGAGTGAGATCATAGAAGTTCCTTTTGGATTTCTTGACAGTAACTTTATTCCGGATGAAAACACTGGCGACATTTTAGTTCTAAGACTCTGGGATTCTGTTGACAAACTCTGGAGAAGCAGTGATCATGGTAAAACATGGAGTGAAGAAAGTATCAGGCTGAAACCTAATGAAGTCATGAAGTGGCTTGAAAAAGCCGGATTGAAAAACAGAAGTACCTGGAATGGGGAAGACACTGAAACAAATACCTATTTTTTACATAACAATGCCGGTGAAAGTGGAATAACCCTGCGGCATGGCAATTATAAAGGCAGGCTTATTGTAACCGGCACATTTCGTCCGCATGCCAGGGAGCATCCATCGGACAGGAAGCCTGATGATTATATATATAGTTGCGCTTTCTTTAGTGATGATCATGGTTCAACATGGCAGGTGAGCGGTCTGTTTCCTGAAGGTACTACCGAAGAAGCTGCTTTAGCTGAATTGCATGATGGACGTATATATTATAACAGCCGCTGTTGTGATGGATATTATGACAAGTCGCTAGCCCGCGAACTCAGGCCGGAAGAGTCTCTGCGGCGGGAAGCATGGAGCAGTGATGGCGGGCAGACATGGGAAAGCCTCAGGATCAATGAAATACTCCCTGATGGGGGAGGTTATCACCGGGGCTACGGCCTTAAAGGGGGACTTGTGAGGTTACCTGTGAGGGACCGGGATATTATGATTTATAGCAACACTGACACTGACGGGGGAGAAAGAGAAAAATTAACAGTGTGGGCAAGTTTTGATGGAGGCGAAACCTGGCCGGTAAAAAGGCTGGTGTATGGAGGCCCGGCAGCCTATTCATCACTTGGTGCCGGCAGGCCCGGGACAGCAGGCGATGGTGCAATATTCCTGCTCTTTGAGGGTTCGCCTGATCATCATTATGGAGCTATGCAGGTAGCACGTTTCAACCTGTCCTGGATCCTTGAAGGAGAATTAACTGGTAACGGTTCTATTCCGGAATTAAAAACAGATAAGTGAAACTAATAAATTACAGTTCTTCCCTTTGTGTTCCTTTGTGATAACCTTTGTGTCCTTTGTGGTTAAATACACATTTCTGTTAACCGCAAAGGAACACAAAGGGAAGAACTTTATAAATACTATATTTTGCATTTGAAAGGTTCTGTTATCTACGATACCGGAGAACCTTTAAATTGAAATCAATTATTTTAAGACGGAAGTGTAGAAAATTCCATGGTTAACTTACTTATAAATATTTATAAACATGAGCCCTGTAATCCTTATTACAAAAAGACTTTTAGAAGCATCCTGTTTTTTGTTTTTATTGTTACTTCTAAATTCCTGCAATCCCTCATCAAAAGACCAGTCTGTATCCGACACACTGATTCTTACCAGTGAATTTATCTATGATCAGGCAGATTTCCCCAGCTGTCATGCCTCAACCATTGTTGAAACGCCGGCCGGATTAATTGCTGCCTGGTTTGGCGGCACCCATGAGAAACATGAAGATGTGGAGATTTACATCAGCCGGAGAGTGGATGGAAGCTGGACAAAACCCGTGAGTGTGGCTGACGGGGTCCAGCATGCAGGGAAACGTTATCCGTGCTGGAATCCGGTACTTTTCCAATACCCGGGCGGGCCTCTTATGTTGTTTTATAAGGTGGGTCCTAATCCCCGTGAATGGTGGGGTATGTTAAAAAGGTCTGAAGATAACGGGAAAACATGGTCGGAAGCTATCCGATTGCCGGAGGATATTCTGGGACCGGTAAAAAATAAGCCCGTATTATTGAATGACAACATTCTGCTGTGCCCCTCAAGTACTGAAACCGCTGAAAGATGGCAGATGCATTTTGAGATTACCGAAGATATGGGGAAAACATGGAGGATTACCGGTCCGGTGGATGACGAAGGTAAATACAATATCATCCAGCCCAGTGTATTGTTCCATAAAGATGGAAGATTACAGATCCTGGCACGGAGTAAGGAGGACTATATTATCAGCAGCTGGTCATCCGATGGAGGCACCAGCTGGAGCCTGCCTGAACCTTCCGTGCTTCCCAATCCCAATTCCGGCACCGATGCAGTGACACTTCAAAATGGGTTGCAGTTGCTGGTGTATAATCATTCCTTCAAAACGGAAGGCAAATGGGGTGGGCCCAGAACTCCTCTTAATGTTGCAGTATCTGAAGACGGGATCAACTGGAAAATGTTGGTTGTGCTTGAGGATGAGCCCGGTGAATTTTCTTATCCGGCAGTGATACAGGGCAAGGATGGAGTTGTGCATATAAGCTATACGTGGAACAGGGAAAAGATTAAATATGTGGCGTTAAATGCCGGGAAGATTGATTATCTAAAAGCAACAGATATTAAGATTCAATAAAGAATAAATCCTGGTAAAATTTTTCTGAGTAAATTATTTCTGATATTAACACAGGTAATTTCTCCCGGATCAATGGTTCTCTTAATGAAGCGCAGACTAAATCCAATACTGATTCAAATTTTGATTACATTTGTATCATGGAAGAACATGATATAATAATAAACAAGATTATCAGGCTGACAAAATCAAAATATCCTGATTCAGAGGTGTATTTATATGGTTCACATGCTCGTGGTAATTCTGACAAATATTCTGATTGGGACCTGCTAATATTATTGAATCGAAAAAACATACCATTTAGTATGGAAACAAAAATGATGGATGATTTTTATGAATTGGAATTAGAAACCGGAGAGATCATTTCACCACTTATATATTCAAAATCTGACTGGATGAAAAAATACTCTGTCACGCCCTTTTACGAAAATATTCAAAAAGAAAGTATCAGGATAAAATGATTGGTTCAAAAGATAATATATGAATAAACCTTTACCTCTCCCCTTAACCGGAATTGTCCCTCCCCTTGTTACCCCTCTCCTGAATAATGATACGCTGGACATTGAAGGCCTAGAGCGATTGATTGAACATGTTGTTGCCGGAGGCGTAAGCGGAGTATTTATTTTGGGCACAACCGGTGAATTTGCCGGTCTGGGATATAAAACAAGGAATGAACTCATTGAACGGACATGCCGGCTGGTGAAAGGCCGTGTTCCTGTATTGGTTGGAATAACAGATTCCGCATTTACAGAGAGTCTTAATATGGCAAAGACTGCTGCCGTTAATGGTGCAGATGCTGTTGTGCTGGCTCCTCCCTACTATTATGCTTCAGGCCAGCCTGAACTGCTCGAGTATCTGAACCGTATCATGATACAGATGCCACTGCCTCTTTTTATTTACAATATGCCGGTATATACCAAGGTGATCTTTTCGCCTGAGACAGTAAAAGCAGCAGCTGAAATTCCAGGGATAATCGGATTAAAAGACAGCTCGGAGAATCTTGCTTATCTGAACCAGGTACGATATCTGCTAAGAGAAAGGACTGACTTTACTTTTATGGTTGGGCCGGAGGAGATCCTGGCCGAGTTTGTTCTGATGGGCGGACATGGTGGTGTTAATGGAGGAGCAAATATGTTCCCGAAGTTATACGTGAGTTTATATCAGGCTGCGCTGAACCGTGATTTTGAAAAGATAATGCTATTGCAGAAAAAAGTAATGCAGATCAGTACTACTATATACAGGGTAGGGCACTATGGTTCCAGTTACCTTAAAGGATTAAAATGCGGCCTGTCGGTAATGGGGATATGCAACGACTTCATGACAGAGCCTTTCCGGAAGTTTAAGGAGCCGGAGAGGATGAAAATTAAACAGTTGCTGGAGGAGGAGATTAATTATCGGGAATGGTTGTGAAAATAAATTCAAGGTTCCAAATTCCAGGTTCAAAATTGCATCTTGCTGTTATTATCACCCACATCTGTGTAATAAAGAACCTTGAATCTTGAATCTTGAATCTGGAACCATAAAGCCAATTTATTCATTAATAATCTTATAATTTAATATGCATCCCATCGATATCATAATTTTCCTTCTCTATCTCACCGGCATTGTTCTGTTCGGCAGTTCATTTTACCGGAAAAACAAGTCCTCTGCTGCATTTACCCTTGGTAACAATACCATTCCCACGTGGGTTATTTCCATGTCTGTATTTGCCACTTTTGTAAGCAGTATAAGTTATCTGGCACTGCCCGGGCAGGCATACCAGACAAACTGGAATCCTTTTGTCTTCAGCCTATCCATTCCCTTTGCCATTTTTATGGCCATGAAATTCTTTGTTCCCCTTTATCGCTCGGTTAACAGTCCTTCAGCCTATACCTACCTGGAAATCCGCTTCGGGCCATGGGCAAAATATTATGCTTCAACCATGTACCTGCTTACCCAGCTTATGCGTGCCGGAACCATTCTCTTTCTGCTTGCCCTTACCCTTCATGTGATACTGGGGTGGAGCATCGTAACCATCATCATAATAACCGGACTGAGCGTAATGGTTTATTCCCTGCTTGGAGGGATACAGGCGGTTGTGTGGACAGATGCCATACAAGGGATCATACTCATTGCCGGTGCACTGGTCTGTACAGTGGTATTACTGTTCTCAATGCCGGAAGGACCGGATCAGCTATTCCGTATTGCCGCTGAGAATAAAAAATTCAGCATGGGAAGTATGAGTGCGGAATTAACTACCTCCACATTCTGGGTGGTCCTGATATATGGTTTTGTGATCAATCTCCAGAATTACGGGATAGATCAGAATTATATACAGCGGTATATGGCGGCCAGCTCAGAGAAGGAAGCGAAAAAGACTGCTTTTTACGGCGGGTTGTTGTATATTCCCGTTTCCCTGCTTTTTATGTTTATCGGGACAGGCTTGTTCAGTTACTTTTCTGCCAGATCCGGCTTATTGCCTGCAGAGGTAACCGGCGACAAGGTATTTCCCTGGTTTATTGTACACAACCTTCCGGCAGGGTTAACAGGTCTGCTCATTGCATCCATTTTTGCAGCGGGGATGAGCACCATTTCAACAAGTATTAACAGCTCGGCTACCGTTATTCTTACCGATTACATGAAAAGAACAGTAAAAGGAGATGATACCGGTAAAAAGTCGATGAAAATACTCTATACAGCATCATTTATTTTCAGCTTATTAAGCATATGTATATCCATTGCCATGATCAATGTCCAGAGTGTGCTGGATGCATGGTGGAAACTGGCATCCATCTTCAGCGGCGGGATGCTGGGATTATTCCTCCTGGGGTACTTTTCCAAAAAAGTGAATAACCCGGCGGCCATTGCTGGTGTGGTTGCAGGCGTACTCATTATTGGGTGGATGAGTCTTTCCCCGATAATTTTTACCGGCGAAAACATGCAAAGGTATGCAAGTCCGTTCCATGGATACTTATCCATTGTGTTTGGAACGATGGCGATTTTTATGGTGGGATTCTTTGCGGGGATTATGGTGAACAGAATCAGGAAGTAAAAAGTAAAAACTTGTATTTTCTTTGTGTACCTTCGTGAAACCCTTTGTGTCCTTCGTGGTTAATTACGTTCTGAGGGTAACCACGAAGGACACAAAGGGTTTCACGAAGGTACACAAAGGATAATTTAATATAAATCTATTATGAAAAATTCTTACTTTCTTTGCTTATTAATCCTAACAACTATGACACACTCTTGTAATCAATCAGTATCGGAAAATCCGGAAAAATGGAATGATGACAAGCTTTCGGAATGGTATCAGTCGGGTGAATGGAAACATGGATGGAATATAACACCTGATGAATCAATAAACCGGAGAGAACTGGCAGTTCAGTATTTCAAAAACCCCGGGCGCTGGGAGAAGGCATTTATATTTCTTAACAATAATGACCTGGAAAATATGAATACCGGCAGATACGATATTGAGGGAGATGATCTGTTTGTTAATATAAGTGAGTATTCTACACGGGATGAGGAAGAAATTCTGTATGAAGCGCACAGAAAGTATGCTGATATTCAATACCTGGTAACAGGGGAAGAGAAGATCGGGGTGGTTCCGCTCGGGAGCACAAAAGAGGTAAGTCCATATGACAGTACCAAGGAAGCATCTTTTGGCACTGCTGAGAAAGATAATTACCGGATTGCATCTTCGGAAGGGTTTTTCATATTCTTCCCCGATGATGCACATCGCCCCGGAGTAAATTCCGGTGATGAACCGATGCGTGTGAGGAAGGTGGTGGTGAAGGTGAGGATTGAGGAGTGATGGAGGAGGGTATTAGGAATTTTCCGGGGAATATGGAGATTCATTAAGATATTGTAAATATTAATGCAAAATCAGGCCAAATATTGCTTGACTTAGTTAAAAAAGATATTACCTGGATTTAATGGTTCGTAATATTGATTATATTGCACTGATAATAACCATTTTATTGAATTCGTTTTAATATTGCTCATATTACTAATAATCAATACTTTGCGTCTTTACGCCTTTGCTTTATTATAAATATAACGAATTGTTAATGTTATAATAATATTAAATATTTTTGAAAAAATTAATTTTGCCTGATGCAGTTTTCCGACAAGATATTGGTCATTTTTATAAAACAAGGCAATACTAAAGCCTTCAGTTTGTTTTTTGACCGTTATTACAGAAAACTGTATCATTTTTCATTTTCCATACTTAAATCTAAAGAAGACGCAGAGGAGGTTGTACAGGAGGTATTTGCCAGGATATGGGAGCAACGTCTTCAACTGGATGATTCCATATCCTGGGGAGGATATCTTTTTAATGCTACAAGGAATGCATCTTTGAATATACTGAGGAAAAGAGTTAATGCCAGGTATTATGCTGAATTTATCTTAAAAGATAAGACTGCTGTTGACACTTATATTACCTCCGGATCGGATCATGATGAGTTGAAAATTTTATATGACAAGGTCATAAAAGAAATTCCCGAAAAGCGCAGGCAGGTTTTTCTGTTAAGCCGTGAAGAAGGGCTTTCACATAAAGAAATTGCACAGAAACTTAATATTTCATTAAATACAGTTGAAACACAGATAAGGAGAGTGCTGGAGTATTTGAGGGAGAAGCTGGGGGAGTTCAGGAGGGGATGAGAGTGTGCATGGATGAGAGCAGGGACAAGTGACAAGTGACAAGTGACGGGTGACGGGTGACGGGTGGTGAGTGGGATTGTTCTGCGGGCAGATTCAAGGTTCCGAATAAAATATTTCCTAATTCATTTATCCTTTTCTGGTTTTAAATTTGAAACTGATTACCAGGGGATCGAAATTTCACCAATTATTTTTTATTGTCTTCTGTCACGGTAATTCAACTTTCGTGTGTTATTAATATAACATTATTATAATTATGGAAAGAAAAGAAGAAATAGGGAAAATCCTGGATCGGACTTTAGCTGAGGATTTATCCACTGAAGAACTGAATGAGCTTTATACCATGCTAAATAAAGAGGATGATGAGGATTTTCTTAAATTCCTGTTATACAGTAAGTGGATGAAAGCATCATCCGGCCGGAAAGCAGAGTTGTGTAGAATATTTGAAGGAGTAATGGATAAAACAGGAATTAAAAGTGAAGATATCAATAGTGATGCATCTGTTTTGAAAGAGATGTTAAGGCCTCCTGTAACCTTGAAGAGCAGGATGCTGACAACGATGAGGTATGCGGCAATAATAGCTTTTGCTGTTATTACTACCATTCTTGTATATAAAAGAGAGGAAAAATCCTGGTTACTGGCAGATAAGAATTTAAATAGTGTAACCGCCCCATACGGTTCGAGAACTTACATGGAATTGTCTGATGGGACAAAGATATGGCTGAATTCAGGGAGCAAGCTCATATATCCGGGTAAATTTGGAATTGAATCAAGATCTGTGAGTATTGAAGGAGAGGCATTTTTTGAGGTTGCAAAAGACCCTGAAAAACCTTTCATTGTTCAGACTTCAGACCTTGATGTAGTGGTTCTCGGCACAAGTTTCAATCTGAAAAATTATCCCGATGAAAAGAATATTGAAACCACTGTAATAGAAGGGCAGGTAAAAGTAATTACTAAAAAATTCTCTCCGGTCTTAACAGAAGAAATAGTTCTTAAATCAAAGGAAAAAGCTGTTTATGATAAGGAGAATACTAAAATGAGAATTGACAAGATTGTTGAGTACGCTGAAGCAGATAAGTCTCTCGACAAGATTCCTGCTAAAGAAGCTGTTGTAGCGACAGAAGAGGTTATTACGGCCTGGAAAAATGACCACCTTGTTTTCCATCGGGAATCACTTTATGAAATGGCAAGGAAACTGGAAAGATGGTATGGTATGATTATAGTGATTGATAAGCGCATACCGGTAAACGAAACCTATTCAGGTAAATTCATGAATAATGAAACTATATACCAGGTTCTGGAAGCGATAAGCATTATAACTCCCCTTCAGACAGAAGTAAAGGGAACAACTATTTATATCAGACCGGGTAAAAAATAGAAATAAAAAAAAGAAATTCATTTAACTAACGAGACATGCCTATGAGAAAATAAAAGAGTAAAAAAAACCGGGAGTGTTATAAACTACTCCCGATTCATCGAATCAGTTAACCGCCGTACAATTCATTTGACCGTGGATGTCCGGCAAATTATTAACCATTCAAATGCAAATTTATGAAAAAACTACTAAAACGTGGTATTTCTTCCGGGAAATACTTAACATCAATTTTTCGGATTATGAAACTATCAAGTGTACTTATATTACTGGCTACTCTACAGCTTACCGCAGTTACTTACTCACAGACTGCCCGTGTAAGCATGAAGATAGTGGATGGCACTATCGCGGATGTTTTCAGGGAAATTGAAAACCAGAGCGATTATACCATCTTTTATAAAGACAATCAGCTTGATGTTACAAGCTCCATAAGCCTTACTGCGGTTAATCAGCCACTCAGCAAGGTGCTCTCAGAAACCTTACAATTTACAAATTCGTCGTTTAAAGTTCTGGATAAAATTATTGTAATTACTCCTGTTGCTTTACAGCAGAAAAACGTTTCAGGAATAGTTAAAGATAATAATAACCAGCCTTTACCTGGAGTTTCAATAGTTGTGAAAGGCACTACTATTGGGGCTATTACAAACCTTGAAGGATACTTCGAACTGGCTATACCTCCTGATGCCGAAATCCTTGTTTTTTCTTTTATGGGGATGAAGACCCAGGAAGTCATGATAGATGGACAGACAACCTTTTCTGTGATGATGGAGGAAGAAATGGTCGGCTTAGACGAAGTCATTGTGGTAGGTTATGGTAGCATGAAGAAAAGTGACCTTACAGGTTCTATTTCTTCTGTAAAGCGGGAAGATATAGTCGGACAAGCAGTATATTCCATCGAGAATGTATTACAGGGGCAGTCTGCCGGGGTACAGATCACTGCGGGAGGTTTTCGTCCGGGTCAGAACTCAAGTATCCTGATCAGAGGGCAACGCTCTCTTGCAGGAAGTAATGCACCACTTATTATCATGGACGGTGTTCCTGTGGAATTTGGCCTTATGGATATAAATCCCAGTGATGTTGAATCTGTTGAAATCCTGAAAGACGCATCCTCCTGTGCTATTTACGGATCCAGGGCTGCCAACGGTGTGATACTGATAACTACCCGGCGCGGGAAAGAAGGAAAAGCTGTGGTGGAATACAATGGTTATGCAGGCCCGCAATATACTTTTAAAAGGCTTGACCTGATGGACACGCCCACATATGCGCAGTTTAAAAGGGATGCATACATTCTCGACGGCACATATACAACTGATGCAGCTATTTTTGCTCCATGGCAACTGGAAGCAATAGCTCAGAACCGGACAACTGACTGGCAGGACCTTGTTTTTGACCAGGGATTTCAGCAGAAGCATACCTTGAGTGTAAGTGGTGGAACTGAAAAAACAAAATATTCTATTTCGGCTTCTCTGGATGATCACAAGGCTACCGTCGCTAATAATGATTACAGAAGGCTTTCAAGCCGTTTCAACGTAGATCAGAACCTGGCTCCATGGTTGCGTGTGGGTATGTCAGCTTTTCTAAGTGACAGCAAGACATATTACTCAGTGGCTTTTACAGAGGTAATTAAAAATTCGCCTATGGCTTTACCTTATGACGAAGAAGGAAATATACGTATGGAGGATGAGCTTGGGGACAGGAATCCGCTTTTTGATATGCAGCGGGAAAATAGCCTGGATGAAAGATTACAGAGCCGTATTCTGGGAACAGTTTATGGTGAATTAACCTTTATCCCTGAACATCTGACATTACGCACAACATATTCACCTGATCTTCAGTTTTATACGAGGGGAACATATTACAGGGATTATATATCAGAAGTATCAAAAACACAAAGTAACACTTTAAACACCTTGTATGAATCCATTCTTACTTATGATGATATATTCTTTGATAAGCACCGTGTGAATGTGACAGCCATGTATGGTATACAAAGGAATAAATCAACATCCACTTCTCTGAACGGAACAGGGTTACCTTATGAGCATCAGTTATATCACAATATTGGTAGTGTTGACGTGATAAAAAATTATTCAACAGGTCTTTCGGAATGGGCACTGGAATCCTATATGTTAAGGGCAAATTATGTTTACGATGATCGTTACTTATTAACACTGACCGGACGTGTGGATGGATCTTCACGACTGGCATCCGAGAATAAATATAGTGTATTCCCTTCTATGGCTGTAGCCTGGCATATTGGAAACGAATCTTTTATGGACAATCTGGAGACAATATCCCTCCTGAAACTAAGATATAGTATGGGAGAAACCGGGAATACCGGAATTG
>CAYVTV010000082.1:0-15768 GCA_964454295.1 uncultured Bacteroidaceae bacterium
AATAACCTAATAACCCAATAACCCAATAATCCAATAACCCATTAACCAAAATCTTTTTTCACAAATATACACTTCCAAAAAAATAAAATAAAAAAAAGTAATAGCCTTTAACCCTCGCAGGTTTTTTTACTGTCTGTAATAGTAATCATTGAATATATGAAAAGAGAAGAGAACAACCAGGAACAGATGATCCGTTATTTAACAGGGTCATTAACCAAGAAGGAAGAAGCGGAATTTATTGCATGGCTTGAAGCAGACACTGCAAATAAAGCAGCTTTTGATGATTTAAGGACGATCTGGCTTGCCGGTAAAAGAACACATAATCCCGATGAATTCGATTCCGGATCAGCATATAATTTTTTCCTGAAAAAGATTAACAAATCGCAATCTGTTCTTCCTGCAGGAAGACATTCAACCATTTTCAGCATATTTTTCCGTGTTGCCGCTGTTCTGGCTATTTCGTACTCAATCTGGAATATTTCCGCCTCGCTGATTAAATTTCATAAAAACAATAACAGTCTCGCCTATCAGGAAATACGGGTTCCGTTGGGATCCAAATCCTCCATTATTCTTCCTGATCAAACCAGGGTGACCTTAAATGCCGGAAGCGTACTCAAATATGCTGTTGACTTTGGTAAAGCATCACGTGAGGTTGAACTGACAGGTGAAGCATATTTTGATGTAGCCCGGAATTTACAGAAGACTTTTATAGTAAATACCGGTTTAATAAACATAAAAGCTCTGGGTACAGAATTCAATGTAAAAGCCTATCCGGAAGAAAAAATAATTGAAACCACACTTGTATCGGGATTGTTACAGGTTGAGAAGATTGATCCTCATACCAAAAAAGCCGCTGCGGAAACTTCAGTTATCATGGAACCTAAACAGCGGTTAACATTTTATAAAGAAACGGAGAATTTTGATATGAATACTGATCAGGACGAGCCACAATTAGCTGAAATCGCAAAAGAAGATTTACTGAAAGAAACTGTTCGGGAAAAAAGGATGCTACTGGAAAAAAATGTTGATGTAATGCCTAACGTTTCATGGAAAGATACCCGCTGGATATTTTACCGTGAGGAACTGGAACAGCTGGCTGTTAAATTGGAAAGACGTTATGATGTGGTTATCGTGTTCCGTGATGAAGAACTGAAGTCATTCCGATTCAACGGCACGCTGGCAAATGAATCTGTTGAACAGGTTCTCAGAGCTATGAGTCTCACCGCTCCCATCGAATTTGAGATTGAAGGGAAAACCATAGTATTCAAAGAAAATAAAGAATTCAGGAAGAAATACAGAGATCTGTTCAGGTAAGGGATCAAGGGATCAAGGGTAAGAAACGCAGGGCCAAGACATAGCTTTGCCCCAACATCACTAAATCACTAAATCACTAAATCACCAAATATTTCAGCCTATGGTAAACTAAACAAAAAGCAAAAAAGCGCGGAATGCCGTTAACATTCCACGCTCATTTATTGATTTTAAAACACAATGACATCTTCATATCAATGTCATTGTAAATGTTTAATTAAAACCACAACAAAAGTATGAAAAAAAAACTATTTATTAACTATCCGCATTATTCATCAGGATGTAAAAAACTACTGCTAACCATGAAAATCGGATTCATTTTAACACTGTTCTGTGTTATTCAGTTACAAGCCAGTTTGTACTCTCAGAGTACGAAGTTTAACCTTAATTTTAACAACACCCCCCTCAGAGAAATTCTGAGAGAAGTAGAGAATAAAAGTGAGTTTCGCTTTTTCTACAGTGATGATCTGTTGTTCATGAATAAAAGGATCACTTTCAAAACAGATGATTCCAATGTTCACCAGATACTCGATAGATTACTCACTGATTCTCAGCTTACTTACAAAGTATTTGAAGACAATCTGATAATTATAACGCCTTTGGAACAGCCAGGACAACGGAAAGTAACGGGTATAGTAACAGATGCACAAACAGGAGAGCCTATTCCCGGGGTAAACATAATTATCGAAGGCACAACAATTGGCACAATAACCTCATTAAACGGAGAATACAGTATTGAGGTTCCGGGGCCTGATGCCAATCTGGTATTTTCTTTCGTGGGTTATCTCACCCAAAAAATAGTTATTGGAGACAAGCTTGAGATTAATATTAACCTGGAGGTTGATTATGCGCAGATAGAAGAAGTTATTGTGGTCGGATATGGGACACAGAGAAAAAGTGATCTTACAGGTTCTGTTGTAAGAGCAAATATCGAAGCATTTAAGGAACAGCCGAATATCTCCATTATGCAATCTTTACAGGGATCTGTTCCCGGTTTAAATGTAGGACAAGTAAACAGGGTAGGTCAGGAACCGGAATTTACTATACGTGGCAGAACTACTATCTCAGGGACGATGGCACCTTTAATAGTTGTCGATGGAATAATTTTTCGGGGCAATATTATTGATTTGAACCCAAATGACATCGAATCCATAGATGTCTTAAAAGATGCCAGTTCAACAGCCGTGTACGGATCGCAGGCAGCTAACGGGGTTATTATAATTTCCACAGCGAAATCAGGAGGAATAGACGGAAAACCTGTAATCAATTATTCCAGTCAGTTCGCATATCAAAAACCACATAAAACCTTTGATTATCCTGATGTTGATTACTTTATATTGAAAACTGAACGATCTGACTATTTACAGAGCAGAACTCCGGAATCAGGTTATCTTGAACCAAATCCTGCTTATTCTTTTACCTCCAGACTGGAAACTACTGAAGCACTCAGAGCCTATGAAGCCGGAATACTGACAGATTGGTATGATCTTGTTACTCGGGATAACATACATACACAAAATCATAACCTGTCAATCAGTAACAAAACAAAATACAATAATTATTATCTCTCAATCGGATATAGTGACCAGGTAGGATATATGGTAAATGAGGATTACAACAGAGTAAATGCAAGAATTAATATCGACAATACCATAACTGATTGGTTGACCGTTGGGATTCAATCATTTTTAGCAAGAAGTGATTATTCCGGCGCACAGATATCTCCAAGATTAAGGTATGAACATAACCCATATATAACAGTATATGATGTAAATGGAGATTTTGTTTCTTACCCCGGAGGACAGCTTATCAATCCTTTCTTGTCATCAGGGGCAGATGATCTAAATACAAGATTAAATATTTCCGGTAATATTTATGCTGATATAAATATCCCATATATTAAAGGATTAAGTTACAGAATGAATCTCAGTAACAGCTACCTGAACCAAAGCAGATACCGGTTTGAAGAATATGGAGCTAATTTCAGGGGAAGTGGATATAAAACAGAAAGCTTTAATTACGATTGGACCCTTGATAATATTATTACTTATAAAAGGGTGCTGAATGAGCTCCATAATATAAATGCAACTTTAGTATATGGGTTGGAGAAACGTTCTTTTAATAATACCGGGGCATCTGCATCTGATTTTGTTAATAATGCCTTGAGCTATAACCGCCTTCAAGCGGGAAATGCAGAAATGCACGTTGTATCATCCGGGGCATGGGAAGAAGCCAGTTTATACCAGATGGCAAGATTATTTTACGGATATAACAATAAATATCTTTTAACAGGAACGATACGCAGGGATGGTTTTTCAGGTTTTAGTGAAAAAAATAAATTTGGAATATTCCCTTCCATAGCTATTGCATGGGTTGCATCACAGGAAGCATTTATATACGATAATTTTGAATGGCTGGATAATCTTAAAATCAGAATGTCTTATGGTTCAAATGGTAACCGTACTATTGCCCGATATCAAACCCTCGCAACAGTTGAAGGCGGATTTAACTATATAACCGGTGACGAAAGATCAGTTTATACTCAAAGTATCAGTGGCCTGGCCAGTTCAAATCTGAAATGGGAAACCACTAAAGGTATTAACATTGGACTGGACTTCGGTCTTCTTGGCCAACGATTATTCGGTACAATCGATTATTACAATAACAATACATTTGACCTCCTATATAATGTTGACATACCCGGAATTAGCCGGTACGAACAATTTCCTGATAATCTCGGAAAAATACATAATCATGGTCTCGACTTATTGTTATCTACTGTAAATGTAAAAAAGCATGATTTATCATGGATCAGCACATTTGCTTTTTCAAGAAACAGAAATGAATTAAAGGAACTGCTTGGTTTTGACAATGATGGAGACGGAAAAGAGGATGACCTGGTATCGGAAGGATTGTTTATTGGTGAGGCTCTGAGTGCTATCTACACTTATGAAATAACCGGTGAATTCTGGCAAATAGGTGAAGTGTATCCTGCAGGTTATAATTTCGGAAGTTATAAAGTCAGGGATATTACAGAAGATGGAACAATTACACCGGATGACAGGCTAATAATTGGTTATGCCGATCCCGCATACCGTTTTAGCATGAATAATGAAGTGCGGTATCAAAACTGGACTTTACGTTTATTCATAAATTCTGTCCAGGGAGGTAAAAATTATTACCTCGGTAAAGATGATCTGGATAGCTGGTCTTTATCAAACAGCGTTTTTCGGCGTAACTTACCTAAAGAAATTGATTTCTGGTCACCCGATAATCCAAACGCTACTTATCATGGAATCCCTATTTCACAGGGAGGGCAAGCAGGTGACAGATGGGTTCAGAGAAATTTTGTGCGGCTACAGGACGTCTCCATATCCTATAATTTCTCATCCGATCTGCTGAAAAAGCTTAAATTTCAACGGCTTAGCGTTTATCTGAGCGGAAAGAATTTAGCTACATGGACGAAATGGCCCGGTTGGGACCCTGAAACAGGAGAGCCTATTTCTATTGATGGCCGGCCTGTTATGACAAGCTATACTTTAGGTCTCAATGTTGAATTTTAAACTGAAAAATTATGAAATCAAATAACATCTTTAATAACTTAAATGGTTTTCTAAGAATGAAAACATGGAAATTACTGCTGCTGCTGGTAATTATCAGTTTTTCCTGTGAAACCTTTGAAAAAGAGTTTTTAACAGAAACTCCAATGGATTTTTATGCACCAGAAAATTCCTTTGTATCATATAATGATTTCGAGGCAGCTGTAGTAAATCTGTATTTCAGATACAGGAACGATTTTTGGGATGGCTCTTCTGCAGGAGGTTTTCCTTATGCAGGATTTCACGGCACTGATTTTATTCATGGCACGAGCGCTGCCGGTTTAATAAATAGAGCAGGAAATCTTCAACCAACAAGTGGATCGGTTTATTCTGACTTATGGCAACCGGCTTATCGCATTATCTACGATGCAAACGCTATTGTTCAAAGAGCTGATGCCCCTGCGAGTGAATTAACTGAAGAACAAAATATACTGATTAAAGCAGAAGCTATGTTTTTTCGTGGATACATGTATAAAATGCTGGCCAATATGTATGGGGGCGTTCCTATTACGTTGGAAGAAACAACTGAACCTAAAAGAGATTACGTAAGGGCTACCCGGGAAGAAACATATTTACAGGCTGCTTCTGATTTAAAATTTGCTGCTGAAAATCTGCAGAATATTAATGAAGTAGATGATTCAAGGATTAGTAATCTTGCTGCATATCACGTCCTCTCCGAAGTGTATATATCGTTGGAACAGTGGCAGGATGCTATTAATGCAGCAACTTTTGTTATAACATACCCGGGCATGGCTTTAATGACAGAAAGATTTGGTACTCAGGTTGATCCGGAAGGTAACAGATTCCCTGCTCCTTTTAACGACACCGTCTATGGCGGAGATGTTTTCTGGGATTTGTTCAGGCCGGGAAACCAAAACCGTTCAACCGGAAATACTGAAGCTATATGGGTTACACAATACGCACATGATATTCCTGGAGGAAATGGAGGCGGATTTGCACTTGAAAGACAAGCCTGCCCACGCACTTATAGAGCCAGTGTATATAATGATGACGGTTCAACAGCCCTCGTCGCTCCTCAACCAAATACTTACCTTTCCGGGCGCGGTATTGGCGGTATGAGACCCACCAACTTTTTCCTTTGGGAACTGTGGGAAAGAAGCGGTTATAACCAGGATATCAGAAATTCAAAATATAATATGATACGTGATCTGCCCGTGATGAACCCAGCCTCAGATCATTATGGAAAATGGGTATACAGAGATAATGTGCCATTGAAATACTCGGCTGAATCAGATTCTACCCGTGATTGGTACCCTTATTCAGCCAAAGGCACAACAGTTGGGAGACATCCTGAATATCTTTACCTTCCCGATCAAACTGTGCCTGGTTCTTTAACCAGTTCGGCAAGAAATACATACCGTGATAATTATATAATACGCCTTGCTGAAACCTATCTTTTAAGAGCTGAAGCTCATCTTGGGAATAGCGATCCTGTTAATGCTGCAGCAGATATCAATGTTGTACGCCGCCGTTCACAGGCGCCTGATGTGAATCCTTCCGAAGTGGATATCGATTATATTCTCGATGAAAGATTAAGAGAACTTCATCTGGAAGTTTTTCGACTTTTAACACTTTACAGATTAGGATTAATTGTTGAAAGAACACAAAAATATAATCCTCTTTTAACATATGAAGATCATCAGAATTTATACCCTATCCCATATAGTGAGATTGAAAAGAACACAGCTGCTGTGTTAGAACAAAATCCCGGTTATGATTAATCCGACAATTTTATGACAAAAAATCCTCAGTTTATAAATTGACATCCTATAAACTGAGGATTTTTTTTAACCTTAAAACTTTTGTGCACAAAATTGAAACAAAATGAATTTTATGAAAATAAATAGAAGTTGTTTTCCTGAAGTGCTATGTATAGCTTTTTTACTCTTAATTCTTTCTGTCTTCTCCGGATACGGGCAATCACAAAAAGCACCTGTGAAATATCCGGTCAATATAGGCTCCCGCCTGGAGCTTTTTGTAGATAGCCTGCTTATTGATGATCTCAATGGACTTGAATTGCGCTTACATTCCCCTGTGAAACTGCCCCTGCCCGAATCTCCTGTAAAGGGCGGTTATATGACTGTTATAAAGGACGGAGAATTGTACAGGGCATATTACCGTATCATCGATGAAACCTCATCAGAAATAAAGACGGATGGTACCACAGCAGAATATACCTGCTATGCGGAAAGTACTGACGGGCATGAATGGATTTTTCCAGAACTTGGTATTTATGAAAGAAACGGAACAAAAAAGAATAACGTAATTCTGGCAAAACTGCCTCCATTCACTCACAATTTCTCTCCTTTTCTGGATACACGTTACGGTGTGAATGAAAAGGAAAGATATAAAGCCCTGGCAGGCACGAAGAAAAGTGGTTTACACGCATTTATTTCAGCCGACGGGATACACTGGAAAAAAAGGGATAAAAAGCCGGTAATGATATTTGGATACTTTGACTCACAGAACGTATCATTCTGGTCAGAAACAGAACAACAATATGTATGTTATTTCCGGACATTTATTGAAAACCCTGGAGAAAAAAAATTAAGGTCCATTTCCCGTTCAACATCTATGGATTTTAAAAACTGGACTGAACCCGTTGCAATGAATCCTAATCTTCCCGGGGAAAATCTTTATACCAGTCAGACCCATCCATATTTCCGTGCTCCTCAAATTTATATTTCCCTGCCTACCCGTTTCCAATACGGAAAGATCGCAGGCAAGCCTGTCAGTGGAAATGTGGGCTCAACGGATATTTTATTCATGACTTCACGGGCGGGTTCAGTTTCCTATGATCGTGTGTTTAAAGAAGCCTTTATACGTCCCGGACTTGATCCTGCGGGTTGGGAAAACAGGGCAAATTACATGGCACTTAATGTTGTTCCTACTTCACCTGAAGAAATATCCGTTTACCATAAGGATGGTTACCGGTATGTTTTGCGCACTGACGGTTTCGTGTCAGTAAGAGCCGGTTTTAATGATGGAGAATTGTTAACCAAACCACTGATATTTTCAGGGAAAGAGTTGATAATAAACTATAGCACTTCCACGGGAGGAAAAATACAAATAGAAATACAGGAAGAAGATGGGACACCAGTACCGGGATTCAATCTGGAAGACTGTAATGAAATGGTAGGTGATGAGATCGAAGGAAAGGTTTGCTGGAAAGGATCCCCTGATCTTGAGAAGCTGGCGGGTAAACCGGTTAGACTCCGGTTTGTGATGAAAGATTGTGATCTGTACTCGGTAAAGTTTGATTAATAATTACTTACTATGGAAATTATAAAACGAAGATTTTTTTTACATTGCATTCATTCTGTTTTGACAGGATACTTTTCCTTATTTTTATTAACTTTTTGTTATGTATTTTCCAATGCACAGAATTATGAGTCTCATAAATTAATTGAGGATGCAGTGATCTATTATTATGATCCTGAACCATCTGTCGAAGGAGTAGCCGGGTATTCTGTAAATGTCGCAAGCTTCAAGTACCCCTCCTTTGCTTCGCTTCGTTAACTTTTCGAATTGAACTTAAGAATGATAATTATGCTAAAAAAAATAAACCGCCGTTCATTTTTAACCCGCACAACCTGCGGGATGGGTGCTGTTGCTTTTAGCAGTGCCGTAACACCTTTCCTGTACACCTCTTGTGTAAAGTCAAATGCAGGAGGCAGGAATAAACTCATGGCTACAACTGACTATACGTGCAATATGGGTAAATGTAATTGCTTCTTTGACAGAAACCAGCTGGATGATATGCACAAATATCTCGCATCTATTGGCGTCACCCGTCACCAATGGATCGTTGATACCTACTGGAACATATATGAAACTTATCCGGGTGGAATGGACCTGCTTGCCGAAGCCGTTAAATCCGCACACGCCCATGGTATTGAATTTTATGCCAAGATAAAACCCTTCGAAGGAGGTGGTTTTGGTGAAGCACTTCCACACACCTTGCCTCTCCCGGAAGATGCACCAGCCATTAAAGATTTACGCGGTATTTATCCAATAATACTTCCTTTTGCAGCCAAAAATCCGCATTTTTCAATGAAACGCAGGCCGGGAACATTTGAATGCGGAGGCCATATCTGCAAAATCAGATTAGTAAAAGGTGATAATTCCCCGACACTCATTAAACAGGAACACCTCTCTGTTCTAACCAGCGATAAAAATAATAGGTTTATTCCCTATAAAGGGCCTGTATCATTCCGTGAATCAGTAGAATGGCGGCCTTGTTTTCCAAAAAGTAAACAATGCAGAATCCTCCACCTGGAAAAACTTCAGATACCGGAAAACCATAAATATATCCTTATCCGTTGTTCTTTGAAGAATAATAAAGGAGATTTTACTAATGAGTATGGAAGTATCATTGAACTGGAAGATGTGAATGGAAAAAGTATTCCATTCACTCACGGGACAGGGCCTGTTGCATATAGGGATAAATATAATAATTCATTGCCGATTATTCGATATTTCCAGTTACCTGAAGTGAAATCGGAATTAATGGATCAGCAAAAAGTGCAGTATCATTACCAGGATTTTTACAATTTTAATGTCCGTAAAAGAATAACTGAATTATATACCCTGGATTCAACGGGATATATAGCCATAGCCTGCGGTAAACCCGAATATATGACCGGCATCCTTCATCCCATTTATCCTGAGGTACGTAAACACTGGCTTGACCTGATACGCTTCTGCCTGGATCGTGGTGTGGATGGGATAAACTTCAGATCATCCACCCATACCCAATCATCTGAATACTGGGAATACGGCTTTAATGAACCTGTGATTGCAGAAACCGGCGGAAGAACAGATTGCCTGGCTATAAAACGAATTAATGGAGATGCATATACAAAATTTTTAAGCGAAGCACGAGACTTAATTAAAAGTCGTGGCAAATCAATTACTATACAATTATATGCCCAGATGCTTTTACCTGACGATCGTGAAGGACATCTTAACTGGATGCCTCCCAATATTGAATGGCAATGGGAGACATGGGTAAAGGAAATTGCCGATGATCTTGAATTTCGGGGAGCATGGACGCTTCGCCCCTGGAACCTGAGAAAAGCTATTGATGCCTTCAGTGCTGTTACCATGGCAGCGAATAAACCTTTTTACTTTGAAGGAAAAATGCAGGAAATAAGGGATGCCGGATTTAACGGACCTTTTCATTACACCCGAGATGAAATTGAAATGGTTAACAATCACCCTGGATTAAATGGATTTTCCCTGTATGAGACAAATCACTATACCAGAATGAACAATAATGGCAGGATTGAAGGGAGTACCGGGCTGGCAGAATTATTTAAAAAAACATAAATATGCAAAACCATATCACCCGCCGTAAATTCCTTACCCATTCCGCATCCGGAATGGGAATGATTACCCTCGCAACCATACCCGGAACCTTTATCACAACTGCCTGTGCCGTCACTAAAAGTTCAACAGGTAAAAAACTCCTGGCCACGACCGACTATACTGATAACATCGGTGTTACCCACAGAGGAAGCAGATATGGAACCCCTGTTCCCAGACCGGACGAATATTACAACAACCATAAATGTTACATGAATAAAGAACAACTGGATGAACTGCACAAATGCCTCGCTTCACTCGGCGTTTCCCGTCACCAGTGGATGTTCGATACCCGGACAACATTGTATGAAAACTATCCCCACGGATTTGACCTGCTCGCTGAAGCCACTGCCTCTGCACATAAATACGGAATTGAATTCTATGCAGAGATCAAACCTTTTGAAGGAGGCGGATTTGGAACTCCGTTACCACATACCCTGCCTTTACCGGATGGAGATATGGCATACCGGGACATCAGGGGAATTTTCACACAGATAAGACCTTTCGCTGCCAGGTATCCCCATATGAACCTGAAACGTAAACCCGGAACGTATGAATTCAAAGAGCCTGTGACAGCAATCCGGCTGGTAAAAGGAGATGATCTCCCTACAAGAGTAAAGGAAAAACATATATCATTGTTTTCCAGCCCGACAAACAACCGGTTTGTTCCATATACCGGGCCCCTGACATTCAGGGAAAACATCGAATGGAGATTCCGTTTCCCTTACTGGAAAAAGTGCAGGGTGCTTCACCTGGAAAAACTGGAAATCCCTGCCGAACACACATACATCCTTGTAAAATGTTCCCTTACGGAAGGAAACGGTGATTTCAACAATGAAAACGGAAATATCCTTGAACTTGTCGGCAGTAACGGACAAATTATTCCCCATACACTCAGCACCGGACCTGTAAAATTTGATACTCACCCTCACAGTTATTTCCGGTCACAGGTGTCAAAACAACTTGATCGCTATCTTCAAACAACTGAAATTCTAACAGAAATAAGTGACCTGCAAAAGATGGAAGAACACTATAAGGATTTTTACGGTTTCGGAGAGTATGAAATAACCGGATGGACCTCTTTTGATAAGCAGGGATTTATTGCAGCAGCCTGTGGAAAACCTGAATATATGTTCGGGAATATGCATCCCATATATCCTGAAGTACAGGAATACTGGCTTGACATGACACGCTTCTGTCTGGATAGAGGTGTGGATGGAATAAACTATCGGGTTGCCAATCATACCCGGTCGCCCGAATATTGGGAATATGGTTTTAATGACCCGGTGCTGGAGGCATCCGGCGGAAGAACCGATTACCCGACAATCAGCCGCATTAACGGAGATACATATACTCAATTTCTCAGGAAAGCACAGAGATTGATTAAAACCAGGAAAAAAGGTATTACCATACACCTGAATTCCGATATGCTCATGCCCGATGAACGTGGATTGGGCAGATTGCCGGCAATGCCACCTAATTTTGAGTGGCAATGGGAAACCTGGGTAAAAGAAATAGCAGACGACCTGGAGTTCCGTGGCATCTGGAAACTCAGACCATGGTCACTGGATAAGGTTACCGACATTTTCAGCTCAGTAACCTCTAAAGCCGGAAAATCATTATACATGCAGGGTGATTTTCATGGAATGACTTTTGAAGGCACGTTCCTGGCTACAAAGGATGAGATACAAAGAGTGAATAGCCATCCCGGCCTTAATGGCTTTGTAATGTATGAAACCGCCTATTTCACACGTGTGAACGAAAACGGAAAGGTGGAAGTAAGCCCCGGTATGCTGGATCTGATAAAATCAGATTTTCTTAATCCTTAAAAAATAAAATCTTTGTGTTACTTTGTGCCCTTTGTGGTTAAACTCATAAAGTAATTAACCTCGAAGGACACGAAGGATAACACAAAGGGACACAAAGGAAAACATTTAATCTGTAAAATTATGTAATTAATAATTAAACCGTTATGACAAAACATCCTGTATTGTTATTTTTATTGCTGTTAACCCAGATCAGTTGCATCAATAAACCCGTTGACAATCACTCCATCCCCTTTGCATCCATCTCACCCGTAGTAGTCACAGACACCGTCAAATGGGATACCGATGATCCGGCAATATGGATACATCCTTCTGATCCCGCACAGAGTCTTATAATTGGCACCGATAAGAATGCGGATGGTGCTCTTTTTATCTTTAACCTGGAAGGCAAAATAGTCAACGTGGTTAAGGAACTCAGAGTTCCCAACAATGTCGACATAGCCTACGGATTCCCTTTCTGTGGCGACACTATTGATATAGCTGTGGTAACGGAAAGACTGGGACAACGCATTAGGGTATTCCGTGTGCCGGATATGATCCCTCTTGATGATGGAGATTTAATAGTTTTTAACGGCGACACAGACAGGGCTCCCATGGGGATTGCCCTTTACAAACGACCTGAAGATAAGGCTTTTTTTGTATTTGTCGGGGGTAAGTCAGGACCTGCAGAAGGATACATAGGACAGTACAGACTTGAGGAGGATATAAAACAGGGGAAATTGAGAATTGCCCCGGTAAGGGAGTTCGGAAAATTTAGCGGGAAGAAAGAAATTGAAGCTATCGCTGTGGATGCTGAAGCCGGATATATCTATTATTCCGACGAAACAGCCGGTGTGCGTAAATACCACGCCGATCCTGATGTTCCGGATGCAAACCGGGAACTTGCCTTCTTTGCCAACGAAGGTTTTACCCGCGATCATGAGGGAATATCCATTTATAAATTAAATGAACAGGAAGGGTATATTCTTGTTTCAGATCAACAGGCTCATCAGTTCAAAATATACACTCGCGAAGGATCGCCCGGGAACCCCCACGACCACAGGCTGGTGAAAATAATTGAAGTGGAAGCAATTGAAAGTGATGGAAGCGAGGTGACAAGCATTCCCCTGCCACCGGACTTTCCTTCCGGACTGTTCGTCGCTATGTCAAACGGAAAAACATTCCATTACTATTCCTGGGATGCTATTGCAGGCGAGTATCTTAGAAAGAAACCAATACCCTGATATGAATGAAAATAGTTCTTAACTTCTTTCCTTTGTGTTATCCTTCGTGTCCTTCGTGGTTAATAATTTTTTACCACAAAGGGCACGAAGGGTTTCACAAAGGAACACAAAGGAAAATCCATAAAATTCCGTAATAATGAAAAAATATTTAATCCCGTTTTTATTCCTCCTGTTCTTTTTCTCCGGAATAATTACTCCCGTAGTTCTTGCCGGGAAAATTGTTTATCCATGGAGGGCAGTCCCTGCTTTCGTTCAGAGCGGCGAAAGCTTTTATATCCTTTACGATAACCTCGTGTATTCAGAGATTGACTCAGTTACGCTCACATCACCCTTTTTTAACGTCAGCCTGCGGATTGATTCCGTCAATACCGGAGTTTTCGAATACGACACATTTACAGGCATGTCAGTAAATAATAAAATATGGGTAAGGGTTCCCGGATCAGCACCCGAAGATCTGTACGACCTTAACATATTTGCAGACGGTGAAATAACCATCTCGCACAGATCAGTCAAAGTAGTGAAGGAGTTTTCACCTGTGCATAGTTTTATTCACATCTCAGATCTTCATGTCTCACGGCAGTGGGAAGGCACATCTGAAGACGGGTATGCCAAAGAACTGGAATTATTTGACAGTTTCATAAAGGTAGCCAACATTATTGTCCCTGATTTTGTAGTAGCAACAGGAGATATCATTCATCACTATACCCGTATCGATGCAGATTCCACCGGCTGGGGAGGCATCAAACTTTATGATATGGATCAACGACCGCTTGTGGAAGAAAAATACAGGAATTATTATCATGGGGCTAAAGGGTTTTCAGGAGTATATGGATTAAATGCCCCGGTTTTCAGTTTACCCGGAAACCATGATTTTTACGCAATTGAAAGAGGCGACTATCATGGAATGGCATCGCAATGGAACAGACTATGCGGAAAACGCGTTTACGGATTCTCTTATGCAGGAACAAGGGTAATAGCTGCAGATGATTTTTTGGGTGACCCTGTAACTGATATCCCCGACTCCTCCCCTATGTCAGGTTTACAGGGGAAAGTATTTGAAAACTTTTTTAACGATGCAGGAACAGGATCACTCCGTATTATGGCACAACACAGACCTGACCGTATTGATACCACATTCCTGAATAAATACAAGATCAATATTCTCCTTAACGGTCACCGCCACACCCCCTTTCAAGAATATGTGGGTGCTACTCCCACCCTCAGCTCCCGTCCCGGAACTGTTTGCCGGAGCGGAGATATACTGAACTGGGAAGAAACTTTAGGATTCTTCCGTATATTTTATGTGCAGTCAGACTCATTTACATTCACTCCACCACTTAGATTCTGTAAAAACCCCACTGTCGATTACAGGCATCTGGAACTCAACCTTACCCTTGATTATAAAAATCCCAATGACGGGACAGCAAGCAAGAACGAAGCCATCATTGAGAATTTGTTTCCTGTTGACCTGCCAGGATGCAGGGTCCGGTTTGTGATGAAAAAAGGGGAATACAGTGTCACAGGGGGAACGATCCGTCAATCTGTTCATTCCGGAAAATTCACTGTGGTGGATGTGATTGCAGATGTAGGTTCAATGGGAAACAGGAAAGTAAGGATATTTCCTGTCAATCTCTTGATTTGATTGTTCATTGGTTAAACAATCTCCCTTTTCTATTTGGTCAATGGCTTTATTAATAGCCTTTTTATGATTATCACTTAAACGATATATTTCTTTATCATCCGTGCTATCTTCAATTAATCGGATTAAATCCTGTAAAAGGTCTTCATCATCCAACTCGTTTATTTTATTGATTACCCTGTGTCTTAACTCTTTTGTTGTCATAACATCAAATTTTATCAAAAATACAAATAATATCAATCCTTCTCAAAATCAAAATATCTTTTAATAATTTTTAATTGCCATTTTTATTATTTTTAACCCTTTATTTACAAAAATAATCCACCTGGATATGTCTCCCGATCTGAACCAGACTATATACATTAATCTTTAATAACCATAAATAAATGAAACCATCTCAATCACCCACTTCTCATCTCCTTTACATCATTATATTTCTCTGTTTCAACACCTTCAATCTGTTATTCGGCTCTTCCCTTAAACCGGATTCCGGATCTGTCGCATCTCCCGCCGGTAATTACGATAACATCCTCAATATCGGCTCCCGTCTCGAACTGTTTGTGGATGATCATGTAATTGACCGCCTGGAAGGAAATGCGGAACTAAGACTTCATCATCCGGTACCAAAGGAAATAGTCATGGTACATGATGCCCCCTGGGAAGGAAGCGGGAGCGGATATCACAGTGTTTTTAAAGACGGGGATAAATACAGGATGTATTACAAAGCATGGCAATTAACAGTAACCCCGGAGACCGTTAAAACCCACGATCACCCTCTGTAT
>CAYVTV010000083.1:0-15677 GCA_964454295.1 uncultured Bacteroidaceae bacterium
CAAAAATAAATTACATTTTTATACAAAAAAAGACCTTGATTTGCCTCAATAATTTTTACATTTGCGCCGTGAAATAAACTATACATTCTTAGTATAAAAGATGAGAGCATACACTCCGATTAAATTTTTTGCCGGAAGAAGTTCTTTCCCGCTGGCAGAAAAAATAACCAAAGCTTTTGGTGCAGAGTTAGGTAAAACATCGGTACTTGAATTCAGTGACGGTGAGTTACAACCTTCCTATGAAGAATCTGTAAGGGGATGCACGGTATTTATTATCCAGTCAACCCCTCCGCCTGCTGAGAATTTAATGGAATTATTGCTGATGATAGATGCAGCGAAGAGGGCCAGTGCCTATAAAGTGGTTGCAGTGATTCCTTATTTCGGTTATGGCAGGCAGGACCGGAAAGACCGTCCCAGGGCATCCATCGGGGCTAAGCTGGTGGCAAATCTGTTGGTTTCCGCAGGCGTCGACAGGGTTATGACCATGGACCTGCATGCCGACCAGCTGCAAGGGTTCTTTGATGTTCCTGTTGACCACCTCTATGCATCCACTATTTTTGTCCCGTATATTAAAAGTCTGGGAATGGATGATCTGGCTGTTGCGGCTCCGGACATGGGTGGAACAAAACGGGCAAATGCCTATTCCCGGTTCCTTGATACACATATGATCATATGCTATAAAATAAGGAAAAAGCCTAACGTGGTTGAAGAAATAAGAGCAATTGGCGAGATTGAAGGAAAGAATGTGTTTATTGTTGATGATATGATCGATACCGCCGGAACCGTTTGCCTCGCAGCGGAAATGATGAAGAATGAGGGCGCAAGATCAGTGCGTGTGGTCGCCACACATCCGGTTCTTTCAGGGCCGGCTTATAATAAAATCAATGAATCAATAATTGATGAAGTGATCTTTACCGACTCTATACCCATTAAACATTGTTCCGATAAAATTAAGGTCCTCTCTATTGCTGAACTCTTCGCAGAAGTTATCAATAAAGTGTATAATTATCAGTCAATAAGTACGCATTTTATTATTTAGTTGTTATATTTGCACTCCTTTTTACGCACTGGGTATTGATCCCCTTGTGTGATGGGGAATTAAATAAAGTAAGTTTAATTCTTAGTAGCACGTTTGAATTATGAAAACATTTAACATTGATGTAAAAAAAAGGGGGAACACCGGCAAAGCATCCTCCCGCAGATTAAGAGCAGAAGACAATGTTCCCTGCGTGATGTATGGCGGAGATAAGAACTTTCACTTTTACGCACGCGAAAATTCCTTCAGAAAAATGGTATATACCAATGAAGTATTTATCATTGAAGTCAACATTGAAGGTGAAAAGCATAAAGCCGTTATTCAGGAAATTCAATTCCATCCGGTAACAGACAAAATCCGGCATATTGATTTTGTTGAGGTTTTTGATGACCGTCCTGTTACTGTTCACATTCCTGTTGTACTTACGGGAAGCTCTGTTGGAATAAGAAACGGCGGTAAATTAAGACAAAAGAGAAGAACACTGAAAGTCAGGGGGCTGATCAGGGATTTACCTGATAACCTTGAAATTGATATTACCAATGTAGATATTGCACAGGTTGTTAAAGTTGGTGATCTGACTTACAGTAATCTGGAACTACTTGATCCTCATCGTTCTATGGTCGTTGCTGTTATCTCTTCCCGTGTTGCACTTAAATCAGCCACCATGGCTGAAGGTGAAGTGGCAGCTGCTCCGGAAGAAGAGGTTGCTGAAGAGACTGAAGCCGGAGAAAACAGTTAATAATTTACACTTATTTCCTGTACATTGAAGTATCTTATTACAGGATTGGGAAATATGGGTGAGCAATATGCTCACACCAGGCACAATATAGGTTTCGAAATCATTGATTCACTGGCAGTATCCTATAATGCATCATTTCAGGACAAGAGATATGGGTTTGTAACTGAATTCAGATATAAGGGCAGGATCTTTTATCTGCTCAAGCCTTCTACATACGTGAATCTCAGTGGGAAAGCAGTTCATTACTGGTTGAAGAAATATAAGATATCACTGGAAAATTTTCTCGTAGTACTTGATGATATAGCCCTCCCTTTTGGTACCCTGAGATTAAAACCTACAGGGGGAGATGCCGGGCATAATGGGTTGATTAATATTACAGAAGTTCTTGGAACACAAAATTATGCGCGGTTACGATTCGGAATTGGCAGCGATTTTCCCAAAGGGTATCAGGTGGAACATGTACTGGGTAAGTGGGATGAGACTGAAAAAAACCTCCTCCCCGGGAGAATTGAACAGGCCTGTGAAATGATCAAGGCCTTCGGAACCATAGGGATTGAACTGACAATGAGCAGGTATAATAATAAGTAAATTTCTGTTGCATTTTGCAGAAGCTCTCTTTGCTGTCTGATATCATTAGGCTATATTTGTTTAGTGTTTCTGTGTAACTTTTAATATTCCCTTCGGCCTTTGGATCAAAAGCAAAAATACGTTGAGACCCCGTTGATGAAACAATACTATAGCATCAAAGCCAAACATCCGGATGCTGTATTGTTGTTCAGGGTAGGTGATTTTTATGAAACCTTTGGGGACGATGCCATCCGTGCAGCTGAAATCCTGGGAATTACCCTTACCCGCCGCGCAAATGGGGCCGCTTCCTTTGTTGAACTGGCCGGTTTCCCCTATCATGCACTTGATACATATCTTCCTAAGCTGGTAAGAGCAGGACAAAGGGTAGCCATATGTGAACAGCTGGAAGATCCTAAACAGACCAAAACAATAGTTAAAAGGGGAATTACCGAGCTGGTTACTCCTGGTGTTTCATTCAATGAAAATGTACTCGACAATAGGGAGAATAATTTCCTTGCCAGCATCTATCTTGAAAACAAGTCAGCAGGAGTGTCCTTTCTCGATATCTCCACCGGAGAATTCCTCACTGCCCAGGGAAGTTTTGAATATGTCGATAAATTGCTAAGCAGCTTCCAACCACGCGAACTATTGGTTGAAAAGAGAAAACAGAAGGAGGTGATTGATATTTTCGGAAGTACATATTATACCTTTCCCCTTGATGACTGGGTTTATACAGAAGATAATGCACATGACAAGCTCACACGCCAGTTTCAGACCAATACACTGAAAGGTTTCGGGGTGGAAGCGCTTAAACTCGGAATTATCGCCTCGGGTGCCATCCTGCAATACCTGGATCTAACACAGCATACTAATGTAAATCATATTCTTACTCTTTCAAGGATAGAAGAAGATCATTTTGTATGGCTTGACAGGTTTACAATCCGTAATCTGGAAATATTCCGGTCTATATATGATGAAGGCAAAACCCTTGTTGACATTCTGGACATAACGGTTTCGCCTATGGGTTCCAGGATGCTGAAGCGCTGGCTGGCGTTGCCACTGAAAGACATTGTGCCCCTTAATGAGAGACTGGATATTGTAGAGTATTTTAAGAATAATAACGAAGCAAGGTTATTTTTCCGTGACAGGATAAAAGCAGCAGGAGACCTGGAAAGGATCATCTCGAAGGTAGCTGTAAACCGCGTCAGTCCAAGAGAAATGCTACAGCTAAGTACAGCTCTTGGTATTATTGGTCCTCTTAAGGAAAGATGTTCCCAGGCTTCCCCCGATTCCCTGAAACGCATCGGTGAACAGCTGAATCCTTGTGATTCGGTAAGGAACAGGATTGAAAAGACATTGAAAGAGGATGCCTCAAACCAGGTAAGCAAAGGGAATATTATCGCGTCAGGAGTTTCGGAAGAACTGGATGAGTTGAGAAAGATCATGTTTTCAGGCAAGAATTACCTTGTGGAGTTACAGCAGAGGGAAATAGCCCGTACAGGCATCACATCACTCAAGGTGGCATACAATAACGTGTTTGGTTATTATATTGAGGTACGTAATACGCATAAGGACAAAGTTCCCCCCGAGTGGGTAAGAAAACAGACACTGGTCAGTGCTGAACGCTATATCACTGAAGAGTTGAAAGAGTATGAAACCAAAATACTGGGTGCTGAAGAAAAAAGTCTGGCTCTGGAGGTGAAACTATTTGAAGAACTGGTGGCAAGTGTGGAAGATTTCATTCCTGCTGTTCAATTAGATGCTTCACTGCTGGCGAGGCTGGACTGCCTGGCGTCATTTGCCGGACTGGCTATAAGCAATCATTATGTCCGTCCTGAGTTAAACGACAGCCTGGTGATTGACATACGTCAGGGCAGGCACCCGGTTATCGAAACCCAGCTTCCCGTGGATGAAAAGTATGTGGCCAACGATGTATATCTCGATACGGAAGATCAGCAGGTTATTATCCTCACCGGCCCGAATATGTCCGGGAAATCTGCACTTCTTCGCCAGACAGCCCTCATTGTGCTCATGGCCCAGATTGGATCATTCGTTCCTGCTGAGGCTGCATATATAGGTATAGTGGATAAGATTTTTACACGTGTGGGAGCTTCAGATAATATTTCTTTGGGAGAATCCACATTTATGGTTGAGATGCTTGAGGCAGCCAGTATTCTGAACAATCTGTCCAGCCGCAGTCTCATTCTCCTGGACGAAATCGGAAGGGGAACAAGCACCTACGATGGAATATCCATAGCATGGGCGATGGTAGAGTATATACATGAAAACAGCAAAAGCAGGGCAAAAACAATGTTTGCCACGCATTACCATGAACTCAATGAAATGGAGACTTCCTTCCCGAGAGTAAAAAATTATAATGTGTCAGTAAAGGAACTTAATGATAAAGTACTGTTTATCCGGAAGCTTGAACGTGGCGGGAGCGAACATAGTTTTGGCATTCATGGGGCGCGGATGGCAGGCATGCCGCGAAGTGTAGTGAAAAGAGCTGATGAGATACTCAGGGAACTGGAAAAGTCGCATGAAAAAAAGAGCCTCACCAAGCCTGTTGCCGGACTTGCCGCACAGCGGGAAGGTTACCAGCTCAGCTTTTTCCAGCTCGATGATCCTGTTCTGAAACAGATAAGAGACCATATTGCAGGTCTGGATATAGATAATCTGACACCGGTGGAGGCGTTGAATAAGTTGAATGAGATTAAGAGGGTGATTGGGGGGTGAGTGGACACTCCCTAATATTTTATTCTACCTTCTTTCAGCAACCCAATCTTTTCGAAATCAATTTGTTTTATCCCTAATTCAAATGCCGGTGAATTTGGGTTTAATTTAAATCCTGCTTCTTCAAAACCTGTAAAGCAAGGATCAGCAACTACACTATTACTGTCAACACCCTGGCTTTGAAGTTCCTTTAACTGACTCATGGAACTATGAAAAACATTTGTTGCGTAATACAAATTACTATCTATTGAGCAATCACTTAACCTGGGATATTCATCCAATGACTCCAGCAATTTGTGTGCAAAACCAGGGTTCATAAATGGACCTGCAATTCCTGCAGATTGGAACATGATATTCTTTTTAACAATACCTCCTTTAATCGGACCCCAGGCACTGATTCTACAAAAACTTAACATATTGTGCTTTTCCCCGTCTATCATTTCTGTGGGCACATAATCAATAATATAGTTATTGATTATATAATTGTCATATTTGGAAACAATCCCGGCTCTGGCAAATTTATAAATGATATTTTCCTCAATGGTAATGTCTTTGGCATAATCGTCAGCCCTGATCCCCGTTTGACGATGGGGAGATATTAAATGGTGCACATAATTATTCCTGACAATGTTATTATACCCTGTACCTGAAAGGTAGATAGCATTCCCGTCATCAAGTTTCTGCATCACATCATATATTTCATTGTATTCAATAATATTGTTTCCCGCAAAAAGATATGGGAACAGCAAATCCCAACCTGTAATCCGTCAGGCTTTATGGAAATTGAAGCTTGTGGAGGAAGTCCGTTAATTCTGACTCCTCAGACCGAATTGAGTGTAAAAATAAGAACAATATATAGTATCGGACCAAATGAATGAATGTTTATTATATGGTTTTCTGTTTTCCCACCGGGAGGCCATAATTAAAAAAAAAACTAAAGTTTCGCAGAACATGGAGTCTTTAATAATGTATTACGGCCCCCGTCTTTAAGTAAAAGACTTAACTGAATAAATAAATTAACAAAAAACAAACACTACCTGATCATGACCGCCACAAAAAAAACCTTAGTTGTTCCTTTGCTTTTAATAGGTTCAATGTTTGCAGTTCTGGGCTTTGCCCTGGGGATAAATGCATTTTTTATTCCCTTTGTAAAAGATGCATTCAATATATCCATAACTATGTCTTACCTGGTAATGACAGCCACATTCTCAGCTTTTGTCATTTTCGGGGTTCCCTCAGGGATGATCATTAAAAAAGCGGGATACAAAGGTGGTATGATTATCGCTTTTTTAATTATGGCCATTGGTTTTTATCTTATTGCTCCTGCAGCAAAGATGGTCAGTTTTCCCCTGCTATTGCTTGCATTATTTGTAAGCGGCATGGGTCAGACATTACTGACGGGTGCAGTGAATACCTATGTTTCCATATTAGGACCTGAAGAGAGCGCAGCAAGCAGGATAGCGCTGATGGGAATATGCAGTAAAACATTCTATGCTGTAGCCTCAATGATGCTGGCACTTTTTATGGACCTTACCAATGTGCGATTAGAAGATACTATCCTTCCTTTTTATATTATTACCGGAGTACTTCTGGTAATGGGGGTTTCGTATTATTTTGCCCCACTGCCTGAAATTACAGCTGCCGGAGAAACTGAAGATGTCAGTAATTCAGAAATCTCAGGTTATGCCGGTTCAAAAGCAAGTATCTTCCAATTTCCGCACCTCTTATTGGGTGTGCTGGCAATATTTTTCACTATCGGGCTTGAGTATACTGCTCTGGGTACCATTAATGATTATGCTGCCAAACTCGGACTCCCGTCACCCCAGAATTATGTCTGGTTAGTTTCAGCAGGGATGGTTCTTGGCTACTTAACCGGCGTATTCATGATCCCGAAATTTATCAGTCAGGGTACAGCTTTATTGTTATCCACAATATCAGGTGTGGTAGTGACAATCCTGATTATGGTACTCCCTGCCGGATTGTCTATTTACTTAGTTGCGCTGCTTGGATTGGCAAACGCGCTAATGTGGCCTGCAATATGGCCTCTGGCAATTGCTGACCTGGGAAGATTCACCAAGATGGGATCCTCATTGCTGGTAACAGGTATTATCGGGGGAGCATTCCTTCCCCTGCTGTTCGGGTATGTCGCTGATGTAGCTTCCTATAAGGCAGCGTATCTTGTGTGTTTACCTGCGTACCTGTATATTATGTATTATGCGTTGATAGGGTGTAAGATAAGAGGGTGAAGGGGTTGATTAATAGGTTATTAGGTTATTAGGTTATTGGGTTACTTAGATTGATTTTTTAGGTAGAAAATATATCCATTCAGAACTTTTTGCAGTTTCAGTATCTTTTGTCTGAGATCATCTAAATCTGTTTTATTAATATAGCATTCATCATAAGCATCAATTATATGATTAAGTGTTTCCATCAAACTTCCTCTGGCATTAAAACAGAATTTGATGTTTTCTTTATAATGAAACCTGCCGAATCCTTCAGAAATGTTTGCTGATACAGAGCGACTACTTCTAATAAGCTGATCTGTTAACCGGTATTTTTCATCTGATGGAAATAAATTTACCAGATTCCTGATTTCCAGTTTAAGTTGTCTGGCCATTCTCCAGACATCCAATTCTTCGAATGTATTATATGCCAAGATATGAATAAGGTTTAGAAAGAATAATTAAAAATTATCTGTAATTAATTTTTATTATTAATGAAAAAATAATCGAAAAAACAGCTAATCCCACTTTGTATTTATTTTATTAAAAAATTACCCAATAACCCAATAACCCAATAACCCAATAACCTATTAACCCCCCAAAAACCTTTGCCAAAATCAAAAAAACTCTTATTTTTGCAATCCCGATTAAATTAATAATTACTTTTGTCCTTACCATGCGGGAATAGCTCAGTTGGTAGAGCACGACCTTGCCAAGGTCGGGGTCGCGGGTTCGAGTCCCGTTTCCCGCTCCATAAGATTTGGTGATTTGGTGATTTGGTGATTTGGTGATTTGGTGATTTGGTGATTTGGTGATGTGGTGATGTGGTGAGGAGATTAATAATTATTATTGAATGAAATGAATTCGGATGAGCTTAGCCAAAGAACCAAATTATTTGCCCTTGAAATTATTAGATTTTATAAGGATTTACCAAAAACTGAAGAGGCAAGGATTCTTGGGAAGCAGTTAATCCGTTCAGCGACCTCAATCGCTGCAAATTACAGGGCAGCCCGTCGTGCAAGATCTGAGAATGATTACTATTCCAAAATTTGCATCGTAGTGGAAGAAAGTGACGAAAGCTTGTTCTGGCTTGAATTATTGAAAGAAGCAGAAATTAACTCCACCAACAGGATTAATGAGTTAATGAAAGAAGCTCAGGAGTTGTTAAAGATTTTTTCTGTATCACGTAAAACATTAAAGAATCGTATCTCTGATAAAAAATGATTTTTTGCTCAAAATTGCTCCAAACAACGAAATAATTAAATATGTAATATACCACATCACCAAATCACCAAATCACTAAATCACCAAATCACTAAATCACCACATCACCAAATCACAAAATAACCTCCGCCCGGATGGTGGAACTGGTAGACACGCAGGACTTAAAATCCTGTGACCAGAGATGGTTGTGCGGGTTCAAGTCCCGCTCCGGGTACAATATTAAAGATCAACCCTCTGAAATCTGAAAATTCAGAGGGTTTTTAGTTTGCACCAGATTATTCTTTGTGTAAATAATGACTGTCAATGTTTTAGAGCAATAGTTCGTAAAACTTTTATATTGTGTTGATAATAAATATTTTAACAATTCGGACATGAATTGCCTATATTGTTGATATACAATATATTGCGCCTTTGTGCCTTCACGTTTTATTTTAATTTAACGAACCGTTGTTAGTGTATTGATGAATTTTAATCAGGTCAGTTAATTAAAACGTAATATCCTTTCCTTATCTCAAACAACCTGTCGCCGAAACAATTCTCTATCCATATCTTAAGTTCCAGAGGCCTGCATCGTAACAATGTACGCAGGATATGCTGCTCCGCTTCAGAATAGTCGGATAACATCAGGTCAATTAACATACAAGTATTGAGCATGAATTAAAGATTTTGCAGTTCGTTAATACGCCTTGTGAGCTCTGCTTTTTTGGCTGCATGCTTCTCAAGTTCATCCAATAAAGCTTCGAGGATCACATGGTTATTCCTAACTCCCCTTTTTACCATGGAGATGGTATGTTCTGAATATCCAGTTCTCTTTGAAACTTTCTGAATTATACCTTTCGGTAGTTTACGGCATTTTTGTGCTAATACCCCTTTGGTATTGTTTTTTGAGCTCATGTGCTTTATATTTGTACGAAATCTGTAATGTAAATCTAATCCAAAAAAATGGAAAATCCAAAAAAACAGACCATAAAATAAGTCTATTTTTATGAACATTGTTAATTTTAATAAAATCAAAGAGTTAGCCGAAAGCAAGAAGATGTCTCTGGAAAGGCTTGCTAATACTGCGGGATTCGGTAAAAGCACAATGTATAATTATATAAATGGAACCTCTCAGATCAATATTAATGAACTATATACTATTTCCAGAATTCTGGATGTTAATATCGGGGATTTATTAACCGTTCCAACAAAGATAGAAGAAATGCAAGCCGGGGAACCTTTTAAAAAATATGGTGAGGCTTGCATTGAATGTATTAAAAAAGAGGGAGTTATTGATCATTTGAAGGATACACTGCGGGAAAAGGATGAAAAGATCAGTGAGCTTGAACAAATCTGTAAAAAATATAAACCTGAATAATACACTTCTGAAAAAGAAGTAATCAGTCACCTGAATTTTTCCCTGATGCCTTTAGCCTGTTCAGGCCGAAGACTATGATAACCCCGGCAACTAACCCGGATATGTTCAATATCATATCAACCGGATTAAAAGCTCTTCCCGGGACAAAGATCTGCAAGCATTCGGTCATAGCCGCGAATATTATACCGGTGAGTATTATTATATGTATATTTGTTATATACCTGTCTACAACTGTCCTTTTGCCTGAAAGGAAATACAATAAAGGCAATCCCAGGAAACTCAGGAAATGCTGAATATAGTCAGTGCGTATGAAATCACTGTTTTCCTTTGTTAATGATTCGGGTGTGAAATTTGGGATCACATTGAGTACAATGAGGACAATCGCCCATATCAGAAATATCCGTGACCAGAATAGTGTGTTTCGCATGATCAAGATGCGGATTTAATTATTTTCTTAAATAAATTTTATTTTTTCCGCCTCAATAAGCCAATCGATATAATTTCGTTGTTGAGACACAAAATATTGAGACACAAAATGTTGTGTCTGTACGGCGGATTTTCATTTCGTCATTTTTCCAGGGGTTGCCACCCACCATTCGGCGGACAGGCTCCCTGGCTATTTGATTTAAATTCCCCGGGATTTGTATATGAGACGTGCCTGGTGGCACGTCTCTACGAAGGGCTTAATCAATTAATCAATTACTCAGTTACTCAATTACTTTGTAACCCCGTAACCCCGTAACCACTCATTTACTCACCCTCCCCCGTCACTCGTCACTCGTCACTTGTCACCTCCCTCCACCTTCCGCACAAACGCATCCTCAAATCCCAATTTCTTTACAGTTTCCAGTTGTTTCTCAGCCTCATTCCGGTTCAGAAACACCCCTGATGAATACCTGTAGAATCCGTCGCTGCCTTTATTCAGGCTAATATTTTCGATATCCTTCAGGTTTTTCTCATTTATCGGTTTACGGGTTGCACTTAACTGAACAGTATAATAGAAGTCCAGTTCACCGAAATTAATATCACCGGAATCCTTAATACCGGAATACCTGATAACCTGGTTAATAAATGCATCATGGTATCCTTCGGACATAAAGGTTGACAAGTCGCCGAGGGCATTATCATACTTTTTATAGACACCGGAAATATACCTGCTGATACCATCATTTCCCGTTATTCTGGTTATTTTATGAGGTTTTGAAAAATAACCAGGTTGCACAGGATTCCTGAGAGCTAATATCTGAATGGTAAAGGGCCCTGACACTTCCGACATATCGGGTACTGCCGGGAGTAAAAGGTTGTTAAACTCTTCCTCAGTGACAATCCTGCTCTCTGCAAAATCCATGTCTATTACATTATTCAGGTATTCAACCGCTTCTGCCTTCGACCTGAAACTTCCGGCTGTATATACAAATTTTTTACCTGTTTCAAAGAGTTTAATTTCTGTACTTAACACCTTGTCAGGGATATTAATAAGTTCCCTGTCTGTTTCATCCAGTATTACATAGTAGGATTTTGTTGCCTTAGGTTTCAGCCTGTCAGGCACCATGATTTCTTCCAGAATGATATTATCGTCACTGTTATTGATCAGGTTAATCTCAACCCGTCTGTTGAATCGTCTTCCCTCCGGATTATCGGTCCCGTCTTCATTTAGGTTTATAGCAATACTACGGGATTCCCCTGCAGCTTTTGAGATGAACCTTTCCCTGCTTATACCCCGGGATGTAAGATATTCGCTGACAGCTCCTGCGCGGTTTGCAGATAATTTCATATTATATTCCGAGGTTCCCCTCGCATCTGTGTAACCCGTGACTTCCACATAAATTTCCGGCTTTCCTGTCATGAGCATGTAAAGTTTTTCCAGTTCATGTTTCGATTCTTCCGACAACCTGTGACTATCAAACTCAAAAAAGATGTTCTTGGAGATGACATATTTACCCGTGGTAATATCAACAGGAGTAAGATTTGTTTCCATACTGACATTTTTCACCGTATGTTGCGGCAGGAAGCTTACTATTTCCGTTTTCGCCCGGTAGCCTTCTGCACTGACCATAACTTCATAATTTCCTGCGGGAATTTCAACCTGATACTCGCCGGTTTCCGGATCAGGCGTTAGTTCTGCAATCGGTGTTTTGCCACCGGCAGCAGTTACAGTGACGCGTGTATCCTGTTCAAGATCCATCCTGTCTTCAGTTCGTATTTTACCCGTGAAAGCGTACTTATGTACGGAGTCTTCCTGTCCGTAATGTATATATAGTATTTTTTGAGTTGGAAGAGAGGTCCCATATGTTGTGTACAAGGCTTCCTTTCCGTTTGTCAATGGGAAATAAAAAAGATCATCATCGGTTGTGTTTATAGGATAACCGATATTGGCAGGATACGACCAGGAGTTGTTAGGAAGTCTTGATGAATAAAATATATCGAATCCACCCATGGTGGCATGACTCATTGAGCTGAAATACAAAGTCTTGTCGTCCATTGTAATAAATGGAGTGTCTTCGCTGTAGCTGGTATTAACCGGTTTGCCGATATTTTTTATTTGCCCCCAACTGCCATCGGAATTTCTTTTCGCATAGTATATGTCGAGTGCCCCCATTCCACCGGGGCGGTCACTCGTGAAATGCAGAGTTTTCTTGTCTTTACTCAGGGACGCGTGTGTTTCATTATATATGGTGTTAATGTCTTTGCCCAATGCCTTAACCGGAGACCATTTTCCGTTTTTGTACTGACTCATGAAGATATCCCATTGATACCCGTCGTTTATGCTGAAATATAATTCCGTTCCATCATATGAGACAGAGCATAATTTATAATTCCCGTCAATCTTCAATTCCTGGTTGATCATAAAGGGTTCAGACCAGCCTTTCCTGGTTTTCCTGCTTGTCATTATAGCTGAAAAGAAGGGCCTGGCAGACATATATACAAGAACAGAATCTTTTTCTGCCAGCACAGCGCGGTAATGTGAAGGGGCATGATTAATGACTTCAGTCATCTCAGACACATATATATCAAGTGTGTCTTTTATCATAACACGTGCACGCTTAACGGCTTCAATTTGTTTATTTACATATTCATATTCAGCTACATCAGAAATCCGGATCAGCCTCTGGTATTTCTGGTAAAAATCCAGGGCGTCATCAAACCTGTTGTTTATATGATAGGCCCTGGCCAGTGCAAAAAAAGTTTCTCTCGGCGCATTTGTCTCACGGTATGATCCATCACGATACCCGGGTGAAACACTCCCAACGGCCTTTTCCAGATGGGGGATGGCTTTTTTCTTTAAATTCTCCGTGCTCAGATAGCTGGCGCCTAACAGGAAGTGAAGATTGGCATTGGAGGGATCGGATTTAAGCAGTTCATTGTATAAGAATGCAGCCTCTTCATATTCTCCCCTCATGAAAAAATACTCTGCTTCAATAAAGCTCTTTTTAAACTCCTTTTTATCCTGTGCGATGCTGACTCGGGGCAGGATCAGAAATGCACTCAATATAAAAAGTATTGTATGGCGCATATATAATCACTAATCCCATAAAGATATTAAATTATGCTATACAGCATTGTGTCATTTATTAACAGGAAAGACGCTGTTGAACAGTGTATACAGGGTGTAAAAGCAGGATTTAATGATAAACCAGGTATTTCAGCGGACTGTTAATTAGTGCCTGAAGTCTGCAACAGACAGAATTTTTCAATCCTTCATATACATAAGAGAAAAAAGGATGCGAATATCCTTAATATGGTACAAGTTATTGATATTCCGGTAATGCTTCCATGAGTTTTTTACGTGTAAAAAATATCCTGCTTTTTACAGTACCGATCTTAAGGTCAAGTTTCTCTGCAATTTCTTTGTATTTATATCCTTGTGTATGCATTAAAAAAGGAATGCGGAATTCATCTTCCAGGGAGTTGACCGCTTTTTTAATTTCTTTTAGTGAGAATTCAGAATCAGGATTCATTATCTGCGATTCCTTGTTTATATTAAGATAATACAAGTCCTTGGTGTGGTCCAGGTTAGTATTCTCTCTTTTTGCTTTTCTGTAATTGTTAATAAAAGTATTTTTCATTATGGTATATGTCCAGGCTTTCAGATTTGTGAAATCTTCAAACTTATCCCTGTAGGTGAGGGCTTTTACATATGTTTCCTGGAGAAGGTCTTTCGCTTCATCCCGGTTTGACGTAAGACTTAAAGCAAATCTTTCAAGACTGTCTTCAAGACTTATAAGGCTGTTGTTGAATTCTACCGTTGTCATATCATCAGGGTTTTTATTTGTTCATAGTCATATTTACGTTTAACAAAAGTACTTATGAATTAAACACAAATCAACTAGTTAATTGGCTGAAACGGTCTGCAGAGGAATCAGTATAAATAGGAATAAATCTGGGAGATGCTTATTTCAAATGGATACAGGGAAAATCAGGGGCTTCATTCTAAATAATGAATTGTTAAATATTATGCGATTAATACTGTTAAAAAATTGTTAAACAAAAATCCGGCTTATCACTCGTAAAAAACAACTGGCAGGTAAGAGCGGAAATTTCACTCATTACCTGCCATTGGTTTTTTCCCGACTTGGGCTGTCGCATATGTTAATAAATCTGCAGAAGTTATTAACGGGTAACTCTGCATGCTACTTCCGGTTAAAGTTATGCCGGCAATTAACAACTGTCTGCTGACGATTGTCTACTGACAACTTGTTTCCCCCTTCACGATCTCACGAAATATTGATCTGCTTCGGCCCTTTTTCAACAGCTTCCGGCTTCTTGGGAATGTTTACCGTCAAAATGCCTTCATTATGGGTTGCTTTGATTTTATCCATGTCTACTGTTTCAGGTAGGGTAAAAGATCTTTTAAAACTGCTGTAGTAAAACTCCCGCCTCATAAAGTTTTCCTGTTTTTCTTCATTATTTGCCTTCTTCTCTGAAGAAATGGTCAGGACATTGTTATGAAGGTCAATTTTTACATCTTTTTTTGTAAACCCGGGTATAGCCACTTCAATACGGTATTCATGGTTATCCTCGGAAATGTTAACTGCCGGAACAGTTGTGTTTAAATCTTTCATCAGGTTGTCATTCAACCAGTCGGCGCCAAAGAACTCATCCAGAAGTCCAGGCATCCTGTTTCTTCTTAAAATGTTTGGTAACATAGCTTTGTCCTCCTGTATTTTTGGTTAAACATTTTTATTCTATCAAAATCAAAGCTTATACCAATATTTAAAATACTTAATTACCTGTCAGTATGGCATAGCGGTAATACATAAAGCAGACATTATGGCATATAATTGAGATTTAGTCTTGATATTAAGATCGGGTGGTATAGGGATCACGGGATCACGCTATCAGGGGATCAGGCTGTCAGGGGATCAGGCTGTCAGGGGATCACGCTATCAGGGGGTCCCGCTATCAGGGGATCAGGCTGTCAGGGGATCACGCTATCACGGGATCACGCTATCACGGGATCCCGCTATCAGGAGATCAGGCTGTCAGGGGATCACGCTATCAGGGGATCAGGCTATCAGGGGATCAGGCTATCAAGGGATCAGGCTATCAAGGGATCAGGCTATCAGGGGATCGGTTGTATTGTTCTGAAAAAAGGTTGCAAATTTTTGGTTAATACTATATCATTTTGTTCATAATAATTATTTCTAAATCAGCTTTATCTGTTCCGCCTCAATCAACCGATTGATATTAAAAGCCGGGGTCTGTTCGGCGGATTTTCATTTCTTCATCTTTCCAGGGGTTGACATCCACCATTCGGCGGACAGGCTCCCTGGCTATTCAAATTATACTCCGGGGTAA
>CAYVTV010000084.1:0-1787 GCA_964454295.1 uncultured Bacteroidaceae bacterium
TTTTGCATCTTCCGGATGTCATGCATACCTTATTTCATATTTATTTGCCATAATATATAAATTATTGGTTATTAATTATCTTACGATTACTTGATTGTCTGACGAGAAGTTTTGGCATCAGGTTTATATGTTCAGGTTTATTAATTTTCTCCCCGGTTTCCCCGGTATTAAGGAATACCCTGGCAATGATACGTCCCATTTCAATACTGTTCTGATCCACGGAAGTAAGAGATGGTGTGACCAGTTCAGTGAAAGGTTCATTGGCAAATCCGACAACCCCCATTTCCCCGGGGATTATTATTCCTTTTTCTTTAATAGTAATTAAGGCTCCAATGGCTGAGAAATCACTTGCTGCAAAAATAGCATCCGGAGTGTTTTTTAAGGAGAGCAATTTTTTGCAGGCTTCTATACCTTTTTCTTTGGTTAATATATCATCCACCACGAAATTTTTCAGGATGCCGATATGGTTATCCTTTAACGCTTTCATATACCCTGCTTTCCTGTCCCTGTAAACATTTATATGCTGTGGCCCTGCAAAATGAGCTATTTTCCGGTATCCCTGGGATATAAGATGACAAACAGCCTGGTATGCTCCGGAAAAATCATCGATCTTAACACTCTGCACATTCAAACTCTCAGCTATGCGGTCAAACATCACTAATTTATTACCTCCCGCTATCAGTTCCTCTATATGTCTAAAATCAGTTGTTTCCGTTGCCAGTGACATTATGATACCGTCGACCTGAAGGTTTGCAAGTGTTTTTATATTTAACACCTCTTTATCGTATTGCTCATTACTCTGGCATATGGTAATTGTGTAACCGGCTGCTGCAAGCACCTCTTCAATTCCTCCTATTACATTGGAGAAAAATACACGATTTATTCTGGGTACAATAACCCCGGCAGTTTTACATTTACCTTTTCGAAGATAAGACGCGATAATATTCGGCTGGTAGTTATATTTCGCAGCAACTTCCTGAACGGCATTACGTGTAGCGACACTTATTCTGGGATTTCCGTTAAGTGACCGGGATACGGTGGAAGGAGAAATATTCAGCAGGTCTGCAATATCATGTATGGTGATTTTTTCTTTCTTCATATCATTCAAACAATCGATTGCACAAATATCACTAAAATAATGTATATTTCAAAGAGATTTGATTTAATTAAAAACGGGGCTTGAATCTTAAAACCAGTATCCGATATTAAAAAAGCTCAGTAATCCTGATTTATTGAGAGATCTCATCAGTGTGTATTCAATAGGTCCGATCCAGCTATCGTAGCTGAGAGTTATTCCGGCTCCGCTGATAAGGTCATTCAGAGTGAAAAGATCATTGAAATTTGATGTCAGGTTTCCTGCATTAACCTTACAGGACACATAAAAATCCCGAAAAATCTCAAATTGAAAGTCTGCTCTCAGGATCAGAGCATTTTTATCTGCTCTTTCAAGAAAATTCATTCCTACAAAAGGGATAAGGCCGTTACGTTGAAGAGGATTGAGTCCCCCTGTATAGAGATAGTAAGGGTAGGGGATGGAATCACCATCAACTACTCCCCCATATGCATGAGTGATAAGAGTGAACTTCGGAGTAATCCGGGCGGCATTACTCATTCTGCCATGTAAAAAAAATACCGGTTCAGTATCTTTTTGTGTAATGATCTTTAATTCTGAAAACATCTTTATCCCATGTTTAGGGAAGTATGCATTATCATATGTGTCCATGTTAATAAATCCGAAGACATTACGATAAGTTTCGCTGCCCGGTTCGATATTCATGGAGGGGAAA
>CAYVTV010000084.1:1797-15595 GCA_964454295.1 uncultured Bacteroidaceae bacterium
CGGAGAGTAACTCTTTCAAGTTCAGCACCGAATCCTATGGCATGAGAATTTCTTATTATCGATTGGGTATATAACTCAACACTGGTTTCTTCATAGCCTAGGTTAGATATCTTTTGTCCGGATTCGTTATACTCAAATACATCAAGATTTATATAATCTATGTTAATGCCCAGGCCTGGTTTCCATCCGTTGTTCTTAAAATACATCAGGTTCAGGTAGGGATTTTCTCCCAGGCCCAGGCTACCTGACAACTTTGATCCATCCAGAAGAAAATTTCTGAAAGTAGTATTAAGCAAAATTGAGGCTTTATGGTTTGTGTCGTAATGCAGTCCCACCCTGAAAAGTCCACCTTTGGATTCCTGAATATTTACATTGAGTTTTATTTCATCATCGTTCAACTCTTCGAGTCTCCAGGTTACCTTGTCAAAATACAAACTGGAGAAGGAACGGTCTATGGCTGTTTTAACATCACTGGCAGTATATTTTTCAAATTCATTGAGCTGAAGTTTTCCGGAAACAAGTTTTTCAGACACCCGGTTTAATCCGTTTATTTCAATATTACTGATAAAGAGGGAATCCACGACAGGGAGTATCTGATTTACCCGGTACCCGGGGTCCAGGCACTCTAATGAATCTGCCAGCATCTTTAATTGTGGCAGAAATTGTCTTGCAGCTTGTTCTCCCCGGGCAATAATAGTATCCACCGCGTTGAAACTGGAAGCATTGAACTCTTTTAATTCAGGTATGATCAAATAATCGGTCAGGCTTTTGTTTACCCTGTTTAGTTCTTCTCCATAAAAAAAAACAGTTTGTTCGATGATTCTTATAATGGTATTCAGTTCTTCTTTCTGATAATACTGAAAACCAACATCAACGCCGATAATTATATCAGCTCCCATTTCACGAACTCTTTTAACGGGAAAATTATTTATCACACCGCCATCTACCAGAAGCTGGTTATTTATTTCCACGGGTTGAAATATGCTGGGTATTGCCATACTTGCCCGCATAACTTCAGGCAGATATCCATCCCTGAAGATCACTTCATCACCTGTTTCTATATTTGTGGCAATGGCCAGAAACGGGATTGGAAGCTTGTTAAAATCACTTGTGTGAAAGACCGGAACGCAATACATATTCAATGTATTTTCGATATTCTGGCCATTAACAATTCCCGAAGGGATCAGAATTTTTCTTTCTTTAATGGGGAAAGAAATAAGAAAACGGTCATTATCGTCCTTTTCTTCGAGTGTGAGGTTTCTCCTGGAAACCTCATCGTTAAGGATGAAAGCCCAATCGGTATATGTAGCGATTTTTTCCAGCGAGTCTGCTGAGTAACCAATTGAATACAAACCCCCGATAATGCTTCCCATACTTGTCCCGCCAATAAAGTCCGGTCTTATACCGGCTTCTTCCATTACTTTGAGAAAACCAATATGTGCCAGTCCCTTTGCTCCCCCTCCGCTTAATACAACTCCAATTTTCGGACGCCCACCAGGTGATAAATGTTCCGGAGTCTGACAAAATACGTTTAATGTAAAACATATCAAACCCAGGGAAAGCAAAATCTTCTTGAACATTGCCTGTAAATAATTTTGATATTCTGTTTAACAGAACTTTAAACAGTTCTTTGATTAACGCAGCAGGTTAATATCTTCAAATTTACATAAAATTACGCTAGTAAGCGAGAAATTTTCACAAACAAAAATGAGATTATTTTAAATAGATCAATTATATATGAGACAGCTCCGTATTATTAAAGCCGTTTCCTTTTGGGGCAGTTGTTTACCCGGACAGTTTATAATATGACAATTTTAACATTACCATCAGTAACTTTAACCTTTATATCTCCCGGATTATTTTTATCTCCATAGGATCCCCATACGGTTTTCTCAGTATTAACTACTTTCCGGTTTAAATCACTCATACCATCAACACTGATATCTCCCCTGTTTGCATCTCCATGAATGTTGAATGATGCATCCCCTGAAATATTCAGCCTGTAGTTACCTCTTGAATTTTGTATATTCAGCGAATTAAAATCAGGTAAAACATTTTCAATCCTGACATTTGTATAAGAGGACGTAATATCCATTTTCTGACCCAGCTCAGCTAATTTCAGGTTTGCATACCTCATCTGACCTGCAAAATTATTAAGTGAACTGACCGAATAGGTATCGTATTTTGAATCAATAACAAGGGAATTGATATTTTCAGCGGTGAGGGAAGAATATTTGGATACAGATACAATAGCCCTGGCCTCTTCAACAGATAATTTCGAGTAGGAGAGGTCAGTCTTCAGCCAGGAGGCCTTATCTATTGTACCCCTCGAATAGGCAAGGCTTACTTCATTGAGAGGTTTGATATTGCCCCTGCTTAATTCTCTAATGGTAAGGTTTCCGTATTGTACGGAAATATTAGCTGCGCCATCAACCTTTTCAATAAATACAGTTCCGTATTTGCTTAATAGTTCCACATTAATCCACTCAGGAGCATAAACGGTGTAGTCAATGGAAAACTTGATCTTTCTCCTGGCAGTTGAAGTAATTCTCTCCTCAATAATTGTTTTGACAAATATATTATCCCCTTCCTTACGGATTTCACTATTAAGCTTTTGCAAGGTTTCTGCCGCAAGTTCCCTGTTATCGCTTTCTGCAGAAAGCCTGGCGGTTATTAATACCTGAGATTTATCCCAGTTGAGGATCTCCGTTTTACCAAATTTACTGTCAATATTAATTGTGGTGTTTTGATCTGCTTTATACTCCATGCTTATTTCCCGCTCAGCTACCTGCCCGGATGCATTTGTCATAGTCAGCGAAGAAAACGCAATTAAAGCCATAAATAAACCGGTTGTTTTCATTTTATTCTTTTTTATAAATTTGTTCCGTTTGTTTTGGTGGACGCATCGCCATGCGTCCCTGCCATATTTGCAGGATGTTAACTGCTTATACTCATGTTCAGAGACCTCTCTGGTGTATTATCACCGGTAATAACAATATAAATTTCATTAAGCATCTCCGCTTTACTTTTATGAAATTCAATAATTGTATTCAGAATACGATCATCGTCAGGAAATTTTCTGTAATCTTCAAGAATGTCCAGATGCCATGCCTCATATGCTTTTATATCGTTATTTATCCTCTTTTTTTCATTCCGGTCAACCATTTTTTGATTTAAAATTTTATCAATCAGCTTACTGCTTATGCTTTCGTAGTAATAAATAACATAACTTAGTTCTGCAGGATAATTTAGTTCTGCAGGTACATCTGTGACAAAGCCGGTATTTTTGTTTTCGGGAAAGAATGTGCTCATGACTACAGCAATAATGACACTGGCGGCTGCTACCAGAACATACCGTGATATAGCATATCTTTCCTCAGAAAAGCGGGTAAAACCGGTTTTCTTAAAGAATCTCATAAAATGACCAGCTCTGGGTTCTCTTATATTGGCCATGTCTCTGTGCTTTTTAATTAAATCTTCCAGCTTGCTCATGTTAAATATTTCTTTATCAGGTTATTAAGTAGTTTGTTCTTGCCTCTGACAAATTGCGATCTCGAAGTTGATGATGAAATATTCAGGGTACTGGCTATTTCCTCATGTGAATATCCTTCAATAAGGAATAATGAGAGAACTATCCTGTATCCATCGGGTAATAGTTCAATTTCCCTGAAAATGATTTCCGGCGGCAATTTTTCTATTTCAGCAGGTTCATCAGGATTATCTTCCACAAATACTTTATCCGTTCCTTCTATATCTTCAAATACCATTTTCCGTTTTCTAACCGCGTCAATGGATTTGTTGATGACTATCCTTTTCAGCCATGCCCCGAAACTAACATTCCCTCTGTACTCACTCAGGTTCTCAAAAGCTTTCAGAAATGCCTCCTGCATGATGTCTTCTGCCTCAGATACATTTTTGATTATACGGTAGCTTGTATTGTACATTGCTTTATAGTATAATCTGTAAAGCCTGAACTGAGCCCTCCTGCTTCCTTTCAAACATTCATCAATCAGATCCTGGTGAATGTTCTGGTATTTACCCGGGTGTTTCATTATGGTTCATGATAAAGACGTGCAGGATGATAAAATGTTGCATGTCATGTTATAAAAATAAACAATTAGATACTATTCACCATAGTTCGTTAAAATAAAATATAACGCAAAGGCACAAACACGCAATATGTTGATTATTAACAACATGAGTAATTCAAGAGAGAGCTGTTAAAATATTCATTATCAGCGAAAAAAAATATAATGAACAATTGGTTTTATCAAAATTCCGAAAATTTGTGACAATATTAACAATCGATAACTTATCATCAGCAACTTTATGCTTTTAAATTACAGTAAATTCTAATCAATTTAACGCTGGCAGAGCCAGGTTTAGCATATTGCTGATTTAGAATTTTTTGTATTACAAATATCAGCTAAATTTGCAATAAGTAAAGACCTGTCCGGTTTTTCACCGGACAGCGTTTGTATTCAAACAAGTATAAAAAGTAATGAAAAAACAATATTTAGAAGTAAAACTCAGGAGATTAGTTCCTGATGACAAATACAGGTTAGCAGAACTGGCCAATAATCAAAAAATAAGTATCAACCTGCGTGATGAAATCAGATATGCCAGAATAATTAAATAATTAAGGTAATACTTCAGCAGGGATCGCATGAATTGGTTTTACATCTATGCTCTTTATAAAAAGCTCTCCTCCTTCCGACTGTAGCTGTATCTTTCCTGAAGTAAGAGGTTTTATTACCCCGTCTTCATTAACACCGGTATTATTGTTAACCATTACCGTTACACCATTAACCACATGAACAGCTGTTGTTCCGAAACAATATAGGTCAACGGTATTCCATTCGCCAGGGTATTTTTCCTCATCCTGACTTTTCTTTATGGATCGTCCGTTTGCATGTTGTCCGAAAGCTACAAGTTCCGCTCCCGGGGTATAAACGAACATGTTCCTTTCTTCATCCCTGACAGCAGAAGTTTCGCAACAGGTATTTGCCATGAGGTATGTGTCCCCAAGGTTCTGATGCATTAATTGCAACTCAATATTAGGCATCCATGTTCCAAGGGCTAAACCGAATTCTCCGAAACTATGGTATAACAACCCGCTGTTCCGTCTTGAATAAACTGTATCCCCCCATTTAAAGACCAGGCGGAGATGATAATTTTCAAAGGACTCCCTTGTGGCCAGTGCGCCGTTAATTTCTCCTGAAATCCGGATAAGTTTCTCCCCGTCTTCTTCAACTATTGAAAAAACTTTATCTATAGTTGCGTTAGCCGCCAGACTGTCAAAATCGATGCCAAGGGATGTGCCAAGGTGCATTTCCCAGTCAGCCAGGTCTTCTCCGTTAAAAAGGTTTTTCCAATCCTCTTCTTTCTTGCAGGACGTATAAATTGCAGAAATAAAAGTAATTACAGAAAGTAACAAGAATAAATTCTTCATAATATCAGATTTAAAGATTTAATGTTTACAAGATAGTGTATATTAAGCTTTTTAAAAAAAATGAATTAACATTTGAGTTAAATATTTTTTCCTCTGTGTTACTTTGTGAGACCCTTTGTGGCCTTTGTGTTAAAATATCAAACAATCCTGTGTAACCACAAAGGAACACAAAGTACACACTAAGTTATACAAAAGAAAAGATTTGTTAAATAATTAGAAATTGTAAATAAATTATATATAAAAATCATTAAATGATTATATATTATATAAAATACTTACAAAATGTTAAAAAACATATGAAAATTGTTTTGAATTGTAAAATCACATGTGTATTTTTGTAAAAAAATAAGTGATTGAATATGAATAGCAGGAAATACATAATAAATCACATAACCAGGTGTGTTTGGTTATTGTGAGGATGGTATTCTATTGATGAAAGCTGTAAAAACCGTTCTCAACCTCATAAGAACGGTTTTTTTTTAACTATAATATATTTAACTAATGAAGGAATATGCACAACCCGGGAGTTTATACAGAAGCGAGTTTGAACACGATGGATGCGGAATTGGCTTTGTAGCTCACGTAAAAGGAAGAAAGTCGCATGAAATAATTAGCATGGGGATTGATGTACTGGAAAACATGACCCACAGGGGAGCTGAGAGCGCAGATAATAAGACTGGTGACGGGGCCGGTATTTTAATTCAGATCCCAGGGGATTTTTATCTGATGCAGGGATATTCTCTGCCTCCTGAAGGAAGGTTTGGAACAGGTATTATTTTTCTTCCAAAAGATGCGGGTGAATCAAGGATTTGCGAACAGGTACTGTTCACTCAGATCGATAAAGAGGGCATTGACCTGATAGGATGGCGTGATGTGCCGGTGGATAGCTCATGCCTGGGTGATATTGCTCTTTCCACGGAGCCAAAAATGAAACAGATACTGGTTGGAGGCGATTTTGATCAGCAGACGCTGGAACGGAAGCTGTATATTGTAAGAAAGAAAGCTGAGAATTATATACGCAACTCTGAGCTTAAACAGAAACATTTCTTTTATATCCCGTCGCTTTCCACGAAAATATTAATATATAAGGGAATGTTTACCTCAGAGCAGCTCGGTGAATATTATCTTGACCTGCGTAATCCAAAGCTGCAGAGTGCAATTGCCCTGGTGCACTCCCGTTTCAGCACGAATACTTTTCCAACATGGGATCTTGCACAGCCTTTCCGGATGCTTGCTCACAACGGGGAAATTAATACGGTAAAGGGTAATCGCTTCTGGATGCAGGCCAGAGAATCAATCCTGAAATCTGATTTACCGGGGGACCTTTCTGAAATTTATCCGGTAATTGAACCTGAAAAAAGTGATTCTGCCTCACTCGATAATGTACTCGAATTTTTATACATGAGCGGAAAAACATTACCACATGCACTGGCAATGCTGATTCCCGAATCATGGAATACCAAGAATCCTATTCCTCCTGAACTAAAGGCATTTTACGAGTATCACTCCACCATTATGGAACCCTGGGATGGGCCTGCATCCCTTATCTTTTCCGACGGAAGATATATAGGGGGAATGCTTGATCGTAATGGTCTCAGGCCTTCCAGATATCTTATCACGAAGAATGACCTGGTGATTATGGCTTCTGAAACCGGCGTTCAACAAATTGATGCTTCTGAAATCAGGGAAAAAGGGAAGCTAAGACCCGGGAAAATGATATTGATTGATACCCTGGAGGGAACTATAAAATATGATCCTGAGCTGAAAGAAACTCTGGCTAAAGAGAATCCATACAGTGAATGGCTGGCCAGGAACCGTGTTACCCTCCACGAAATTGAGTCCGGTCAGAAAGCCGTTGTTGACCTTAAGGAAGAATATGATATTTACCTGAAGGCATTCGGGTATTCCAATGAAGATATAGAAGTTATTATTAAACCTATGTCGGAAACCGGCAATGAACCGGTTGGATCAATGGGTAATGACACCCCTGTTGCTGCTATTTCTGAAAAACCACACAGATTGTTTAGTTATTTCAGGCAATTATTTGCCCAGGTTACAAATCCCCCCATCGACCCTATCAGGGAAGAGCTGGTTATGAGCCTTACCGGATATATCGGTTCCCTTCAGAAAAACCTTCTCGACGAAGTGGCTGAACATTGTAAAATGGTAAAGTTCACTTCCCCGGTTATCAATAATACCTACTTTCAGATTGTTAAGAATCTTAGATATAAAGGTTTTTCCACTACGGTTCTTCCGGTGCATTTTCCTGTCTGTAAAGGAGAAAAAGGATTGGAAGAAGCATTGAACGAACTTTGTCATGATGCAGAGAAAGCTGTTGATGAAGGGAAAAATTATATTATTCTCACCGACAGGGGAATTAATCCCGGGTTTGCTGCCATTCCTTCCCTGCTTGCGGTTTCAGCGGTTCATCATCATCTGATTGATAAAAGGAAAAGAATGCAGATAGATATTGTTGTTGAAACTGCTGAGGCGCGTGAAGTGCATCATTTTGCACTTTTATTCGGTTATGGGGCATCGATAGTAAATCCGTATATGGCTTTTGCTGTAATTGAAAAGCTGGCACAAAACAGATCCATTCAGGTGGATTATCAGAGAGCTGAAGAAAACTATATAAAAGCAATAAATAAAGGATTGCTTAAAATTCTTTCCAAGATGGGCATATCAACTCTCCGGAGCTACCGTGCTGCTCAGATTTTTGAAGCTCTTGGGATTCACAGTGATGTTGTTGATAAATATTTCACAGGAACAGTTTCCAGGATAGGAGGTATCGGATTATCTGAAATAGCAGAGGAAGCTCTGACGTATCATAATACCGCTTTCCAATCAGGCAGTATACAGGTCGCACCTTTACTCTCAGGTCTTTATGCATACCGTAAAGAAGGAGAGCATCATTCATGGAACCCTGAGACTATTGCTCTTCTTCAATGGAGTACAAAAACAGGGGATTATTTAAAATTTAAAGAATACTCTGCCAAAGTTGATCAGCAAACACGTCAACCCGGTTTTCTCAGGGGATTCTTTAATATTAAGAGGAACCCTGTAGATATTTCAGAAGTGGAACCCGCTGAGGAAATTATGAAACGTTTTGTTACCGGAGCCATGTCGTATGGTTCGATAAGCAGGGAAGCCCATGAGACCCTCGCCATTGCAATGAACCAAATCGGGGGGAGAAGCAATACCGGTGAAGGGGGAGAATCTCCTGAACGATACCTTCCTGCACCTGAAGGCTTAAATACAAGGAGTGCCATTAAACAGGTAGCTTCAGGGAGGTTTGGTGTGACTACTACATACCTGGTTAATGCTGATGAGATACAGATCAAAATGGCTCAGGGAGCCAAGCCCGGAGAAGGAGGTCAGTTACCGGGTCATAAAGTGGATAAGATCATAGCAAAAACCAGGCACTCAATTCCCGGAATTACACTGATCTCGCCACCACCTCATCACGATATTTATTCGATTGAAGATCTGGCACAATTAATATTTGATCTGAGGAATGTAAACCCTTCAGCAATGATAAGTGTTAAACTCGTTTCAGAAACCGGTGTGGGAACGATTGCAGCAGGTGTGGCAAAGGCTAAAGCCGATCTTATTACAATCAGCGGAACAGAAGGAGGTACAGGCGCAAGTCCCATGAGTTCCATCAAACATGCAGGCCTTCCGCTGGAAATGGGTATTGCGGAAGCCCGGCAAACACTTGTTCTGAATAATCTCAGAAAATACGTAAGATTACAAACAGACGGACAGTTGAAAACCGGAAGGGATGTTTTTATTGCCGGACTTCTGGGTGCTGAGGAATTTGGGTTTGCAACCAGTGCCCTTGTTGTTTTGGGTTGTGTTTTAATGAGAAAGTGCCATCTGAACACATGTCCGGTAGGTGTGGCCACTCAGGATCCAGAGCTAAGAAAAAGATTCTACGGCAAAGCCGATAACTTGCTTAATTTCTTCCGTTTTATTGCGGAAGAGGTGAGAGAACTGCTTGCGGAAACTGGCTTCAGAAAATTTGAGGATATTGTCGGAAGAGCTGATTTGCTGGAAATAAGAAAAGATATTACCAACAGGAAAGCTTCAACGCTTGATCTGTCTGAGTTAACCGTCACTACCGGAGGAACGGAAGATATCAGGTATACTACACCGCGTGCAAATAAACTGGAATCAGTAATGGATGTTGACCTGATTAAAATGTCAGGTCCTGCCATCCAAGATAAGAAGGAAGTTTATATTGAGAGAGTTATTAAGAATACTGACAGAGCTGTCGGGGCAATGCTTTCCGGCAGGATTGCTACTAAATACGGAGATGAGGGTTTACCTGACGGAACAATTAAAGGTCGGTTTATTGGATCAGCCGGACAAAGCTTTGGGGCATTCCTTATCCATGGTGTTGAATTCCGGCTGGAGGGTGATGCGAATGACTATCTGGGCAAGGGATTATCGGGCGGAAGAATTATTGTTGTTCCTCCTAAAGGCGTTTCATTTGCTCCGGAAAAAAATATTATTATCGGAAATACAGTGTTGTATGGAGCTACCTCCGGTGAGGTATTTATTAACGGCGCGGCCGGAGAGAGATTTTGTGTAAGAAACAGCGGGGCAACAGCTGTTGTAGAAGGAGCAGGAGATCATTGTTGTGAGTATATGACGGGTGGACTTACTGTGGTACTGGGAAAAACAGGAAGAAATTTTGCTGCCGGCATGAGTGGTGGTATTGCATTTGTGTTGAATGAGAATGAAGATTTTGATTACTATTGCAATATGGGCATGGTTGAATTATCCCTTGTAGAAGATTTGCACGATATCCGTGAACTAAAATCCATCATTTCGAGACATCATTATTTTACCGATAGTCCGCTTGCGGAAACGATCCTGCAAAACTGGGATGATTATATCCGGAAATTTATTAAGGTCATTCCTTTTGAGTATAAAAAAGTGCTCCAGGAAGAAAAGCTGGAAGCATTGAAACAAAAAATTGCTGAAGTAGATACGGATGTGGAGATAAGGATGTAGGTAGAATGGTGACATGTGACGGGTGACAAGATTAATTGAGTAATTGAGTAAATGAGTAATTGAGTAAAAGGTTTCGAAAAAATTTTAATAATATACAGTATAACTGTCACATGTCACGCGTCACATTTCATCCGCCGGAACATAGTGCAGGAGGACGTTGCATGTGCGAAAATATTAACCAATTAATTAATAACAAACTATGGCTGATCCAAAAGGTTTTCTTAACATAAAGAGAAAAGAGGCAGGAAACCGTCCAATACAGGAAAGGGTATACGATTACAGTGAAGTAGAGCAGATACTGAATTCAGAAGACAGAAAGTTACAGGCATCACGGTGTATGGACTGTGGTATTCCATTTTGTCACTGGGGATGCCCTGTTGATAACCTGATACCTGAATGGAATGAGCTTTTATACAAAGGTGAGTGGAAACAGGCTGCTGAACGGTTACTGTCAACCAATAATTTCCCTGAATTTACCGGAAGGATATGTCCTGCTCCCTGTGAGCATTCATGTGTCCTGGCTTTGCACGGAGTACCGGTCACCATTCGTGAGAACGAGGTGGCCATCATAGAACATGCTTTTGCGGAAGGGTATATAAAACCACAACCACCGCAAATCAGAACAGGGAAAAAAGTGGCTGTGATCGGAAGCGGGCCTGCTGGTATGGCCTGTGCTGATCTGTTGAATACATGGGGACATCATGTTTCTTTATTCGAAAAGGATGATTTTGGCGGAGGCTTGCTCAGGTATGGAATTCCGGACTTTAAACTGACAAAATTTATCGTGGAAAGAAGGCTAAACCTTATGAGAGAAGAAGGAGTGAAAATTATTACAAATACAGAAGTGGGCAGGGATATATCCGCAAATGAGATAGCAGATGAATTTGATGCTGTATGCCTGGCTGTGGGCTCGATGAAACCAAGGGACATTCTGGTTGATGGAAGAGAGTTACAGGGGATACACTTTGCCATGGATTATCTTACACAACAGAACAGGGTTAATCAGGGAATAACCATACCTGTTGAAAAAAGAATATCTGCAAAAGATCTTCATGTTCTGGTAATAGGAGGGGGAGATACAGGATCTGACTGCGTTGGGACAGCAAGGCGCCAGGGGGCAAAGCACATTATGCAGATTGAAATCCTACCCAAACCACCCATTGAGAGAGCCCCTGATAATCCCTGGCCATATTATGCGAAGATTTTAAAGACATCAACATCTCATGAGGAAGGTTGTGAGCGCAGATGGGGATTATCAACTATCAGATTTCAGGGCGAGAACGGAATACTTACTCATACACTTGTTGAGCAGGTGGAATGGCCAGGTAACGGCAGTGCAATGTCTGATTTAAGGCCGGTTCCCGGCACACAGGAATTAATAAAAACAGACCTTGTTCTTCTGGCAATGGGATTTGTACATCCCGTACACGAAGGACTTCTGAATGATCTTGGTATACAATATGATAACAGAAATAATATAAAAGTTGCTGCAAATCACCAGACCAATTTGGCAAAAGTTTTCGCTGCGGGAGATGCGGTTTCAGGAGCAAGTCTGGTGGTAAGGGCGATTAAATCGGGGAGGAGAGCGGCGGAAGAGATTAATTTAACCCTGTCAGGGTTAAAAAAAAATTCCATCCCCCATTGTTTTTTAATATTTATTTTTACATTTGCATCATTATTATGACAATGACAAACATTATAAAAATACAGTCCCGTTGGTGGTGGTGGCTTTTTTTATTAAAAAAGTCGTAAACAACGTGGTTGTATTTTGATAATTGAAAAATATTACCTTAAAACAGGCAGGCGTTTACGACCTGCCTGTTTTTGTTTATTTTATTTAGTAACCAATAAATTATTTGTGAAATGACAAAAACTCGTAAAATCTTTCTTAATGAAAGTGAAATGCCTCAGCACTGGTATAATATTGTGGCTGACATGCCAAATAAACCATTGCCTCCGCTTCATCCGGGCACAAAGCAACCCATTGGTCCCGAAGATCTGGCAGCCATTTTTCCAATGGGATTAATTAAACAGGAAGTTGCCACTGAAAAATTCATTGAAATTCCTGATCAGGTTTTCGACATCTACCGGATATGGCGACCCACTCCCCTGGTAAGAGCATATAGTCTTGAGAAAGCACTGGATACTCCTGCTAAGATATATTATAAGAACGAGAGTGTCAGCCCTCCGGGATCACACAAACCCAACACTGCTGTGGCTCAGGCTTATTATAACTATAAAGAGGGAGTAAAAAAGATAACAACCGAAACTGGTGCCGGACAATGGGGTAGCGCCCTTGCATTTGCCTGCCAGTTCTTTGATATAAAACTGAATGTTTTTATGGTTAAGGTATCGTTTTATCAAAAACCTTACCGTAAATCCATGATGAATCTCTGGGGTGCAAATGTTGTTCCTTCTCCAAGCGAATTAACCGATTCAGGACGGAGTATTCTTTCTAAGCATCCTGATTCCCCGGGAAGTCTGGGAATAGCTATCTCCGAGGCAGTTGAAATGGCCGTTAAAGACCCTGATACAAGATATTCTCTGGGAAGTGTCTTGAATCATGTTTTGCTACACCAAACCATCATTGGACAGGAAGCACTGAAACAACTTGAAATGACAGGTGACTATCCTGATGTTGTCATTGGATGTTTTGGTGGCGGCTCTAATTTTTCAGGTATTGCGCTCCCTTTTCTGGGTAAGAATTTTACCGAAGGAAAAAATACACGGATACTTGCTGTTGAACCAGCCTCATGTCCAAAACTGACAAGGGGGAAATTCAGATATGATTTCGGAGACACGGTTGGATTGACGCCATTATTACCTATGTTTACATTGGGACATAATTTTATTCCCGCTAAGATTCATGCAGGAGGATTACGATATCACGGAGCAGGATCCATTGTCAGCCAACTACTGAAGGATAATTTAATTGAGGCTGAGGCTATCAAACAGTTGGAAACATTTAAAGCCGGAATGCTGTTTGCCCAAACAGAAGGAATGATTCCTGCACCTGAAACCACCCATGCTATTGCATCAGTTATCAGGGAAGCAAACAAAGCTAAAGAAGAAGGAATCGCAAAAACAATCTTGTTCAATTATTCAGGACATGGATTAATTGACCTGGCCGCTTATGACAAATATTTCGAAGGACAGCTTGAAGATCATGAAGTTACGGATGGAGAGATAGCTGAAAGCATAAAAGAACTCGATGAATTGATAAAAATGTAATTGCTATAAAGAGAAACTGTCTAATAAGTCTCTGTGTGCCTCTGTGATTCTCTGTGTTATAATTAATAAACAATTGTAACACAGAGAATCATTGAG
>CAYVTV010000085.1:0-11380 GCA_964454295.1 uncultured Bacteroidaceae bacterium
AAGCATAATTTTTTTGGCATTCTCTATCTCCTTTGTGATCTCCTCAGCGGTTTTTTCATTTGTTTTTTCAATTACCAGGGGAATGGGCACTTTTTGTCCGTTAATATTCTTCTCGACCAGAATTGAGATATTGATATCGTTGAAAATAATGAGCTTTTTTTTGCTGAACAGGTATGCAGATGCTTCCTTATGCTCCTGTAATGTATTGCTTATGGCTTTAATCAACCATCCGTTAAAGGAGATATTCTTTCCTTTTCTTCTTAATTCCTGTAATCTTCTTTTACTGTTGGTAACATCGAACTCGAGTAAGGCATATACATGGTGCTTCCATATTCCGACAGAAAAGATATCGAAGGTGGCTATTCTGGAGGGAGGGATGTTTTGATAATGACAGGGCGGGTGCATTTTATTATTAATGTTACAACTCCGTTTCTATATTTGACTTCATTTAATAAAAATCAAATGTATTGAAAAATCCACTTGTTTTATATTAATCGTTCCTTTAATCACATTTAACACGGGGGACGCACAGCCGTGGGGACGCACAGCCGTGGGGACGCACAGCCGTGCGTCCCTACGTACCCACTCACCCGCCTCTTTCCGTCATTCACCGATTTATTTTTGCCCGGTACTGACCACCGTCATAGATTTGCGTCAGAAACCAAAAACCTCAGACAAATAATATGAAAGCAGTAAAATTTACCTTGCTCACAACCACTTTAATGTCGTATTAATACAGAAGACATTAAAAGGATACCTGCATTTATGGGTGAAACAAACGTGCTTAAAGCTATTCAGATTCTTCAGGGCATCGGCAGTTGTTGAAACAGAGGAATATGTGCTGGAGGTTTATAAATAAATATAATATTGTTTATTTTTGATTACGGAAAGTTACAGAGATGTGTTGAAGAATAATTTTTCGTTGATTTTAACTAAGCTAAACAAGTTGAAACTTTAATAATATACAAACGCTGACTCCAATATGTCCGGAAAAAAACTTTTGGATTTCCCTGTTGAAATGCTCCTCGCTGAACGTGCCAGGGGATCAAAACTGATGGTATATTTCAGATGGGGATTTATTGCGCTGTTAATCACTACCGTCAGTATCCAGTTTGTCAGCGGATATCATGCTGAATCCATTCATGCTGTAAGGCTGATCGGAATATATGCATTCTTAAATGTACTGATAACCCTGGCCCTCCGGAGAAACTTCGATCCTCCCTGGGTCGGTTATGGGAGTGCATTGATTGATACAGGAATTATTGCATTCCATCTGTATTATCTCACAAAGACTTTCGACCCGGTAGCTGCTTCTGCGGCAGCAACTATCCTGCTTTATCCGATTATCATATTGCTCTATACTTTCCGTCTCGATAACAGGTTGTTAATTTTCCTGACATTACTGGTTCTTATCACATTCAATGCAGTGTACTATTACCTGTATCCCGATATTTCGCCTGAATTTTCAGACAGCCTTTCACTCACCCCCACGAGTCATTTTTTTAAATCTGTATACATCCTGTTCATCGGCCTTATATGTATATATCTTCAGTATTCCCTGAAACGACTGATTATGAAGCAGGTTGAAACCAGAACCCAGGTCGTTGAACTGCAGAAAGAAAATCTGCAGTCGCAGTTTCAGATGCTCAAACAGCAGGTAAATCCGCATTTCCTCTTTAACAGTCTGAATGTCCTTACCTCACTGATAAAGTCTGAACCCGACCTGGCAGAGAAGTTTACCGAGCAATTATCTAAAGTTTACAGATATGTCCTTGAAAATAAGGACAAGGACTTAGTTTCTCTAAAAACAGAAATGGATTTTCTCAGGGCTTATGTCTTTTTGCTCGACATCAGGTTTATGGGGAAAGTTAACATAGAGATCGGGTTCGATGAGCAGAGGGAAGATAAGCTGTTGCTGCCCTTGTCGCTGCAACTGTTGATAGAAAATGCCATCAAGCACAATACTTTTTCCAGGAAATCCCCTCTTCACATAAGGTTGTTTATTGACGATAATGATTACCTTTCAGTAGTCAATAATCTGCAGAGCAGGGAGACACAGATCGTATCCACCGGAATAGGGCTGGAAAACATTGCAAATCGTTATTCGCTGATCTCCGATCGTGTTCCGGTTTTTAGAAAAACGGAGGGAGAATTTGTTGCGATGATACCACTTTTGGATAAATGAAAAAGGAAAAAGGCAAAAGGGAAAAGGGAAAAGGAAAAAGGAAAAAGGAAAAATAAAAAAGGCAAAAGGCAAAAGGGAAAATATAAAGCTGATTTAGGAAAAAATAATTTAAACACAACATTTTTTAGGACGATACAAGAAAATTTTATAAAAAAATATGAAAGTAATTATCATTGAAGATGAAGCATTAGCCGCACAGAGGCTGAAAAAAATGATCACGGATTTTGACCGCAATATTGAGGTGGTTGCTGAATTGGAATCGGTTGAAGAATCCATAAAATGGTTTAAGCAGAACCCGGATCCTGATCTTATTTTCCTGGATATTCATCTGGAAGATGATCTTAGTTTTGCCATTTTTGACAAGGTCAACATTTCGAGTCCCATTATTTTCACCACAGCATTTGATGAATATGCCATACAGGCTTTTAAGCTTAAAAGTATTGACTATTTGTTAAAACCCGTAGTTCAGGAAGAGCTTAATGCAGCACTGAGGAAATACAGGGAGATGGCACGGGGACAGGGTGTTGCTGCCGATCTGACTGCGCTTTATGAGATGATGGTTCAGAAGATGCCGAAGTACAGGGAACGGTTTTCTGTGGCTTACGGACAAAAACTTAAGACCTTCAGCGTGGAGGAAATAGCATATTTTATCAGTAACGAAGGAAGTACAAGTGCCTGCCTTAAAGACGGCAAATCATATCCTGTTGACGAAAGCCTTGACAAACTCAGGGATGAGCTGGATCCGGCGGAGTTTTTCCGTGTTAACCGTCAACTGCTGGTGAAACTTGGTTCAATTATTAATGTGCATATTTTTCCTAAAAGCAGGTTAAAGCTCGAGATCAGGCCTGATCCGGGATTTGAGGTGTATGTTAGTATCGATAAAGTGGTGCCGTTTAAGGAATGGTATGGGGGGAAGGTTTAAGGAGATTTTGGTTTTTTTTCGTTTTTTCGATAAAATAATTTTAATATTCAAAAAAACCTCTTAAATTTCGTAAAAAAATAAGGTATTATTTTTTCAAGAGAACTTTTCGAATGTAAACGCTTTAATTCATTTACCTCAGATAAATGAATACACGTGAAAAGTACCTAAAGCTCTTCTTTTTTAACATACCTTCCAATTAACCAGTTTTCCCTTTTACATTTTTAGTAACAATTTAAATTTGAAGAATATGAAGAAGTTTACGCTTTTTGTATTTTCTCTTGTAATAATCTATTCAAATGTTCAGGCAGATGAATTTGCTGGAGGTTCAGGCACATCGGCAGATCCTTTTATTGTATCAACTGCAGAGCATCTTAATAATGTGCGAAACTACCTGGGAAGTACGCATCTTGATAAATATTTTAAACAGATGGCCGATATTGACCTGGGCGTTGCACCATGGAATGAAGGGGAAGGCTGGGTGCCCGTGGGTACCAGTGCTATGTATTTCTTTGGAAATTATGACGGGAACAATTTTGTGGTAAAAAACATGGTCATCAACCGTCATACCAATCAATACCAGGGATTATTCGGTTATATTAACGGAACGATCTCAAATCTCGGAGTTGTGGATGCATCGGTTACCGATAACGGAAGCAGGGCAGGTATTCTTGCAGGGTTGAATAATGCCGGTACAATAAGTAATTGTTATACCTCAGGTACCATTCAAACCAGTAGTGTGGATGGACGTATAGGGGGATTAACCGGCTGGAATAATAAAACTATCATAGATTCATACTCCACTGCCCGGGTTATCAGTACCGGCAGCATTAATGGCGGACTCACCGGTGCAAATTCCGGAAGTACTGCATCTGTCATTAACTGTTTCTCTACAGGGCAGGTAACCGGAGTATATAATACGGGAGGATTAGTTGGTACAGCTCAATCAGCCTCTGTAATAAAAAACAGTTTTTCTGCAGGTGATGTTATCTCCGGCGGAAATGGCACGGGTGGTCTGGCGGGAATTGCCAGTAACAATGTGGTGGTAGAAAACAGTTATGCATGTGGCGCAGTTTCCGGGGTAGGCTATGTTGGCGGATTAGTGGGTAATGTTTCCAATTCCTTAATAACAAACTGTTATTCAACAGGTTTTGTCACCGGAGATAGCAATACTGGCGGATTACTTGGTTATCTGGAGGGACTGGAAAGCACGATTTCAAACAGTTATTGGAACATAGAGTCAAGCGGTCAGAATTCCAGCGCAGGAGGAGAGGGGAAAAATAATGCTGAGATGATTTCACAAGTAACATTTAATACCTGGGACTTTATTGATACCTGGAATATCAATGAGGGTTTAACATACCCATATCTGTTGATACAAGGAACTCCCGGTAGTTTTAATTATCCTCCGCAATATACCCCTCCTGCAAATTTACATGCTGTTCTGGATGGTACAGCAGTGTCACTTTCATGGAACGTGCCTTCTATAGGTACTCCTGACAGTTATAAGGTTTACAGGGATGGCAGCTTCCTGGCCAATGTAACCGGACAAACCGTTTACAGTGATAATACTGTTGTGAACTATACAGTTTATAACTACTTTGTTACAGCTATATTTGGAACAGAGGAATCAAACCATTCAAATACAGCTGTAATCTATTTCTTCCCCGGCTTTGCCGGTGGTGATGGTACAGAGGAGAATCCGTTTCTTGTATCTGATCCCGACCAGCTTAATGCAGTAAGATATAATATTTCTTCATTCTTTCAGCAAACTGCGAATATCAATCTGGGTATTTCTCCATGGAATGAGGGTGAGGGCTGGGTGCCGGTCATGAATTTCACCGGCAATTATAATGGTAAGGGTTTTATAATAGATGGATTGTTCATTAACAAGGCAGGTAAGGAGTTTCAGGGACTTTTCGGGTACACTACAGAAGCTGTGCTGGATAGTATCAATCTTGAAAATGTCAATATCACAGGTTTTAATCTGGTTGGTGCCCTGAGTGGCAGGGCAGATAATACTGTGATCCGCTATTGTTCTTCCTCAGGAAGTGTAAATTCTTCAGGTAATAAAACCGGAGGCCTGGTTGGAATGAATTATTATGGCACTGCCTTATCAGATTGTTATTCCACTGCCACCATAGAGACTTTAGGTAATGCTGCGGGAGGACTCTGCGGAACATTGGAATATTACAGTAATCTCTCTGATTCTTATGCAACCGGAACAGTAACCGGGAAAAATAATCTGGGCGGATTAGTTGGTGTGACAGATAATCAAAGTAATGTAAGCGGATCATACGCCACCGGAAATGTCACCGGTACAGATTACCTTGGTGGTTTAACCAGTGCATGCATCAATTACAGCAATGTTAAAACATCCTATTCGACAGGTAATGTTATGGGGCAGACTATGCTCGGGGGTATGGCTGGTAATATTATGAATAGCAGTTCCCTGGTTAATTCGTATTCCACAGGTAACGTAACAGCCAGCCAGGGTACTGCAGGCGGCCTGGCCGGCAGAATACTAACAAATTCATTTGTCGCTAACTGTTACTCCAAGGGTAGTGTATCTGGATTGACCGATATAGGCGGGCTTGTGGGAGTAAGCGATGATGTTGGACGGATTTACGGTAGTTTTTGGGATACACAGACCTCCGGGCAGGGAAATAGTGCCGGAGGAACAGGAGTAACAACTGCTGAAATGAAAACATTGTCCACATTTGCACATGCCGCTTGGGATTTCAAAGAGATGGGGATTGAGGAAATATGGAATATAGGTAATGAGAGAAATAACGGCTATCCCTATCTCGATTGGCAGTATCCTGGTGATCCTGCACCTACAGGGTCTTGCTCTCCCATTTTTAACACAATAAGAGTAACCGATATCACAGAAAACACTATAACAATCGTTAGCACAATTTATAACACAGGAAACCCAAAAGCTGCACAGCATGGGGTATGTTGGAGCACCAGTGATAATCCTGACATAACTGATAACAAAACCGAAGAGGGTGCAGTAACTGATGCAGGGGATTATAATTCAATGATAACCGGGTTGGTGAAAAATACTACCTATCACGCAAGGGCTTATGTCACCCAAAATTCCGTTACATACTACGGCCGTACAATCAGCTTTATAACGAGTTCGGCAATGGAAGGAAATGGAACTCCGGAAGATCCATACAAAGTAGCCTCCTTAGGTCACTTATTCAGGATTTCAAGCAATGATACTCTCTGGGATAAAAATTTTATACAGACCATCGATATAGTTGCAGGCGCAACCTATACCTGGAATGAAGGCGAGGGCTGGAATCCGATAGGTAATGTCACAAAAAAATTCACCGGAAGTTATGATGGCAACGGGTATGGAATTATGGGATTATACATTAAACGTCAATACTCCAATCACATAGGACTATTCGGTTATACAAACAGTGCCAACATTTCAAATCTTGAACTTTTTGATATAAATATAAAGGGAAATAGTTATGTCGGGGGGCTTGTGGGTTTTAATAACAATTCCACACTTTACAATTGTATTTCATCGGGATATGTAAATGGCATGCAACACATAGGCGGACTTGTTGGTTATAATGCAAACAATTCAATGATAAGAAATTGTAATAGTGTCAACACTCAACTACATGGCGAAAGTTTTATAGGAGGTATTGCAGGATTCAATCACTCTGCTTCAAAAATAATTAACAGTTACAGTACAGGTCAGGTTCAGGGTGATAGTCACACAGGCGGTATCGTGGGATATAATAATGCAGGTTCTGTCCTGAGTAACTGTTACAGCAATAGCTGGGTATCGTGTATGTTTCAATATTCAGGTGGTCTGGCAGGTTATAATTCCTCTTCTGCAATAGAAAATTGTTATAGCAATGGAACTGTACAGGGACAAGGTTTAACTACTAACTATCTGGGTGGTTTGGCAGGGTATAATCAAAATTCCACGATACTAAACAGCTATTCCCGAAGTAACTTAATTAGCGGGAATATTATGGGAGGGCTGGTTGGTTCGAATAATTCCAATTCCAATATCAGAAATTGTTTCAGCACAGGCAGTGTAGATGGAAGCGGAACAGCCGGAGGGCTGGTGGCTGAAAACCTCTCGTCCAGTGTCACCAACAGCTTCTGGGACAAAGGAACATCCGGGCAGACTGCAAGTGACGGAGGTACCGGGAAAACGACAGAGGAAATGAAAAACATAGCAAATTATACCAGTACAGTTACTCCTGGACTGGATGAAGCATGGGATTTTATCGGCTTTCCAAATAATGATGCCGGTAATAATGATTACTGGGGGATAAACGCTGCTTCCGTTAACTCAGGTTATCCGTATTTATTATGGCAATATTGTGTATCCTCTGAAGGTGAAACTCATCCGTGCGTTGATAATCCTATTTTTGCACCTGAAATCTTAAACCACCCTCAAAACCAGACAATATGTCAATTAACAGGTACATCCTTCCAGGTTGATCCGGTGAATGTTGATGCAGCAACTAAATATCAATGGGAGATGAAAGCTCCGGCCGGGAGTTGGATAAATGTTAGCGGAGCTATATTCTCCGGTATGACCACACGTGAACTTATTTTAACAGGTACTACTGCATCATACAATAATTATGCGTTCCGTTGTGTTCTTTCAAATATCTGCGGTCTTCCCGCAACTTCCGATGCAGCAATCCTTACAGTTGTGTCAGCACCTGCTATTTCTACTCATCCCGCAGCAAAATCAGTATGTGAAGGACAAAACACTTCAATGAATGTCATTGCTACAGGCTATGGAGTACTCCAGTACCGATGGAAGAAAGGAGGTGGATTCATTACAGATTGGTCTGCTTCTTCCGAACTTGTATTTGAAGAAGTAATCCTTTCTGCTGCAGGAGATTATGTGGTAGTGGTTAAGGATGGTTGCGGTAATACGGAGGAATCCAATTCGGCCACCCTTACTGTTAATCCAAAACCGGCAGTAAGTCTTGATGCTGAGACACACCTTTGTACGGGAGAGAGCATGGTACTTGATCCGGGAAGCGGATATTCATCATATCTCTGGAGTACAGGGGCAACAACCCGGACAATAGAAATTGACAGTGAAGGAACATACACTGTAACGGTAACCAGTGATAAAAATTGCTCAAACCAAACCGGCACACTGGCTATACTTGATCCCGATATACCGGTTGTAAGTCTTGGTTCAGATGTGGCCTTCTGCCTTGGTGAGACTGAACTTATAGATGCAGGTGACCAGTACGATGTTTACCTTTGGAGTACCGGCGCAACGACTTCATCCATAACTGTTGGCACAACTGGGACGTACTGGGTAGAAGTAAAGCAGAACCTGTCGGTATGTGTAAAGCGTGACACTGTGTTGGTAAATGTTCTGGTACCCTACGAGGACGAAGAAATATGCATGGTATTAATAGATCCGGAGACGGAGAAAAACATGATCATCTGGGAAAAGACGGTAGATGTAAATACCATGAATTACCAGGTATTTAAGAAAAGCGGTACGATTTACACACTTGTTGGAGAACGTATGTTCGCTGACTCTGCCTGGGTAATCGATTATAATTCGAATCCTGCCAGTCAGGCTGAAGCCTATGTCCTTGTAACCGTTGACAACTGCGGGAATGCCTCTGCTATGAGCAAGTGGCATAAGCCATTCCTGTTACAATCGAGCCTGGGCTTTGATGTGATCAACCTGAGCTGGGAGCCTTATCTGATTGACGGAAGCGAACTGGTTGCCCCGGATGTTCATATCTTCAGGAATATAGATATTTTCCGGGGCACGACCTCCACCAGCCTGGAGAAGATAGGGAGTATCACAGCGGGCATAGGTTCCACGAGTTATAATGATTTTACCGCTCCTCCAGGTGTTAAGGTCTATTACCGTATCGGCGGAGAGAAAGATCCCCCGTGCAATCCCAACAACCTGCCTTTGAAAAAGGCCAGTGCAGGACCGTTTGTACATTCCTTCTCAAACCTTGAGGATAATAGCAGGACAACGGGAACGGGAAATATGAATACCCGTAACTTTCTTCAGATTTATCCCAATCCCATGTCGGACATGACCATAGTATATATTGAAGGAATTCAGGCCTGGCCTTTACATATGAGGTTAACTGATCTTAGCGGAAGAGTTTTAAGGGAACAGTTGCATTATGAAAACGAGATCATTCTTTACCGGGAAAACCTTAAACCGGGATCGTATATTATTGAGGTTATGGGTGAGAAATGGTATAAGGGGATGTTGTTGGTGCAGTAGGGAATATAAATGTGACAAGTGACAAGTGACAGGTGACAAGTGACAGGTGAGTACGTGGATTACAGGTGGCGGAGCCAGGTTTTGTCTTAGCTATTCAACGCTCATCCTTCGCTAATGCTTCGGATGACCCGTGGCGGAGCCAGGTTTTACATATTGCCGATTCAAAACCTGCTGTCTTCATTTTACGAGCTAAATTTGCAACCACCAGGTCAGACTCACCTTCACTGAAGTTTCGGTGAGTAATGCCTGTCCGGTTTTTTCTACCGGACAGCGTCGGTATTTTTAAATTAGCTTTATCTTTTCCACCTCAATAAGCCGAATGATATTATTTCGTTGAGACACAAAATACTGAAACACAAAATGTTGTGTCTGTACTGCGGATTTTCATTTCGTACGCTTCGATTATTCAATTACTCAATTACTCAATTACTCAATTACTCAATTACTCAATTACTCATTTACTCAATTACTCAATTACTCAATTACTCATTTAATCTTGTCACCCGTCACATGTCACTCTAAAGGGCAAACACATAGGTTTGCCCCTACGGACCACGTAACCACTCATCCACGTAACCACTCATCCACTTGATTTAAAAAATTTTGCTCCTATTAAATTATTTCATAACTTGCTTTGTTACTTAAATCCTTCCCGCCATGAAATCATTGTTCTTTAATGTTTTAGCCCAATATCATCTTCTTCTCAGAAAGGTGAAGATCATTCTGTTCATTACAGCAATGTTTTTTATTCCTTTATACGCTTTCTCCCAGACGGCTGTTGCACCTGCCTCAGGTGCCGGCACACCCGAAAATCCATACCAGATAGCCAGCCTCGAAAATCTGTACTGGCTTGCGCAGGACACTGCCCGCTGGAAACTCCATTACATACAAACTGCCGATATTGATGCATCGGCTACCTCTGGCTGGAATTACGGGAAGGGCTGGAGCCCGATTGGGAATATTATTGTGAAATTTAAGGGGAGTTATAATGGCGACGGACATACTATCTCCGGCTTGTACATAAACCGGCCGGATGAGGATTACCAGGGATTGTTCGGCTATGTTTTTAACTCAGCTGTTTCCAATCTTGAACTTAACGGATTTAATATCTTCGGAAGAAATTATGTTGGCGGGATCATTGCTTCACTTCAATATTCTTTGATATCTGACTGCCAGGCAAATGGCACTGTCACAGGAGGTACTCAAAGTATGGGTTGTCTAATCGGAAACGGGTATAAATCTACAATAGTCAGTTGTAACAGTTCCGGAAATATAAGCGGGAGTAATAATGCGGGAGGGCTGGCAGGAAGCTGCGGTTATTCAGAAATTATATCCTGTTACAGTAACAGTGAGGTTAACGGGACAGCATCATATACTGGAGGTCTTATAGGAAACATTCATTCATCTGATTTAAAAGGGTGTTACAGTGCAGGTAATGCTGCCGGATCTGGATATGTAGGGGGACTGGCAGGAGTCAGCACATTCTCATTTATAGATGATTCTTACAGCAGGGGAAATGTCAGTGGAGATTACAATCTGGGAGGACTGGCAGGTTCTATAGATAATACAACTATCAGTAACAGTTACAGTACAGGAAGTGTGGAAAGCAACGGGCAGTATGGAGGATTAATTGGAAGCAATGTAAATTCCAGTGTGATCAGTTGTTTCTGGGACACAGAAACTTCCGGTCAGCTTTCAAGTAATGGAGGAACCGGCAAAACCACCGCCGAGATGAAAACTTTTTCCGTTTTCTCAAATGCCGGCTGGGATTTTAAAGGTCTGGGAATGGAGGGAACATGGAATATAGGAAACGGGCGGAATGTAGGCTATCCTTATCTCGACTGGCAGTTCCCCGGTGATGAAGGGCCGGATGATCTTTCGGTTGCTTTTGCAAAAACTATTAAAGTGAGTAATTTACAGGGTGCTAGTGCAGTTGTCAGTTGTGCTATTACCAACACAGGAAATCCCAAAGCCTTTCAACACGGTGTATGCTGGAATACTGTCG
>CAYVTV010000085.1:11390-15370 GCA_964454295.1 uncultured Bacteroidaceae bacterium
GATCCAACTATCTTCGATAATTCAACGCTTGAAGGGGAAGTAAGTTCTGCAGGGGAGTATTCCTCAACTATTACAGGCCTCACTGAGGATACAGAATATTATGTGAGGGCTTACATTATTAATAATATTGATACAACATACGGTAATGAATTGTACTTTATTTCATGCTTTTCCCCTGAAGGAAGCGGAACAGAAGCAGATCCCTATAAGATTGGATCTCTGGCACACCTTCACTGGATCGTAACTAACACTTCCTTATGGGATAAACATTTCGGGCAGGTCGCAGATATTGATGCACAGGCCGTTTCATCCTGGAACGATGGTCAAGGGTGGATGCCCATCGGGAGTCCGATTACAAAATTTACCGGAAGCTATAACGGAGGCGGCCATACTATCAGCGGATTATACATTAACCGCACTGATATGGATTACCAGGGATTTTTCGGGTATGCTGACAGTGCGGCTTTCTTAAACCTTGGACTTACCGGACTTGATATTAACGGAAAATCAGATCTCGGAGGACTGGCAGGTTATGTTCTCAATTCCGGCGTGACAAATTGTTATGTAAGCGGAAGTGTCAAAGGAACCAGTACGATGGGAGGACTCCTCGGCTATAATTCAAGATCTATAGTTGAGAATTGTTACAGCACCTGCGAAGTAAATGGGACTGGTACTTATACAGGTGGTCTGGTGGGTCATAATAGTACATATTCTGTCATAAGTAACAGTTATTATAATGGCAGTATTAGTGGAGGAAGTTATACCGGTGGTCTGGCAGGTTCAAATAGAAGCTATTCACTCATAATCAGTTGTTTCAGCAGTGGAACTATAAACGGAGGAGGTACTTATACAGGTGGTCTGACCGGATCAAATGGTACTTATTCCACTATCAGTAAATGTTATAATATTGCAAATGTCACAGGCCTCTATTTTGCAGGAGGTGTGGCAGGGAACAATTCAAGTTTTTCCGGAATAAATAATTCCTTTAACAGGGGAAATATTACCGGAACTAAAAATATTGGAGGTATTACAGGTAATAATAGTACATCTGAGATCGTCAGCTCCTACAGTACCGGTTTTATAACAGGCAGTACAGATACCGGTGGTCTGGCAGGCTCCAATAATTCCACTGTTACAGGCAGTTTCTGGGATACAGAAACATCGGGTCAGACAGAAAGTGCCGGAGGAACAGGAAAAACCACAGCTGAAATGAAAACCTTTTCCACTTTTACCCTGGCAGAATGGGATTTTAAAGGGCTTGGAATTGAGGAAACCTGGAATATCGGTAACTTGCGCAATGAAGGGTATCCTTACCTTGATTGGCAGTTTCCCGGCGATGAAGGGACAAGTGAACCTTCGGTTGCACTGGTCAGTACTGTTGGAGTATCGCCTGTATCCGCCAACAGCGTGAATGTCACGGGTGCGATCATCAATACCGGAAACCCAAAAGCCAGTCAGCATGGGGTATGTTGGAATACAACCGGAAGTCCAACCGTTGCCAACAGCAAAACCCAGGAGGGACCTGTTACCCAGGCAGGAAATTATGTTTCTGCTATTACCGGACTTGGCTCAAATATTACTTATCATTCAAGGGCTTATGTAACGGATGATTATGGTACCAATTACGGTAGGACAGTTAGTTTTGTAACATCAGCACCACCCACAGGCTCAGGTACGGCAGAAGATCCCTGGTTAATAAGTTCTTTAGCTCATCTTTTCTGGATAGCTTCTGATACCGCCCGTTGGGACAAACATTACAAACAGATTGCCAATATCAATGCAACTGCAACCCAGAACTGGAACGAAGGTGAAGGTTGGATTCCGGTCGGTAATACCACAGTCCCTTTCTCAGGAAATTACAACGGGAACGGGTATAGCCTTGACGGTTTGTTTATAAACAGGGAAAATTCTGACTTTATGGGATTTTTCGGCATTTTATACCGTGCTCAGATTTCTGACCTGCGATTAATAAATGTAAATATCATTGGAAGACATATAGTTGGAAGCCTCGCCGGCGAAATATCCCTGTCAGATATAAACAGATGTATAGTTACGGGCAATCTGTCAAGTTTTGGTATTACTACCTCTTACAGTTATGTGGGTTTAATGGCAGGAAGAAGCACTACTTCAAATATAACCAATTGTTATGCGGATGGCTTCATTTCTTCCAACAGCCAGTATGTTGGAGGGCTTGCAGGGTATTGCTACGGCATCACAATCAGAAATTCATTTACTTCCGGGAATTTCAATGGCGGAAGTTATGTAGGAGGGCTTGTAGGATACCAGACCAGCTCCAACATAATTAACTCTTACAGTACCAGCTATGTAGGAGGGGAGCAAAATTATACAGGGGGCCTGGCCGGTTATCAGTCTAATTCAACCATCAGTAACAGTTACTGCCTGGGAGACGTTAGTGGAAGTTCAGTTTTGGGAGGACTAGTCGGTAATAATTATCAAAATTCCCGTGTTATTAATTGTTACAGCACAGGAAATGTTACTGGTTACGGGAGTGATATTGGTGGACTGGTTGGCCGGAATATAAGTTCATCTGTTGCCAACAGTTTCTGGAATACTGAAACATCCGGTCAGGTGACAAGCGCCGGAGGTACAGGTATTATCACCAGCGAAATGCAGTACATAAATACTTTCACAAGCCTTGAAACGTATGGTCTGGAAGAAGCATGGGACTTCACGGGTAACCCGAATAATGATAACCGGGATGAGAATATATGGGGCATAAATGCGGGGATTAATGAAGGATATCCCTTTCATAACTGGCAGATATGCGGATCGTATAACGGTGAATATCACCCTATGGTAACAGATCCCATCTTTCCTCCTGATATTTTAAATCATCCTGAAGATAGAGCAGTATGTCCTTTAACCGGAACATCCTTCAGGGTTGATCCGGTATATACTGATGATGTCACTTCATACCAGTGGCAGATGAAAGCCCCTGCTGGCAGCTGGGTAGATGTAACCGGAGCCATGTTCTCAGGTATTAACACGAAAGAGCTTGTTCTCACCGGAATTACGTCTGCATACAACAATTACCAGTTTCAATGTATTCTTTCCAACTTATGCGGTCCTCCGGCAACATCCGATTCGGCAACATTAACTCTTATTGCTGCTCCGGATTTTATCATTCATCCTCAGCCTGCAACAGTTTGTGAAGGGGGAAACACCTCCATGACAGTTGAAACATCAGGTCAGGGAGTATTGGAATATCGCTGGAGAAAGGAGGGAAATACTATAACCAGCTGGTCCGCTTCCCCTGTTTTAATACTGGAAAATATACCTCTTTCCGCAGCAGGATATTATGCGGTCCTTGTCCGTGATGAATGTGGTAATACGGAAGAATCCAATTCCGCTTACCTTACGGTGAATCCTAAGCCTGCCGTAAGTCTTGGTGACGATAAGCATCTATGCCCCGGAGAAACACTCATACTTGATCCGGGAGCCGGATATACTTCTTACCTCTGGAGCACAGAAGCCACTACACAGACCATCTCCGTAAGCACCGGAGGTAGTTATTCTGTCATTGTAACAGATAATAATACTTGTTCAAATCAGGCAAATGTTACTATCACTGTCGATCCTGACATTCCTGCCCCTGATCTGGGTGAGGATATGGCCATATGTCAGGGAGTAGCCACAACACTTAGTACAGGAGAGTTGTATGATACCTACCTGTGGAGTACGGGGGCTTCCACTTCCTCTATATTAGTCAGCAATACAGGCACTTACTGGGTGGATGTAAAGAACAACAATTCGGTGTGCGCTAAGAGAGACTCAATAGATGTTTTTGTTCAGAAGCCTTATGAAGACGAAGAGATATGTATGGTGCTGATTGACCCCGAAACCGAAAAGAATATGATCGTGTGGGAGAAAACAGAGAATGTGGCAACATTAAGATACCAGGTATTTAAGATGGTAAGCGCAAACTATGTTCTCGTGGGAGAGCGTATGTTTGCCGACTC
>CAYVTV010000086.1:0-15355 GCA_964454295.1 uncultured Bacteroidaceae bacterium
AATGGAATATTCAAAGATGAATTTCCCGGGTGTACAGGCCGGAGTTATGGCACGCGGTCATTCCGGTGAAGTACATCCTTCTGCTGCGGTTGTGGATTATGTGAGTATATTGTTTTACATGGAAAAATAGTTTTGCTTCGTATGAGAGAGAAATTTGATTTTAAACTGACACCTGAAGAAAGAAGGTTTTTGCTGGCTATTGCCAGGGAGAGCCTTACAGATTATATAACCGGCAACAGGATGAAGGACTATAATATAAGTGAAATATTGCCGGGTTTAGTACAAAAAGCGGGAGCTTTTGTTTCATTACACAAGAACAAGAATTTAAGGGGTTGCATAGGGAGATTCAGTTCAGAAGAGGAATTATTCAAGCTTGTTCAGAAGTTGGCTGTTTCAAGTGCATGCAGGGACTATCGCTTTAAGCCTGTGCTTTTGGATGAACTTGGGCAAATAGAGATTGAAATTTCAGTTTTAAGTCCGTTGCAAAAAATTAATTCCCCACAGGATTTTATTCCCGAAAAACACGGGATATACATAAAAAAAGGGGAAAGAACAGGTACTTTTCTTCCTCAGGTTGCATTACATACAGGATGGTCAAGGGATGAACTACTCGGGCATTGTGCCAGGGATAAAGCCGGATTGAGCTGGGATGGATGGAAAGACGCTGATTTATACATATATACTGCGTTGATCTTTAGTGAAGGAGAAATCATAGAATGATTCGATCACAGACAATAATATGGATTTTTTGCATCTATGAGTCAACAAATTTCATTATGTATTGTTAATCTAAAGTTCAATTTAGATTTATACGAGGAAAATAATATGGTAAAATTATGCCCTGTTTCAGACAGATTGGTTGATGAGAACCTTTGCAGATTAAATGCTCTGTTTACCTGTGTTTTTGCATGCGGTTTCCTGGCAACAGGTTCTTTCTGGTTTTTATGGATCATGACAGCTGACTTTATTCTTCGTTTATTAAATAAAGGTTTGTACAGTCCGGTAATAAGATTGAATAAATATATTTTGAGTAAACTGAATATATCAAAATCACTAATTAATGCCGGCCCCAAGATATTTGCAGGCCAGATTGGTTTGGTTCTGACATTGTTCGGTTTATTATTCCTGTTAATATCATTGCCGTTAGTGACGATTATATTTGCGGGAATTCTTGGTATATTATCTTTCCTTGAGTTATCTTCAGGGTTTTGTATTGCCTGCAAAATATATCCCTATGCATTATTATTAAACGACAGATAATTTGTTTTAATATTTTTTTGGTTTCACCACGAATTTAATAGATTTATAGTAGAGCCTTATTTTTTAAGCATTTGTATTATTTCAGATATCAGATTCCGGATATTTTCCCCGCTTTCTTCATCAAAATCATCAGGAGTAAGTTCCATATCCTGGCATTTTAATGAAAATGAAGCTGCCAGGTCTTTCTTAGAAAGATTATTATTGTCGATATATTCTGTGTTGGATTCGGTAATTCCTATGCGTTTCTGAAGAATATATTTTTTAAAGTCCAATGTTGAAAAAACATCTTCTATATCATTTAAATAGTTAATAATAAGCATCTTTTTTCTGATTAATTCATCGTCTCCGTTAAATATTTTATCTCTGAGATCAAAATATATCTTTTCAGCCGTACTGTTGTTGAAGGTTAGTACAGCATAATGGAGGTTCCATCCTATCATCAGATTGACTAAAAGGGGAATATTTTCCGCACCATTAGCAGGGAGGAAATACAATCCCTTATCTTTCCCGAATATTTTAAAGATATTTTTCAGGTAGTAAAAAATATGAATATCTTCAATGATAAGATTATTTCTTTCCTGTATAAAATTACTTTCCGAGAGGCGTGTGCCAATAAGTGAATATATAGGAGATAAGGTATCTCCGGATGCATTTCCGAGTGATTTTGTATCGAAGATCAGGCTTTCTGATTTATCATTGTATTCATCGGCCCTTTGAATGGCAAGGATTCTGTAAAGTTTTGATATATTGACCAGGTGAGGTGAATGTGTTGAATACAATATCTGGATATTTTCTTTCATATCTTCAAATACTTTTAATACATCTTCCTGTGCTCTTGCATGCAGGCTGAGCCCGGGTTCATCAATGAGCAAGACATTATGGGCTGAACTTTTTTTCAGCGATGTAGCTTTTAGTTCAAGGTAGAATGAAAGAAACCAGCGTACTCCCCTGCTTCTTTGTTTTGGGTAAAGGCGTTCATGTTCATCTTTTATCCAGAATTCAAGGTAAGGTTTCCCCTTTTTTACCGGATGACTGAAATCGTAATGTTCGAGTTCAAAGTTTATTTTAATTTTATTATTCCTGCCCAGATTTTGTCTCCAGTAATCCTGGAAATTTAAAGTAATTTCACCATTCAGGTTTTCGATTTTTTGTTTTAATATTCTGTTATTTTGTTCAGTAAAAAAGGAAGCATCAAGTCCTGAAACAATAAGAAAATTTTTTACCGCATTATACCCTTCAACTGCTGTATTTAAGTTCAGGATATCATCAAGGTCGATACGGTTTGGCAGGAGGCTGCTGAAATCTTCAAAGAGTTTAAAGGAAGGGAGATATTTAAACAATAATTGACCCAGTTCTTCGAGTGAAATAAGGCGTTGTTTTTCGTGTTGGATTTGTGCAGCAGTTTCCGGGATGTTCTCAGGTATTTTATCAGAAAGAGCCAGGGAAAGGCATTCTGTATGAAACTGAAATGAAAGTTTATTTTTCTTTAGTTCGCTGGTTATCTCACTTATTTGGGCATTCAGATCTCTCACATTATTTCTAAGAGTAACAGATTTTTTATCATTCGTACAGAATCGCAATTCCAGCATCCTGCTTTGCAACTTTCTTTTTAGTTCTTCGAGGTGATTATCAGATTCTTTATAATTTCGTCCGGAAGCTAGAAATAATTCAGCATATTTTGATGCACAAATAAGTTCTTCAAGTCTTTTTCTGCGCGTCTTCAGATCTGTATCGAGAGATGCATATTTTTCTTTATATTCCTCGTTTTGCATATTTACAACGGAGTGATCTTTGTTGTATTGTTCATTTTTATTTTCATTCCTTGTTCTTTCGATCAGTTTAAGCAGGCGGTTTTCTTTTTTCTGTAGTGCGGTTAGAACTTTTTTCAATTCGGTGTGTTCATTCAGCAGGTTGTGAAAATCGGTTTTGGTTTTTTGTGTTTCCCCGAAAATTATTTGGACAGTTTCTTCCAGTTCAGTTATGTATTGATTTTCCTTTTGTATTTCCTCCTCATAAGTTTTAAGCAGCTGATCATCGCCATAAAACAGTATTGAGTTATTCTGGTCTGTCCATCTCCGGTTAATAAATATTTTTCCTGTTAATATAATATTCTCATAAACTTCAGGTTTAATGACTGAAGAATCCAGCAGTGACCGGAGGTAAGGTTTATCTGTTGCAAAACAGCAGGAGATATAAGGAAGAGAAAGATCGCTTCTCAGGATATCTTCATGAATAATACCGGTATGGAATGAATAAAGAGCTTCCAATACAGATGTTTTGCCTGATTCATTCTGTCCGATGAGGGTGGTGATATTATCAGGGGAAAGACTTACCCAGTTGGTATCAACAATGGAGCGGTAGTTTCTGATTCTAAAAGCTATTAGTTTCATTATCTGAGATAGATTGAATATTAATTCCGATTACAAGTATGTCATCAATTTGTTCACATTTATTCATCCATTTATTAAGGTTATCTGCGAGAAAATTATACTGGTTATCGCAGGATAAGTTATGCATTTGGGTTAAAACATATCTGAACCCTGAATATTTCAGTTTTTTCCCATTTTCGCCCCCAAACTGATCAGGGTATCCATCAGAGAACATGTACAACATGTCGACCTGAGAAAAGGGGATTTTCTGTTTTTTAAATGCTTCTTCTTCTGTAGGTCCTGCTCCCACTGGCATACGGTCGGCTTTAAGCTGAAAGAGGGTGTGATCTTTAAAATAAATCATAGGAGTGATAGCGCCGGAGAATTCAATCACTTTTTTATCAAGATCCAATACACACACAGTCATATCGATCCCTTCTTTTCTGGTTGGGTTGGATCCTTCCTGTTGTAATGCTTTCATTACATATTCGCGCAATTTATTTAATAATTTATCTGAAGGAGGGATACAGGAGCATGTGATCAGGTTCAGGAAATTTAGTCCCAGGATACTCATAAAGGCCCCGGGTACTCCATGTCCTGTACAATCTGCAGCAATGACTGCAATCCGGTTTTGTTTTTTCTGAAACCAGTAAAAGTCACCACTGACCATATCGCGGGGTTTAAAGAAAATGAATGATTCAGGAATATATTTTTTAATATGAGAAGGTTCAGGCATCAGGGTTGACTGAATAATTGCAGCATATCTGATGCTATCGTTAATTTCCTGTTTTGAAAGGGTTGCTCTCATCATTAAAAACAATTATGCCCCTTAAATATAAAATATTCGTCAGACATCCTGCAATATAAAAACAAATTTTACCATTATGAAAAGAAAGTAGCTAAATAAAAATCCGAATTTTTGTATATTGCGTTCGGGCTGTTATTTTAATTATGGCAACCCTGCTCTGTTAATATCCGGGATTTATTAAGAAAACCCTATTTTATATGTATACAATTTTGCGTTGTCTGTTTCTTGCAACAATAACAATATCAATTTCCCATTTTTTTCAGACCGGCAGGTACGGGACCATTGGTGATAATGAATTAAAAACAATATATTTTGCTGCCTCAGTACCTGTAAGCGAAAGAGTTGTCGGGGATACTCAACCGCAAGAAGAAATTAAAGAAGCTGATTATCAGGCCACTGCTGATCACTCAGCTTCTAAAGATCAACAAGGTCATGGCACAGATATGTCTCCATTGTTTTTTATCTGCATTGCTCTTTTTATAGGAACTGCAACCAGGCATAATCTGAGAAAAGTGCCGGTTCCTTTCACTGTTTTGTTATTATTAATTGGTATAGGTCTGGGAGTCCTTGTGCGATCTGGTTTTCTTGACGGCGCTTCTGAAGGTATTATGCAGGAAACATTGAATTTGTTTTCACGATCAATAGCATGGGCAGGTTCCATTGATCCCCATCTAATCCTGTTCGTTTTTTTACCCACTTTAATATTTGAAGCTGCATTTGTGCTTGATGTTCACACTTTTAAGAAGTCGGTTGGAAATGCATTTATTCTTGCTGTTCCGGGTATAATCCTGGCCATAATTATGACTGCTGTAATGATAAAATTAATTTCGGGCACCGGACTTGGGCTTTTAAAATGGGACTGGATAACTGCCTTATTATTTGGAACACTTATCAGTGCCACTGACCCTGTGGCTGTAGTTGCCCTCCTGAAGGAGCTGGGTGCAGGAAGGAAACTACAGACTCTAATTGAGAGTGAATCTTTATTGAATGATGGTACGGCAATAGTTATTTTCCTGGTATTCCTGGGAATGATCACAGGGCATGGTGCTGAGAGCAATGCTTTGATTCAGTTCTTACAGGTGGCTTTAGGCGGTATACTGATTGGAATAGTTATCGGAAGTTTAATTGTTACATGGATTAAAAATGTATTTAATGACCCGTTGTTTGAGATCACTGTCATTGTGGGAGCTGCTTATCTGACCTTTTTCCTGGCTGAGACTATGCATGTTTCAGGCGTTCTTGGATTAGTAACCCTCGGGTTAATAATGGCAAGTGTAGGGCGGTCACGCATAAGTCCTGAGGTGCATCATTTTCTTCATGAATTCTGGGAGTTGGCTGCATTTATTGCCAATACGCTGATTTTTCTGATAGTAGGTGTGGTTATAGCTCTTCGTACAAACTTTACCGGCAAAGATATTTTGGTTTTATTTGTTATTTATCTGGGTATAATATTGGTAAGGGGAATCATGTTAACTGTATTTTATCCACTAATGAACAGGATAGGCTATGGGATGCCTGTAAAGCATGGAGTTGTTGCCTGGTGGGGAGGATTAAGAGGTGCGATAAGTTTAGCGCTGGCACTTATTGTAGCGGGTGAATTATCCATTGACCAGGAGATCAGGGATCAGATATTATTTTTAACGGCAGGTATAGTGCTACTTACTTCGACAATTAATGCAACAACCACAAAATCACTTGTAGAAGCCCTGGGTATTACCAGGTTATCACCGGCCAAAAAGCTGATGATCATTAACAACATGCGTATAATTCGACAAAGCAGTGAAAAAGAGCTGGACAAGATCAGGGCAGACAGGTTTATGAGTGGTGCTAACTGGGAGTCGGTCAGAACCTATCTTCCCGTGTCTCCTGAGGAACTGGATAAATCCGGGTTGTATTCTGAGACCCTTGCAGAACTGAGAAAACGTGTACTTCAAAGGGAAAAGAGTAATTACTGGGAGCAATTTGAAGAGGGATTGCTGGGGCGTAACGCAGTGCATCTTCTTTCAGATACAATTGATTTGATGCTGGATTCTGAAGGAACGGATTCAATATCAAACCGTGAAGATCTGGAATATTTATGGCATACCCCCAGGATTTTAAATATATTGAAAAAGTGGCCGCTGATCGGCAGGTGGGCAAGGAACAGGTTTTTTGAAAGGTTATCGAATAGTTATGATTGCGCACGGGGTTTTGTCAATGCCCAGAACGAGTCATTGAAACTATTAAAAGGCATGGCATTGTCGGGAAGCGATACTGACAACAAGAATCTTGAATTCATAGAGAGTGAAATAAATGAGAACAGGATTCAGGGGTTAACATTTTTAAGAAACCTGAAAGAAGCATTTCCGGAGATCTACAGTGCGATTGAAACCCGGCAGGCTGTACGAACCTTGCTGAATCATGAACATCTGACTGTTGAAAAATTATTAAAGCAGAGGCGGATTGAACCGGATGAAGCTCAAAACATGTTCGCCATGATAGAATCAAAGAAGAAAAAGCTGATGAATACTCCTCCATATATGAAGCATACCTTACCAGTGGATCTTTTAAAGAATATCCCCTGGCTTGCAGATTTGGATCAGAGAGTATTCAGAAAAGTGCTTTACTCCTTTCAGAACATGGTGTTCTCTGTAGGAGAGAATTTAATAAAGAGTAAGAAAACAGGTACAGATATCATCATAATTATCAGGGGAGCAGTGAAGGTTACGATGAACAACCAGGTGTGTGATATCCTGGGGCCGGGGGATGTTATCGGAGAGATGTCATTATTAACCGGCTTGCCAAGAACTGCCACAGTCACTGCAGAATCTCCCGTTTCTGCTTTAAGGCTTCCGGAATCAGTTATCAGGCAACTTTTCAGTGAGGTACCCGAATTAAAAGACAGACTTTGGAAAGTGGCGGCACAGCGTTTTGCGGAAAATATTCTCAAAGAGGAACAAGAGTTCGTTTCCCTCACACAGGCAGATGCCAGAATGATCTCAAAAACAGGTGAAATCGTTTATTTAAGGAAAGGAGAACTCTACGACCATGGAGGAGAAGTGCTCATATTGCTGGAAGGTAATATTTCAGATTGTATTGATAAGAGTTTACGATATGCCGGAATAGTGCGGTTACCTTCTTATTATCAATTCATTGCTAATAAAGATTCAAGAATTTATGTTATTAAGCAGATCCCTGTTGAGCGGTAAAAATTGAATAAAAGAGCATAACCTCGTTGAGTTTACATACGCCTTATTCTTCGCATCACGTTTTTTCGTTCAGAATCTCCGATACTTTTTTACCGGAATCAGTGAAAGAGAATATAAAAATTAGATTTCAGAAAAGAAATTCTCATTCATCATTCGATATGGCTTAATGCGTCGATGTAAGCTTCCACTGAAGCAGTGACAATATCGGTTGATGCTGAGAACCCATAATACATACCTCCTTTATATTCCACCTGAATATGTACTTTTCCAAGGTCATTGCTACCACGTGTAATAGCCTGAATAAGGAATTCTTCGAGTCGCGCCTTTTTTGTCACAATTTGTTTGACCGCATTAAAAGCAGCATCTATTGGACCATTACCGGCAGAAGTAGCGGTTGAATGCTGACCGTTAATTTCGAGAGTGACCGTAGCTGATGGGATACTTCCTTTTCCGCAAATTACCTGGAGGTTCACCAGTTTAATTCTTTTTGCGGCGTCTCTTTCGCTGAGGCCTGCGAGGACTCTCAGGTCTTCATCGGTAATATCTTTTTTCTGATCTGCCAGCTTCAGGAATTCTTCATAAACCTGATCGAGGTGATTCTTATCGAATTTGTATCCCAGTCTTACCAGTCGGTGTTTAAGTGCAGCTCTTCCGCTTCTTGCGGTAAGGACTATTGAGGATTCACTTATTCCAACAGTTTTTGGATCTATTATCTCATAATTTTCCCGTTTTTTCAGTACTCCGTCCTGATGAATTCCTGAAGAATGGGCGAAGGCATTCCTTCCCACGATGGCTTTATTTGGCTGAACAGGCATTCGCATGAGGGTTGATACAAGCCTGCTGGTGCCAAATATTTTCCTGGCGTTGATATTCGTAACCAGGTTCAGGTGTTTTCTGCTTTTCAGTATCATTACCACTTCTTCCAGGGAAGTATTTCCTGCCCTCTCCCCTATTCCGTTTACAGTTACCTCAACCTGTCTGGCTCCGTTAATAACCCCGGAGATAGTATTTGCAGTAGCCATACCCAGGTCATTGTGGCAGTGGGTGGAGATGATAGCTTTATCAATACCCTCAACATTTTCAACAAGGTATTTTATTTTTCTTCCGTATTCTTCAGGCAGGGCATATCCTGTGGTGTCAGGGATATTAACCACAGTGGCTCCTGCTTTAATAACAGCTTCCACCACTTTAGCGAGGTATTTATTATCGGTACGGCCGGCGTCTTCAGCATAGAATTCCACATCATCCACAAAATTCCGGGCATATTTAACCGCTTCTGACGCGCGCTCAATGATTTCTTCAGGGGTACTGTTGAATTTATAATGTATATGGTAGTATGAAGTGCCGATCCCGGTATGAATCCGGCCGCGTTTGGCAAATTTAAGGGCATCAGCTGCTACTTCGATATCTTTTTTTACTGCACGTGTTAATGCGCAGATCACAGGTTCATTTACTGCCCTGGATATTTCTATTACGGAATTAAAATCACCGGGGCTTGAAATCGGGAAACCGGCTTCAATAATATCAACTCCCAGCAGCTCGAGTGCTTTTGCCACCTCTATTTTTTCAATTGTATTCAACTGACATCCGGGGACTTGCTCCCCGTCACGTAATGTGGTGTCGAAAATATATACTCTTTCTTTTGCCATGATATAATAAGCTTAATAATGACCGGATTGGAAATAAATAAGTTAAAACGCAATGATTTTAGATCAGAGCACAAAAAAAGCAATAAATGTTCAGAATTCCTATAAAACGGTACATGAAATTGGGGCAAGTAAAATCAGGAGAACTCTTTTTCAATCTGTTCAACCCATTTCCTCACCCGGTCCTTGTTTTTGGATCCCTGATTTTCGTAGTCAATAGCCAGGCCCATGAACATATTATTTTTCAGGGCAGCAGATTTTTCAAACGAATAACCATCGGTTGATGTGAATCCAATCAGTTCAGCTCCTCTTTCTTCCAGGATATTACCCAACAGACCAATACCATCCACAAAATTTTCAGGATAATTTTTCTGATCCCCGAGTCCGAAAAGTGCTATTTTATAACCTTTAAGGTTAAGTTCTTCCAGTTCCGGCACAAATTCATCCCAATAATTCGGAAGTTCGCCATCAAACCAGGTAGGAACACCGAGGATAAGATTTTTATGACTAAGAAATGTTTTGCCGTTTATATCTTCGGCGTTAGTCATTTTAACTTTATCTTCCCCAATATTTTCCTTTATAAGATTAGCAATTTTTGCTGTTTTTACTGTATTGAAACTATAAATTATAGCTATTTTCTTCATAAAGCATTGATATGTTAATATTTAATTAATTCAAGAGCAGCTTCGTAGATTTTAGTGGTATCAGGGAGGATAGCTTTTTCCAGAATTCTGTTGAAGCCTACCGGTGTAAAAGTTGATCCAATTCTTTTAACAGGGCCATCGAGGAATTCAAAAGCTTTATCAGATATCAGAGCTGATACTTCACCGCCAAATCCTGCAAACACTTTATCTTCGTGTACGATCAGTACTTTTCCTGTTATTTTAACTGTTTTCAGTATAGCTTCCTCATCGAGTGGGCTAAGGGATCTGAGATCAAGCACACGTGTTGTTATATCATGTTCTTTTTCAAGTAGTTCAGCTGTCTCTAAACAGAAATGTGTGGTATTGCCGAAAGTGATCATAGCGATATCGTTACCATCTCTTCTGACCCTGGCTTTTCCAAAGGGCACTTCAAAATCGTCAGGAACAGGTGTTGCAGCTTTCGGGTTATTATAAAGTGCTTTAGGTTCGAGAAAGACAGTTACGCCTTCAGACCGGATGGAAGTACGTAATAAGCCTGCGGCATCATCTGCGAAAGAAGGATATACAATTCTTATTCCGGGGAGAGTAGTAAGCGCGCCTTCTATTGTTTGTGAGTGGTAAAGGCCGCCTCCGATATATCCTCCTGAAGCAAGCCGTATGGTAATATTAGGAGAGAATTGGCCGTTTGATCTCCAGTAATCATGTGAAGTATCTACCAGCTGTTCCATAGCGGGCCAGAAATAATCGGCAAATTCGGCACCTTCGACCACTACCCTGATTTTCCTGTTATAACGGCTCATGCCATTTGCTGTTCCCACGATAAAATCTTCAGCAATGGGTGCGTTAAATATACGTTCTTTACCGAATTCTTTCTGCAAACCTTTGGAGACATTAAAGATACCGCCTTTTTCTTTATTAGCTATATCCTGTCCCCAAAGGAAAGTATCGGGATTATGATGAAATTCGGCTTTTAGTGTTTCATTCAGGGCCTCTATAAGTTTCTTTGGTTTTCCTTCAAATGAATGAATACCGTCGGGGTACGATTCTGCGGGATAAGGATCAGCAATGACGTAGTCAAAGACAGATTCAGGGGCAGGATCAGGAGCAGCCAGAGCTGTTCTGTGGGCATTCTTAACAATTTCCTTTGTTTTTTCTTCGATAGCAAGCAGTTCCTCTTCGGAAAAGCGGTTGTATCGCAACAGGAGTCTTCTGAATTTAGCCAGCGGATCATATGCAAGGACATAAGTCATTTCGTAGTCATCCCTGTAGAGTTCATGGCGATCGGAATTGGAATGAGAATGAATTCTGACGCAATTTGCCTGCACAATGGCAGGATGGCCTTCAGTTTTAACAAATTCTTTAGCTTCCGTCATTGTATTCATTGAATCGAAGACATCCTTACCGTTACAGTGAAATATTTTCAGGTTTTTAAATCCGGAAAAGTTATTTGCCACTTTACGGTTAGCTGTCTGGTCCTTTTTTGGAACTGATATTCCGTAACCATTGTCTTGTATTACGAATATTACCGGTAGTTTTTCGGTAGAAGCACCATTAATTGCTTCATAAACATAGCCTTCCGATACAGAAGATTCACCCATTGAGCATATAGCAATTCCGGGAGCGTTGTATTTTTTTATGGCTCTGGCCAGGCCAACTGCGTGCAAGGCATGATTCCCTGTACACGAAGAAGTATTATGGATATTCCATTCCGGTTTGGCAAAATGGTTAGACATATGCCTTCCCCCGCTTGCGGGGTCTGTAGCTTTTGAAATTCCGTTCAGAATTATCTCTTCAGCAGTAAGTCCTGCTGAAATAGCGGTAAGCATATCCCTGTAGTAAGGGAAAATGTGATCTTCCTTTCTGTTGAATATCTGGCCCAGAGCGAGTTGAATGCCGTCATGACCTGCATAGGGGGCATGATAAGACCAGCCGATAGCCTGTTTCAGGTAATTCGGGGCTCTGTCATCAAGCACCCTTCCCAGGATCATAAGGCTATACCATTTTTCAAGTGTTTTTTTATTCGTTTTTTTTATATGGAATTTATTCTTTGCTGACATATTAATGAAATTTATTATTAAACAGTCCTGTTTGTATCGAAAGATTCAATATAATCGGCCAGTTTCCTTAACCATGCTCCACCAAGGGCTCCGTCAATTATTCTATGATCGTAGGTAAGGGAAAGGAACATTTTATGACGTATGGCAATTACGTCGCCATCGGGTGTTTCGAGAACAGCGGGTTTTTTTTCTATTGTTCCTATCGCAAGAATAGCGACCTGCGGCTGATTAATAATGGGTGTTCCGATAGTATTTCTGAAGGAGCCAAAGTTCGTTACAGTAAATGTTCCATCCTGGATATCATCAGGTTTAAGTAGATTATTCCGCGCATTATAGGCAAGCCGGTTAAGTTCTTTGGTGAGTCCGGTAATATTGAGAGCCTCTGCATTTTTAATCACGGGTACAATAAGGTTATTGTCGGGCAGGGAAACAGCCACGCCAAGGTTTATTCTTTTTTTAACAATAATTTTATCACCCTCAACGGAAGCATTTATAAGTGGGAAGTCCTTCAGCGCTTTAATAACCGATTCAAAAAATATAGGGAGGTATGTAATTTTCTGTCCTTCCCTTTTTTCAAATTCATCCCTGATTTTATTTCTCCAGTTCACGATATTAGTTACATCGGCCTCAAGCATATTGGTAACATGTGCTGATACATTGATTGAGCGGATCATATGTTCGGCTGTCAGTTTTCTCATCCTGTTCATTTCAATGATTTCATCTTCTGCACTTACCGAGGTGCTATGCTTATGGTCGTCAGGTTTAAGCGATGATTCGGTTTTCCGGCTGTCAGATACTTTCATATCTTTGGTTGCGGTTCTGACATTTTCAAGATAGGACAAAATATCATTTTTCTGCACTCTGCCATTTAATCCGCTACCTTTTATGGAAGCGAGCTCTTCATCCGATATATTTTCATCCCTTGCGATTTTTCTGACCAGGGGTGAATAGAACCTTGTATCGGTTTCATTAGTTATTTTTTCAGATTTCTCAGGTTTTTTTTCCGGGATAATCTCCGTCTCAGAGTTGTCTGGTGTTGTTTCTGCCGCCTCTGATTCAAGTTCGTGTTTATTTTCTCCTCCTGTATCAATAACAGCGATCACTGAACCAACAGCCACCACATCATCCTGTTTGAAGAGTATCTTCTTTACCGTACCTGCCACAGGAGATGGAATTTCAGAGTCCACTTTATCGGTAGCTATTTCGAGGAGAACATCATCCTCCACCACAGAGGCACCTTCTTTCACAAACCATTTTATGATGGTTGCTTCGGTGATACTTTCGCCCATTTTAGGCATTATAATTTCGAACTGAGCCATATGTTGAGATAATATCTGTAAATAAAAAACACTTTAGTTAAAGAGCAATAATGTTTCAATTATAAGACATAAAAATAAACTATTTGAAAAGATAACAAAGAAATAATTAAAATGTTTTAAGAATTATTAATATTACATATAACAAAAAAGAAACACAGTCGAGAGTTAGAGTTTCGTTATAAAACTTCTTCATCATTAACGAAAGAAATCTTATATACAAGCGGATGAGGCAGCGGTTGTCTGTCATATACAGGATCTCCTCCTCCTGAGCTGACTCTCCAGACGTCAATATCAGGATATCTGGAAACCAGGAGCAGGCTTATTAAAGTGAATATTTTTGGTCCCAGCGGCACAATAATCACATTGAAATTTAGTCGCAGGATGATACAAATATTATTAAGAATTTCATAGATCACTTTAACGTTATTTACCGGATAATTGATAAAATTCCTTATTTCGATTTTGTCAATGATTTTCCGGTTTCTTTTTAGAATTTCCTCCACATATCTTTTATCAAATGATGGATCTGCATACATCAGTATAAGTTGAGAAGGATTCAGTTTATTGATTATGAATTCAGCTTTTTCCGGTTCTATTCCCAGGTTGATAATCAGTGCCAGTGGTTTTTCAGTTGAAGTATATACTTTATCTTTTTGAACAATGGAATGGGCGGTTTTTACAGGTTTCATTCTTCGGGGAAGGCTGAATTCGGCAGGTGTATAATAGAAATAAACCGATATGCAGGTAAGATCATTTTCATATTCTGAGAGGAATTGAATGATAGCAGCATACCATGTTTTTGTCATGCAGGATATATCAATCAATATATTGACAGCATCGTTTTCAGTTGAGTCAAAAAATGAATGGAAAAAATGGAAAACAGGTATTGGGTCTTCGCCTGAGAGGTTAATAAATTCAAAATTCTCTGTCAGGAAGAATTTATCATTTTCTTTTCTATGAAGTTCGGTAATTTTTTCTGTAAACGCAAAAGCAATCTTTTTCCTGGCAGATATATTATTTTGTAAAAAGCAGGTTGTACATCTTTTCTCGTATCCTGATGCCGCAATGAATAAATCAAAATGTATACCCTGTATATCAGTAATCTGAACTTGTTCGGAGCTGCAATAATCCATTATAGCGTTTTTCTCGCTGTAAATATACCATGTAAAAAATATTGGAGCAAATATTTTATTAATGTGTATGCAAAAATATTAAGTTTTCTTTCAGACACTAAATAGCCAACCCGCAGTCCTTTCATTTCAATGATGCAGGAGGCGGGAATATTTTCAGACAGTCCGGGTGACAGAGAATTAAAAGTGTAATAGTGTAAGATGATGTTCTCAGAATGAGGCGTAAGAAAACAGATTTCTATCAGGCCATTGTTTAACGGATCTTTGGGCTGAGAACATTGTTTCGGCAATTTTGTTATGGATAATTCTGGAAGGTACTGAGGTATTTAGTAATACGACCCAGGTTATCCCGTTGGATTGTTTCATCACCAGTGATGTAGATCCGGAGAGTGTTCCAGTTCTCCATGCTGTACCGGATTTGTCAGCTCCTCTCCATCCAAACAGTCCTTTACCTGTAACGGATGGATTAATCATCATATTGATAGTTTCTTTCCTGAGTATATCGGGTTGATTTCCTTTTCCGTCAATTGCAGTCAGAAACCTCGCGAGCTCAGGTGCGGAAGCTACCCATCCTCCGGCAGCAGCCATTAATTCAATGCTATTTCCGCCATAAGTCCTGGGAACTAACACACCTGAACCATCAAATGCCAGGCATTTTGAAGTTCCAGAATTCTCGTAATATCTGACCTCATAAATAAGATTCTGATGATAAAAACTCTTTCCGATATGAATATCATTAATTCCAAGAGGTTTCAGGATAGAAAACGTAACATAATCTTCATAACTCATACCTGATTTAAGAGCGACAATCTCTCCGAGTATGGCATAACCGAGGTTTGAGTATGAATATACTTTTCCGGGGTCGTAATCAAGTTTTCGCTGAAGGGCAAAATGAATGATCAGATCGAGGGAAACGGGCAATTCGGCATTATAT
>CAYVTV010000087.1:0-15271 GCA_964454295.1 uncultured Bacteroidaceae bacterium
AATCGGTGGTCAGCATCGGCCGGAATGGGTGGTCAAGATCGTCCGGAATATACAAACATTGCGATATTTCGATTTGAAGTTTTTTAAAACAGTACTATCCATATTAATATAAATACTTTCCAGTTCATCTCCTTTCGCTATTGGACACATAACAGTTTTCCATTCCATCGTTTCATTAGTTGCTTCGCTAAATCTGTCCCAAGTGAGACAATTTTCTTTCTCTTCCCGGCAAACAAGATGGAAAGGGGGTAATCCAAGATTTTGATCATCTTCCTTTTCAATCTTTTTTGAATCTTGTTTAGGCTGCTCGGGATCTGTTATCTTTACCCAAAAATATTCTTCAAATTCTTCACCTGCACCGTATAAAGTTACCTTTAACTGAACAGCATCACCAACATTACAGATTTTCTTTGGATTTAAAGCTACTTTTATTGTTCCGTCTTTAGGGCTTGACTTTACGATATTAAAAACATCATCTACGTCTTTTATCTCACCTTGTCTGTCTCCTCCTGAAGTTTCATTTTGTTTGAAGTTCAATAATGCTATTTTTAATTCTCCTGGTTCTTCTGTCCTGTCGAAATACTGATTTTCCACATCAGTACTAAACTTTATGATTTTTTCACCACCAATTGGGACTTTTGCCACTTCTTTCTCTCCGTAATTCTTTGTCATTAGTTTGAAACTTGAAGGAAATCTTTGAGGCACAAACGGTTCCTTATCAGGTTTATGAACAGGTTTGCTATCTTCATTCTTCTTTGGCTTATCTTTCTTTTGTTCTAGTTTAAAAGTCTGGCTAAGTAATTTCATTAACTCAGAATTGAGAGGTAAATTTTTGGTAACCGATTTAAGAAGCTCCTGTGTATCGCCGGAATCAACAGCTATTGAATCTTTTCTTCGTTTCTCAATTTCTGCAAGTCTGCCACTTGCAGTCCCGAGTTTATCCCCAAGATATTTCCGCAGAGCACGGGTTTCATCCCCATCTTTTAACCTATCACGTGAAGCCATAAACAATTCTTTCCTAAAACTGTATTTCATCTTTGTGCAATCCACATGAATTAGTAAGTGGCTTTTTAATAGACTAAGTTTCAGAGAACGCGTTATAAATTCATTTGTATGATGCCCATGAACTTGACCATTGATTGAAAAGAGAACCGACATATTATTTTTAAAAAACCTTTCTCTAATGATTTCTTTGCTCTTTTTTACATCATTATCCTTTATTTTTGACCTAAAAATGTAACATGTAACTTTCATCTCACCAAACAAATCATCTTTATATTCCTCTGAGAAACAATCATTAAATTCTATATATTCGTTTTCAGCCTTTTCCAATCTTCGTTTAAGGCCATATAAATCCAGATCAAGTACTTTATTGTTCGGATACCTTTCTTTTTTATCCACCGTGAGTATTGGAAGGGCCGGTTCAAAAAGGAACTCATTGATACTTTGGTTCAGGTCTTGTGCAAAACCTGCATACCCAGAAGGGAATTGATAGGAATACAGTTTAATAACGGTACCTGTAGAAAAATTTCTGCGATAAAGTCGAAGGTCAAGATCATTGATTGGAAAAGAAGGTATTTTACTGTTTATTTTCAGATATTCGTACCAGGTGTTTTTTTTGGTTAATTCTTCTTCCTTTGTTAATGGATGTTCTCTGATTAAGGTAAAACCAAAATCACCTGTCTTATCAAATCGTTTAGAGGCTATTAGCTGATATCTTTTTTTGCCACAAAAAACAATGCCACCACTTCCTCCCATATTGTATTTACCCTGTACAAAATGTATTTCGTTTTTATTGCCTCTTAATAGAGACAAAAAGGTCTCCTCAAATTTTTCAGGATGTTGTCCTTCTCCGCAATCATATACTATAACAGATGTGTTTCGTGGTGGGCCATCAGCTAAGATTTGTATGCTTTCTGATTGTTTTCTCCTAAATGTTTGTAAATCCCATTGCTTATATTCCGGAAAAAATAACTTTACAGCCTCATCCATGGTTTTAGGTGCTTTCGCACCTTTTGGATCAATGTTTTCTTCATAACATCTCCGCATCAAAATTGCATCAATTGAATTTGTCACTTTTTCAATTAAGGCAGCAATTGGATTAGATTGTTGGTTTTCAATTACTCCGAAATTGCTAGGATTATCACCAAAAGGATGCCAATTTTCTTGCCTGAAAATATCTGGTTTGTCAATAATTATTGATTCAATATCCTGCTCAGTAGGTGCAAAATACAACCGGTTAAAAAGTTTTTCTAGTTCAGTTTCATTCATCTCTGAATTAAATTATTTGAAACTAAAGGTATTTATTTGTTTTTTAGTTTTTTGACTAAAAACTAATTCAACTGCCTTAACTTTGTCTTTAATCGCCCTAAACATCTTTTGAACATCACTATCAGAATACTCATAATTATTTGTATTCGCACATTTAGCAAGAATTTCCAAACTATCTAGTGTATTCTGAACCCTCTTAGAGGCTACCGTTTCGAATCTTTCTCTTTTAGTTTTTTGCATAAACAAAAAATAAAATAATTTACCATATACCAAAAATAAAATATAGATTTCACATAACAAAATATATATCAGCCTTTTTATACTATATTTTAAATCATATAATCTACTTCCTGAACATATTTACGATAATAATTGCCACTTATTCGGATTATAGAGCTGCTGGCTTAGTTGATAAATAAAAATAATCGTAATAAAAACCCTAGCTCCTCGTTAATTCTATTTCATTCAATGTTTCTCTTATATAACTCCGGGAGGGGTTACATTGTCCTGTCTCCTAGAATTCTAATACGATTTAGCGACATTCACAAATTATTATATTTAACTAGCCTTGATTAATGAAGTATTTTAGATTTCTCAATTTCTCAACTGTTTTTATAATACTAAATCAAGGTAATATTTGAGGTAAAAAAGATCGGATTAAAGAAAAAAATATCGGTTTTTTAAATAAGAAATGAGAAAATAATGGGGATAACTCTTAAAAATAAAAAGCAACTATCATATATTAGAATAATAGTTGCGTTTCCCCATTGTCGGGGTGAGAAGACTCGAACTTCCGGCCTCTACGTCCCGAACGTAGCGCGCTAGCCAACTGCGCCACACCCCGTAATGCTCTTCAAAAAAGCGACACAAAAATAAGGAATTCATTGTTCAATTCCTAATGACGAACCATTAAAAGACAGGAAAGGGATCACGCTATCACGGGATCACGGGATCACGGGGTGCCCCTTCAAAGTCAGATGAACTTTATATTGGAAACCCTCCTATATTCTATAATACGCCTTCATCATGAATTTAAAAAGGATCATTGTTGTCAATCCAATATTGCTTACCCCACTCGATCCCGTGATCCCGTGATAGCGTGATCCCTTCCTATGTCTACTGTCTGCTTATTACCAGCCTCAACACCTCCAAAACACCCGGACAGGTAAATGAATTCTTCAATGTCAGATCCAGCACCTGGTGCATCTTCTTTCTGTCGGTATGCGGATAATCCCTGCATGCTGAAGGCCTCTGTTCATATATGCTGCAGCTGTTATCAGATTCCAAAAAAGGACAAGGCATTGATTTAAAAACATAATCCCTGTCCTCATCAATACATAAATATTTCCCGGTAAATTCTGCCGGCCTTACTTTAAGATATCGGGCTATCCGGACAATGTCCCTGTCAGTTATCCGCGGGCCCAGTGTCCTGCAGCAGTTAGCACACTCCAGGCAATTTATCCGGCTGAAGGCCTTTTCATGTAACGCTTTGAAAATCTGATCCAGATCAGCCGGAGGCCTGCGCTTGAGTTTCCTGATCAATTCCCTGTTTACCCGGTATGATTTCTCTGCCTCTTTACTAATATCGATGTATTTATTAAGCATTCTATATTAAGGAGGGTATTGATATATCGGAGGTGTGGGAAATTTCTGCTTCCTGAGCTTTATTGTCTTAACCTGTGATAAAATAAGTCCTGATAAAACAACAGCAATGCCTGAAATTTTCAATGCGGTCATTGACTCCTTAAGGATCAGCCAGCTGAAAACCGCAGTAACAACAGGTATGAGATTGGCAAAGATATTCGACCGGGATGCACCCAGTTCCCTTATGGCGCGGGTGAAGATCACAAAAGTAACCGTTGACCCGAAGACAGCCAGGTATATAACAGCCAATGCGGAATACAGACTAATATGCATATTAAAACCCTGTAAATCGAATATCAGGAAGAAAGGCAGAAAAAAACCAACGCCTATGGCATTCTGATAACAGGTAATCGTAAACCCATTGTAACGCCGTGTAAGATCTTTCACGGTTATTGCATAGCCTACTGCACCAATAACGGCAACAAACATTAATAAAATTCCCTGTATTGTAGCGCCGACCTCAATTCCGTTTGATACAACAACCAGGAGAACTCCGGCAAATGAAATGACCAAACCTGCAATATTAATTCTACTCAGCCTTTCTCCGTAAAAAAAATAGGCTGCCACCGGTACAATTAACGGAATAAGGGATATGATAACCGCAGCCAGTGTTGACGAAACGTACACCAGCCCAAAGCTCTCACCCATGAAATAAATAAATGGTTCGAAAAAGGCCAGCAGAATAAACAATCGCAGATCCTCCCTCTTCATTTTCTGCATCTTACCTGTGATCCGGGAAAATATATACAGGAGAACACTGGAAATGATCAGCCGGATAAAGATTATCGAGATGGGGTTAAATGATTCAAAGGCAATCTTAAAGAAGACAAATGTAAGCCCCCACAAGAACATGGTGAAAACAATCCCGGCGTAAATCATTATATCATTCCTGCTCATACTGAAATAAAACCACAAAGCTAATCATTTGAAGTGAAACCAAACCGGGTAGCCATCTGAAAAGTATCCGATACCCTTCTTGCTCCTTTGTGAAACCCTTTGTGTTCCTTTGTGGTAAATAACGTTAGGGGGTTAACCACAAAGGACACAAAGGATTTCACTAAGAAACACAAAGGAATGAATTTTTATATTATTGATTAAACTATTTTTCATTCCCTGCATCTAACGGGAAAGCAACTTTATAATATCAATTTCAATTAACCTTATTAATAACAATTAAAATCGTCGCATTATGAAACTGAATAAAATTATGAATCTGTTTATCGCATTAGGGTTACTTTCATTTTTTGTTATATCCTGCGAAAAAAATGATGTTACATCACCGGTGATATCCACTGCAGAAGATGATGTACTTGCCGAACTTATTTACGAGGACATATTTTCCGAAGTGGATGCTGCTCTGATGGAGACAGAGACAACTCTTTACGGAGGTAAAAAATCTGCTGATGCAGTGGTATGTAAAGTAATAACGGTGGAATATCCCAGTGACACAGTTACCTGGCCCCGCACAATAACTATTGATTACGGGGAAGGATGTACAGGTCCGAATGGTGTTGTAAGAAAGGGCAGGATAATCACCACCATCAATAAGGGACGCTTTTGGCTTGCTGGTTTTACCCGTGTTGTTACGTTCGACAACTATTATATTGATGAACTGAAGATTGAAGGTACAAAAACCTTTACCAACACCGGAAAAAATGATAACGGGAATATTGTTTTTCATGTTACCCTGGAAGGAGGGAAAGTGATCCATCCCGATGGAAAAGAAATTCTAAGAGAATTTGAACATGAAAAAGAATGGGTTTCAGGTGCAGCCACCCCACGTGTACGGATTGATGATGAATTCATGATTACCGGATCAGCAACCGGTGTTGATCGTAAAGGAAGAGCTTTTTCCCGTACCATCCTTACTCCTTTGCATAGAAAAGTTGCCTGCCGATGGATAGTCGCCGGAAGCATTGAACTTCAGACAGAAGGCATGCCCACTGCCATACTTGATTATGGTGACGGGGAATGTGACCGCAAAGCAACTGTTACCGCAGGTGAAGAAATCCGGGAAATTTTATTGAGAAGATAAGGGCTTCATGGTTTTCCAATTCTCTAATCTTTGTGTTCCTTAGTGTGTACTTAGTGTTCCTTTGTGGTAAATTTTTTAACCACGAAGGACACGAAGGATTTCACAAAGGGACACAAAGGGTAGATAGTTGCCAATATTATTCTACGCTGCCTTTAACCTGCTGATATTTGCCTTTTCCAGTTTTTCCCGGGCATACCGAAGATTTATATGTACTTTCTGTTCCTTTTTGGAAGGCAACTCATACATGGCATCTATCATGATAACCTCACAGATAGACCTGAGGCCCCTGGCTCCCAGTTTGAATTCAATGGCTTTGTCCACCACATAATCCATTACATCCTCATCAAAAGTGAGTGTCATACTATCCATCAGGAATAATTTCTCATATTGTTTAATGATAGCATTCTTCGGTTCGGTAAGTATTCTGCGCAGCGCATCCCTGTCGAGCGGATGAAGGTGGGTAACTACCGGCAGGCGCCCGATTATTTCGGGTATCATACCGTATGCCCGCAGGTCCTGGGGGGCTATATATTGCAGGAGATTTTCCCTGTCAATCTGTTCTTTTTCCTTACTGGCGGTGTATCCAACAGTCCTGGTATTCAGCCTTTGTCCAATCTTTTTCTCAATTCCCTCGAAAGCTCCGCCACAAATAAACAGGATATTTTTTGTATCTACAGGGATCATTTTCTGCTCGGGATGTTTTCTCCCTCCCTGAGGAGGAACATTTACCACTGCCCCTTCCAGCAATTTCAGCAGTCCCTGTTGTACCCCTTCGCCCGACACGTCCCTGGTTATGGATGGATTATCCCCTTTCCGTGCAATTTTATCAATCTCATCTATAAACACTATCCCTTTTTCAGCAGCTTCAACATTATAGTCGGCTACCTGCAGCAACCTGGTGAGTATACTCTCAATATCCTCGCCCACATAACCCGCTTCAGTAAGAACAGTTGCATCAACAATAGTGAAGGGCACATGGAGCATCTTAGCTATTGTCCTTGCCAGTAATGTTTTCCCAGTACCTGTTTCCCCGACGAGAATGATGTTTGACTTTTCTATTTCCACATCATCGGTTTCATTCTTTGAACCCTGCAATAACCTTTTATAATGATTGTAAACAGCAACCGAAAGAAATTTCTTGGCTTCATCCTGGCCGATTACATAGAGGTCCAGAAATTTCTTGATCTCAACAGGCTTTAGCAGCCTTAACTGGTTTACATCAAAATCCTTATTTTGCCTGAGTTCCTCCTGTACAATACTGTATGCCTGCTCAATACAGCGATCGCATATGTGTCCTGATATACCGGCAATTAAAAGATTAGTATCCTTTTTTTCTCTGCCGCAGAATGAACATCTGTCCATTTTTGGTTATTTTTTAGTATTTGTATTCTTTAGAAGAATCTCGTCTATAATTCCGTAATCCCTGGCTTCCTGCGCTGTCAACCAGTAATCACGGTCAGAATCTTTTTCTACTTTTTTATACGAGTTGCCGGTATGATCAGCAAGAATCTCATACAGTTCTTTCCTGAGTTTCAATATTTCTCTTGCAGTGATCTCAATATCAGATGCCTGTCCCTGTGCTCCTCCCGAAGGTTGGTGGATCATTACCCTGGCATGCTTAAGTGCCGAACGTTTTCCCTTTTGACCTGCGGCAAGCAAAACTGCGCCCATAGATGCAGCCATCCCTGTACATATTGTGGCAACATCAGAAGAAATATACTGCATGGTATCATAAATGCCTAATCCGGCATATACCATTCCCCCGGGAGTATTGAAATATATCTGGATGTCTTTCGCCGGGTCTGTTGATTCAAGGAAAAGTAACTGGGCCTGTATTATGTTTGCCACATAATCATCAATGGGGGTGCCAAGAAATATGATCCTGTCCATCATAAGTCTCGAAAAAACATCCATAGTTGCAATGTTTAACTGACGCTCCTCAATGATGGTTGGGGAAATGTAACTCCCGTAAACAGCAGAATACCTGTCCAGTGCAAGGGAACTTATACCCAGGTGCCCCATGGCATATTTGCGAAATTCATTATTTGTGTTCATATAAGGCAATGTATGTTAAAATCTTATTTCTCAAATAATTTTTTAAACTGATCCAGCGTAACTTCCTTCTCTTTCGTTTTAACAGTGTCACGGATAAATGCAAAGACCCTCTCCGTTAACCGCTGGTCATATATTTTTCTAGAGGATTCCGGATTTGCAAGCTGTTCGCGGGCATACTTCTCCATGTATTCTTCGGGAACATTATGCATTCCATATCCATAAAACTGATTCCTTGTCAAATGTACTGCATATTCCTGAATTTCCTGCTCTGAAACCTTAATTTCATTTGCCCTGATGATTTGATCTTTAATTAACTGCCATTTAAAATCATCCTCATATTCTGAAAAGTCCTTATCAAGCTCTTCTTTATTTATCTTATCATTTGTTTCAGTCAGCCATCTTTTCAGAAATTCCACCGGCAGGTTAAAATCAGCTTTCTTCAGGTAAAAATCCCTGGCATCAATAGTAAACCGGTATTCACTTTCCCTTGTATAACTCGCCGTTAGCTCATCTTTAATCCTGTTCCGGAACTCTTCTTCTGTTTTCACCTGTCCTTCACCATAAACCTTATCAAATAGTTCCCGGTTTATCTCATGGTCTTTGAATTTTCGGATATCAGTGATCTCAAGGGTGAAAAAACCGTCAATAACCAATGGCTTATCCTTGTCTAGTTTAAGCACGGTTTTTATACGCTCCTCATCATTATAGGCTTTTCTTATATCAAAAGTAATGATATCCCCTTTCTTCCCTTTATGAAACATCTTACGGATCTTGTCATTATCAATAAGTTGTAGCGGCATATTTACCTCATCAACGGACAGTCCGTTGTCAGTTGGATTAGCCTTATCATCGGACTGAAAAATGTTACCGGTAATAATTTCATCACCTGTAATCTGATCAACGCTGGTCAGTTCTCCATAACGGTTTGCCACATCGCTTACTGTTTTTTCCAATGCCTCATCATCCAGCTTAATCTTATAATATGGGATTTTATCACTGGCAGCAACGTCAACGGTAAATTCCGGGTATAAACCAATATCAAAGGAAAATTCAAATTCCGTATCCTTGTCAAAATCAATTTGTTTCTCATCACTTTCATGAGGAAGAGGTTCTCCCAGTATGCGTAATTTTTCTTCGCGGATATACCCCATGAGTTTTTCTCCCACCAGTTTATTGATTTCCTCGGCAAGAACAGGTTTATAATAAAGCTTCTTTACCAGTCCCAATGGCACCATCCCAGGTCTGAAGCCATCAATCCTGGCTTTCTTCTTATAATCCTTTAAAACTTCATCTACTTTCCCGCTATAATCATCCTGTGTGATCTTAAGAGTAATAACGGCATTCAGTTCACCAGTATTTTCCCTCGAAATGTTCATTTTAATTTATGTTTTATAATAAAAGGTGCGGATGAAGGGACTCGAACCCCCACTCCTTACGGAACCAGATCCTAAGTCTGGCGCGTCTACCAATTCCGCCACATCCGCAAAAAATTTTCGCAAAGGTACAAATATTTGAAGAATTCTTATGATAAGCTTCTTAATTCGAAGTTTCTTCCAAGATACAATCTTCTAACCTGTTCGTCATCGGCTAGTTCCCTGGCGGTACCTGACTTAAGAATTTCCCCCTCAAAAAGAAGATACGCCCTGTCGGTTATGGATAAGGTTTCATGTACGTTATGATCGGTAATTAATATACCAATATTCTTCTCTTTTAACCTCGATACTATGGATTGAATATCTTCAACTGCTATCGGATCAACTCCCGCGAACGGTTCATCCAGCAGAATAAAATTAGGTTTCAGTGCCAGTGCTCTGGCGATCTCCGTTCTCCTTCTCTCGCCGCCTGAAAGTTGAATACCTTTACTTTTTCTCACCTTCTGCAGTCCAAATTCAATAATAAGGGACTCAACCCGTTCTATCTGCTCTTTTCTGGGAAAACCTGAAAATTCAAGCACTGCCCTGATATTGTCTTCCACACTCAGTGTTCTGAATACAGAGGCTTCCTGGGAAAGGTAACCTATTCCCCTCCTGGCACGTTTAAATACCGGCTCATGGGTGATCCTTACATCATCAAGATATATTTCACCCTCATTAGGGGTTATCAAGCCCACGATCATATAAAAGGAAGTGGTTTTGCCCGCTCCGTTAGGTCCAAGCAACCCTACTATCTCCCCCCTTTCCACCTCAATGGAAACATGATCCACAACCGTCCTTGAACGATACTTTTTTACCAGATTCTCCGTATATAATTTCATTCAGTAGAATATTTTATCAGGAACCTTCTTTCTCCCTTCTTTTCTGTTGTCTCACAATTCTCCGGGATATAAATATACTTATCTCGTACAAAATTATCAGCGGTATAGCCACAAGTACCTGGCTGAACACATCCGGAGGAGTGATAATTGCCGATAGCAGGAGAATGGCAATTAATGAATGACGACGATATTTTCTCAGAAATTCCGGCGTGACCACTCCTATCTTCGTAAGGAAAAACACCACAACAGGGAGTTCAAAAATCACACCTGAAGCCAGTACAACAGAAGTTATGGTGGAAACATATGAAATCAGGTTAATCTTGTTTTCAACCTCGGGGCTCACATTATAACTACCCAGGAAATGCACTGTAAGAGGTGTAATGAGAAAATACCCGAAAGTTACACCCGTTAAAAATAATAATGAACTGTAAAAAACCGCACCTCTGGCATGTTTTCTTTCCTTTCCATGAAGTGCGGGAGCGACAAAACGCCAGAACTGATAGAAAATATAAGGAAATGCAACGACCAGACCTCCGATAAGCGATACCAGAATATGCATGGTAAACTGTCCTGCCATTTTAACGGATATAATATCGAGCGGGACTGAATTAATACACAGATTCTTTAAATCAAATCTCTGACCCAGCTCACATAGTAACCTGTTAATTACAAAATCAGGCGATTTGGGGGCAAGTATAATTTTATCAAAAATGATGTCTTTAAAGACAAACGCGAGAATAGCGCAAACAAAAATTGCCAGGATCGACCGTATTAAATGCCACCTGAGCTCCTCAAGGTGCTCAAGAAAAGACATTTCATTTTCACTCTTTTTAGACATTTTATTAATTGCCTTTTTTACCTCAATAGCTTTTTAACCAACGAACCCGCAAATTAACAAAAAAAAAGCGGGAAATAATTAAGTCAATGAATACTATTCCGTTTCGATTTAAACAATTTTTGCCGACAAATTATGGGTTATTCCCATATTCGTTAAAAAAAATAATACTCCTCCCCCAAACTCTCTAATATACGTTTAGTGCCTGGAAAGCGGGGGCTGGATGATGTTAACTAATATTTAACTTTTTTTTTAAATTAGAAATTATTATATTTAATTTTTATTACCTGTGTTGACTAAGGTGTAATTTTCAGCTTATTAACTTGTCAACCAGAACTTTACTGACTTAACTGTGTTATTATGCAAATTATTTATCATTTTATTAATTTACCACCCTAGGAGTAAGATTTTGACAAGAGGATAATTACAATGAACACGAAAAAGGATTTTAATGTACGTGATGTTTTAAAAAAGTACTTTGGGTTTAACACATTTAAGGATAATCAGGAAGAGATTATCCGAAATGTTCTTCAGAAAAGGGATACATTTGTTTTAATGCCTACAGGAGGCGGGAAGTCGCTTTGTTACCAGCTTCCTGCTATTATATTGGAAGGAACTGCGATTGTTATCTCGCCGTTAATTGCGCTGATGAAGAATCAGGTAGATTCTATGCGTAGCTTTAGTACTACTGATGGTACAGCACATTTTTTAAATTCATCTCTTTCCAAATCCCAGATTCAGCAGGTCAGAAATGATGTGATCAGTAAAAAAACCAAGTTGCTGTACGTTGCGCCTGAATCCCTCACAAAGGAGGAAAATATTGATTTTCTGAAGAATGTGCAGATTTCATTCTATGCAGTTGACGAAGCACACTGTATATCTGAATGGGGTCATGATTTCCGTCCGGAGTACCGGCGCATCCGACCTATAATTAACAAAATAGGTGATGCACCTATCATTGCACTCACTGCAACAGCAACACCAAAAGTTCAGCACGATATCCAGAAAAACCTGGATATGCTTGATGCAGACATCTTTAAGTCTTCCTTCCGGAGAGCTAACCTCTATTATGAGATAAGACCGAAAATTCATGCTACCAGGGAAATAATCAAGATTATCCTGAATAATAAAGGAAAATCAGGAATCATTTATTGCCTCAGCCGGAAGAAAGTGGAACAGATGGCCGAAACTCTGGTAGTCAACGGTATAAAAGCCCTTCCCTATCACGCCGGTATGGACGCTGCCACCAGGGCATCAAACCAGGATAAATTCCTGATGGAAGAAGCCGATATTATTGTTGCTACTATTGCCTTCGGCATGGGTATTGACAAACCTGATGTGAGATTCGTCATCCATTATGATATCCCCAAAAGCCTCGAAGGATATTACCAGGAAACAGGAAGAGCAGGCAGGGACGGTGGTGAAGGAAGATGTATAACTTTCTACCGTTACAAAGACATACAGAAACTGGAAAAATTTATGCAGGGTAAACCTCTCGCAGAACAGGAAATAGGAAAACAGCTCCTCCTTGAAACCGTTGCCTACGCGGAAACCAGCGTCTGCAGACCAAAAGTCCTCCTGAATTATTTCGGTGAAGTGATGACTGAAGACTGTGGCAATTGTGATAACTGCCTCCATCCCAAGGAACAATTTGAAGGACAGGAATATATATTAAATGCTCTCAAAGTTATACTGGAAGTTAAAGAGAAATTCAAAGCAGACCACATCGCACATATCCTCGCAGGAAAAGCTAACAGTTCAGTTAAGGCATATCAACATCATAAACTGGAAATTTTCGGTATCGGTGAGGAAAAAGATGTTAAATTCTGGAATACAGTTCTCCGACAGGCATTGATCGGAAGGTTCATAACTAAAGACATTGAAAACTATGGCCTTCTTAAAATTACACCTGAAGGGCATGCGTTCATTAAGGATCCTCAGTCCTTTATGATCACTCAGGATCACGATTACGAAGCAACACACGATGAAATGCTTATTGTCCAGGGATCCGGCGGTGGTGTTGACAATGAACTTTTTGCCATTTTGAAAGACCTGAGAAAAAAAATTGCAAAAACCCACAATCTTCCTCCTTTCGTCATCTTTCAGGATCCTTCACTGGAAGATATGGCTACCTTATATCCCATTACACTGGAAGAACTCCAGGGTTGTGTCGGCGTAGGAGCCGGAAAAGCCCAGCGGTATGGAAAAGAATTCGTAGAACTTATAAAAGAATATGTCGAAGAGAAAGAGATTATCCGCCCGCAGGATATGGTTGTCAAATCGGTAGTAAATAAATCGGGACTAAAAGTGTATATCATTCAGAGTATCGACAGAAAGCTTCCGCTGGATGATATCGCGGATGCGAAAAATATTGAAATGTCCCAACTTCTCTCTGAAATCGAAGCTATTGTTAATAGCGGAACCAAACTGAATCTTGATTACTATATCAACCAGGTAATTGATGAAGACAGGCAAGAAGAGGTGTATGTGTATTTCAAGGAAGACGCTCAGAGTGAATCAGTGGAAGAAGCACTTAAAGAACTCGGGGAAAATGAGTATAGTGAAGAGGAAATCCGGCTGATGAGGATAAAATTTATCTCTGAAATGGGACATTAATATAAGTGACGAGTGACAAGTGACAAGTGACGAGTGAGTAACAATATTCTTTATACCTTCTGTTCCTGTCGCACATCCATTGCGTCGCGCAAGCCATTACCCACCAGCGTAAATGCCAGTACCATCATCATTATTGCCACTCCCGGAATGAAGGCAAGGTAAGCTTTCCCAACAATGATATACCCGTAATGATCTTTTATCATTCCTCCCCATGAAGGAACAGGGGGTTGAACCCCGACTCCAAGAAAACTAAGTCCTGCTTCAATTAAGATCGCCGAGGCAAAGTTGGCAGCCGATATTATAATTACCGGAGATAACGCATTTGGCAATATATGCTTTGTTAATATTCTGAAATGACTAAACCCCAGGGCACGCGCTGCTTCAATATAATCTTTCTCCCTGATGCTTAACACCTGCCCCCTCACTACCCTGGCAACCTCAACCCACATGGTCAGCCCTACAGCCACAAATACCTGCCAGTATCCTTTACCTAATACCATAGTTAATGCAATAACCATTAGCAAGGTGGGCACCGACCATACCACGTTCACAAACCACATGACAATGCTGTCAACGAATCCCCTGAAATAACCGGCTATGGCACCCATGGTGATTCCTGCCAACAGTGAAATGGCTACAGCTATAAAACCCACGAATAATGAGACACGGGCACCCAGAATAAGCCTGCTTAAAAGATCCCGCCCAAAACGGTCAGTTCCAAGTAAATATGTCCTTCTACTCAGAGCTTCATCCTCTATCTTCTTCCTTAACTCTTCAATCCGGTAACTTAAAACTTCCCCGGTTATTAGTGTAAATGTCAGGCTGTCGTTATCTGTAAGCACATTTATGTCTTTTCTTAGCGGAAATAACACATCCGCAATTTCAAATTCCCGGTAAAAAAAATCCTCCTCCGGGAAATCCGTGTATTCCCTGATGATTATCAGCTCATCTTTTAACGTATAATCGATGAAAGGGAAAAGATCATATTCAGATTTTCTTCCTGAAAACATCGTCTTTATAAAACCTTGCCTTACCACAGGTTCATTCCGCCGGAACAATAATACACCGGTTGAAAATCCAGGGGGTTTTGCCGCAAGTTCAAGGATCTGCCTGTTTGCATTTGGTGTTTTATCAGGTAACAACAGGTACCCTGACATAGCTATAAGGAGCATTATTACAATAACCATTAATCCCGCAAGTGCCACAGGATTGCCTGTAAACCTTCTGATCACCATACTATTTAATCCCGGATTTCTCATAGTCAGGTTTCCGGCCTTTCCAGCCAGGTGTTACCAACATGCCGGCAAGTGCAGAAAATACAGAGTACACCGGATATAAAACCGATGAAGGGAAAAACAACTTCAATAATTTCTTCCTGCCGAAAAATACACTCACTTTGCGAAGTAACAAAAAATCAATTAAAATCTTGATAAAGAAAACGGCCGGAAAAATAAAAAATATTTCCTTTTCAACCAGTGAAACCCCCATGCACTGTCGTACACAACAAAGACATGAACAAACATGGGGGTTCCATGCCCAATTGCCGATAGGCAAATAAAAC
>CAYVTV010000088.1:0-15231 GCA_964454295.1 uncultured Bacteroidaceae bacterium
TGGAAAAACCTCATACGATTTTGATAAGGTTTTTTATTTCTGGATAATTGCTTCTGTTGTATCTTTACTGCTGGCATTATCGGCATGGAACATTAAACCTCAGGAATAAATTTTATTAAATATGAGAAATAGCAAAATAGTAATTTTGTCCTTATTGGTTTGTTTAGTTTCTTGTTTTATTAAAAGTTGTAAACAAGATATGGTTTCCTCTTCCCCCGAAATTCATACCTGTTTTAAACCGGCTCAACAATGGACCGATACAGAGGGTAATCCCATCCAATCGCATTTCGGGAGTATATTCCATGATAATGGAACTTATTATTGGATAGGTCAAAACTACAGGGATGTGTTAACCCTGCCAAAAGGTTCCTTTTCAAATCAACCCTTTACCTGGAATTTTAATCTGGGGATTACCATCTATTCTTCCGTTGATTTGTATAACTGGACGCTTGAAAATATCGTATTGAACGAGACAAGCTTCGAACCCGGAAATCTTCTTCAGCCTCTGAATTTAATAGGGCGTGCCAACATTATCAAAAATGATATAACAGGTAAATACATTCTCATGGGTGTCCTGCTGAGTCCCGATTTTCAAACCATCAATGATGTGATATGGGCAACATCGGATTCACCGGCAGGTCCTTATGAATTTAAGGGAAAACTGCAGTGGAATGGTATTCCGAATCTAACGGATGATATCTGGAACAGTGAAAAGCATACCGGCAGGAGAGACTCCCCGGAACGAATCCGGGGCTGGGATATGAAACTCTTTACAGATGATGATAATAAAACATATCTTATAGTGGGACACAGGGATGTATATATATATGAACTGAGTGATGATTTTCAGTCGGTGGTTAAAGGCGCCCTGATGAAGGGTGCTGAGGGTGAAGCACCTGCAATGGTTAAGGATAATGGCACCTATTATCTTTTTACATCCCGGTTGACAGGCTATAAGGCGAACTGCAACACATATTTTACATCTGATAATATCTGGGGCCCGTATGAACCTCGCGGGAAATTTGCCAGCGGGCCTGACGAAGAAACTACATTCAGGTCGCAGGTAGCCCATGTATTTCCACTTGAAAATAAACCTGGTAAATTTATTTTTATATCAGGACGATACAATGAAATATCAGGCAGTGAAGTGCCGGATTTTAATGAATTCAGACATATCTGGCTTCCCCTGGAAATTAACAGGGAAAACCGAACCGCAATAGTAAGGTGGAGGGATGAGTGGGTTATTGAGGAATAATTTCTATTTAAGGTACAAAAGAACAACTGATCCTGTTCTTCTGTCACTTATTTTTTTATACCTGATTCAAAAGGCATGTAATACTTTACCCTCGCCGGAGAAAAATGAAAATAAGGTTATTAATATTAGTTCCCGACTGGAATTGTTTGTTGACAATCTGATGGTTGATAAGCTCACCAATCTTGAATTCCGGTTGCATGAACCCCGGAAACTTCCCCTGCCTGAATCTCCTGTAACAGGTTATTATATCACAGTGATAAAAGACAGTTCCCTCTACCGTGCCTGGTACAGGTCGCTTGACCCCTCTTACACCGGTCCTTCGGATTACAGCGGGCATCCGGGGGAGGTGAATTTGTTACCAAACCACTTATTTATGACGTGGAGAAACTGATTATTAATTGCAGCACCTCGGCCGCCGGTAGTATACAGGTTGAAATTCAGGATCACAAAGGCACATATATTTATTAATACTAATATTTTAGAAATGAAAAATTTACTCGTAACATTAATTCTTTTGTTGTTTCCCGGATGGTTTACCAGTTAAACCGGCCGGAAAATGGCGATGGAGTGATCCTCGCATTCCGCAGGGAAGGAAATCGCAACAGGTCAATCAGAATTAATCCTAAAGGATTGAATAAAGAATCAGTATATGAAATATTTTATGAGGATTATGGAATAAAGGAAAATAAAACCGGGTCTGAACTGATGGAAGGCATTGAAATTCATATTCCCGCAAAACCTGCTTCTTTATTGATAAGTTATAAAGTTAAAGAATAGTTAAACATTTTTATTAATTTTAACTAAGCTAAACAAGTGCTAAATTTTAATTCTTTTTTATTTTATCAACAGTTCGTTAAATTAAAATAAAACGCGAAGGCGCAAAGGCGCAATATATTGTATATCAACAATATAGGTAATTTACACCTGAATTGTTAAAATATTCATTATCAACGCAATAAAAAAGTTTAACGAACTATTGTTTTATCGAACCTAACTTAAAATATTTACATTTATGAAACCTAAACCTATTGTTCAAAAGACATGTTCAGAGAATTTTAATGAAAATCCAATTCAGAAATCCCGAAAAACAAGACGATCTTTTATGAAAAGCGGGCTTTTTGCCTTATCAGGCACTGTCATGTTACCTGCTACAACAGGATGCACGATGGATAAGGACAAAACATTAAAAGCAACTGATATTTTTTCGTGTATTGATTACGGAAAATCCTTTGTCTGCAATACTGCAGCATTCAATTCTGTCAGGATGTGGGTGGAAAGCCGGGTAATTATTACAGACGCCGGTACGGGCACCCACAAGGTATTCTATCAGGGTGCATCATGCAAGAGTGAGCATACTTTTGATGAAAAAAACCTGTTTCATAAAGACAATTACGATTTCCTTCCCATTTTCGGAGATGGGAAAGTCTTGGTGATCCGGCGTTATCATAATAAACGCGGAGAGGAATTCCGGCCACGCCGTAATGTCACAGCCATGGCAGAGATGTGGGGAGATGATCCTGTAATATACACACCTGCTCCGGAAATAATAACGGAGCTGACCACATGGGAAGAGATCCGTGATGCCACTGCGGCAGGGATCCCAATCGTAACACAAACAACCATTAAAAACGATGAAACCGGCCTGACTGCTGTCATTGAATGTCCCTGCAAGACCATGAATATAAGCCATCCGAAAAAGATGTACCAGGTTGATACAGGCCCGGTTCTGTTGCCTGACCTATCCAAACCCTTTGGAGAACAGATCGGGTGGCTTGATCTTGCCTATATTGCTTTTAATAAATCCCACTTTGCTGATTTTATTATCGAGACAGAAACACCAATTATTGAGGAAGGTAAGGAAGTGGCAACAGTGTACCATTATTCCGGGATTGTTTCCATGACTACGGAAAATAAAGTTTTCGCCCTGGGAAATGTTAATTCTTAAATTAAATAAAATGAACAATCTGCTATTAGCCATAATTCTTCTTCTGTTTCCGTGCAGATTTGCTAATTCTCAGGAGACAACAACCCGCCATGGGAGATCTGATGTGTCCCGCTGGGTGGAAGACAATTTTGCAAAGAATAAAATACCTCCGTTTTCTTTTGTATATGGAGGAAAGAGTTCGGATACCTTTATCAGGAACTGGCATTATCAAGCTGAAACGAAGACATCAGCAAAACCGGATGTGGAGGAATCGGTATACACATACACCGATAAGAAGAGCGGACTGGTAGTAAAATGTTTTGTTACCTGCTTTAATGATTTTCAGGCAGTGGAATGGGTATTACGTTTTTCCAATACTGCAGGGAAGAACTCTCCGGTCATAGAAAAAGCAGCGGTTATAGATTATTCTTTCACTTCAGCCGTTAAAGGTCCTTTTATTCTTCATCACGCAAGGGGGAGCACAGCCGAACGTGCTGATTTCCGGCCGTTTTACAGTGAGCTGGAGCCAGGGAAGAATATCTATATGACTCCCGACAGGGGGCGTTCTTCCGATGGTATTCATGCATTTCCCTTTTTCAATATTGAAAGTCCTGCAAAGGAGGGTGTAATGGTGGCTATAGGCTGGACAGGTAAATGGTATGCAGATATACAGCAAAAGGATGATAGATCAGTCGCCCTGAAGTCAGGGATGGAGATTATGCAGCTAAGTTTATTCCCCGGGGAAGAAATCCGCACACCAAAAATTTGTTTATTGTTCTGGAAAGGAGAAGACAGAATGATCGGGCATAATCAGTTCCGTAGATTTATCATGGCTCATCATACACGCATGATAGACGGGAAACCTGCCGAATTACCGATTGCAGCATCTCTGGCAGGAACGGGAGCGGGGCCATTTCCCTGTGAGGAATTTGTCTGTCATACGGAGAGTTATTCTCTTGCTGCAATTGCCCGTTATAAACAATTTGATCTTGTTCCTGAAGCATTTTGGATTGATGCAGGCTGGTACCCTTTGCCGGAAGGATGCGACGGAAGATGGCCTAATGTTGGAACCTGGGAGGTGAATAAAAAGAATTTCCCAAATGGATTAAAACCCGTTTCTGAAGCTGCTCATGAGGCCGGAGCCAAATTTCTTTTATGGTTTGAGCCTGAACGTGTAAGTGTGGGAAGTGAGATAGATATTGAATATCCTGAATGGGTGACTGAGGTCTCCATGCCTAATGCTTTACCTTACAGGAAATTATTCAATCTTGGCAATAAAGAAGCACTGAACTGGATAACCGATCGTATTTCAGACATTATTCGTGAGGAAGGAATAGATATTTACCGTCAGGACTTTAATTTTAATATTAACAACTACCCTTACTGGGAAAAATTGGATAAGCCACAGAGAATAGGAATCTCAGAGATCAGGCATATCGAAGGCTTATATGCATTCTGGGACAGTCTTCTCGTTCGTTTCCCCAATCTTATTATAGACAATTGTGCCAGCGGTGGCCGCAGACTTGATCTGGAAACTACATCCCGAAGCTCTCCTTTATACAGAACAGATTTTTACAGCTTTAAATACCCCAATGGTTCCCAGGACCATACCTATGGTCTAAACTTCTATCTGCCTCTGCATGGAACTGCTACTGTAATAAGGTCGCAATACCATTTCCGGTCAAATCTTAGCAGTGCCATTGTACTTTCCTGGGATATAAACAATGGTGAGCATTCAGTAGAGGAGATGCAGAAATATATGAACGAATTTAAACGTTTACGACCATTTTTCAGTTATGGAGATTATTATCCTTTAACAGGTCTGTCCTGCATACTTGAAGATGATACGTGGATGGCTTACCAGTTAAACCGGCCGGAAAATGGCGATGGGGTTATCCTCGCATTCCGCAGGGAAGGAAATCGCAACAGGTCAATCAGAATTAATCCCAAAGGGTTGAATAAAGAATCAGTATATGAAATTTTTTATGAAGATTATGGAATAAAAGAAAATAAGACCGGATCTGAATTGATGGAAGGTATAGAAATTTTTATTCCCACAAAACCTGCTTCTTTATTGATAAGTTATAAAGTTAAAGAATGACACAGACATTAGGATGGCCAGGTTGGCTGATAATTGCTTTGTATGGAGTTGGAATGATTGCTATTGGTTACTATTATATGCGACGTAACAAATCGGCAGATGATTTCCATCTTGGAAATCGCAAAATGAAATCAGGAATTGTAGGGTTATCATTATTTGCCACACTGGTGAGTGCTATTTCTTACCTTGCTGTTCCGGGAGAGATAATAAAACACGGCCCCTTATATTTCGGGTTTATATTTGCATTACCTGTAGTCTACTTTATAGTTGGATGGTTTGTTATTCCGCATATTATGCGATTAAAAATAACAAGTGCGTATGAAATTCTGGAAAAAAGATTCAATGGTAGTTTACGAACACTAAGTAGTATAATATTTTTAATTTTAAGGCTTTTATGGATGTCAGTAATTATCTATGCTACGACAGATAAGGTACTAATACCGGTACTGGGATTATCACAGGATAAGGCCCCATTACTTGGTGCAATATTAGGTATAATAACCCTGACTTATACTTCCCTGGGAGGGATACGTGCAGTAGTTGTAACTGATGCGATCCAGTCATTTATTTTGTTCGGGGGTGCGTTACTGGCATTGTTATTAATTACATTGGAAATGGGCGGTATAGACAACTGGTGGCCACACCAATGGTCAGATCACTGGGCTGTTCCTCAATGGGGTTTTCAGTTATCAAATGAACGAACATTAGGCTGGTTTATAATATCTCCCCTGATCTGGTATATCTGTACAAATAGTTCAGACCAGATGTCAATACAACGATTCTTGTCAACAAGGAACACGAGAGCTGCCCGTCAGGTTTTAGGTATTTCCCTTTTAGTTGATATCATTGTAGGATTGCTTTTGGGAATTCTGGGTTTTGCTTTACTTGGATATTTTCATTACAATACCAGTTTGTTAAAGGCCGGACAATCTGTTTATTCCCATTCAGACCAGCTTTTCCCACGATTTATAATTATGTCACTACCACCATGGGGAGGTGGTATTATAATAGCAGGATTAATGGCTGCAGCTATGTCGAGCCTGTCTTCCGGGATAAATTCTTCAAGCGCTGTGATTACTGAGGATTTCATAAGCAGGTTTAGAAAAAAGAATTTTTCTGGTAACTCAAAACTCAGAATAACTCAACTTATCTCTCTGATTGTGGGTATTCTTGTTGTAATTGCGAGTTTATATGTTTATGTTGTGCCGGGGAATCTGCTTGAAGTAACATATAGGGTATCCAATCTATTCACTGTTCCATTATTTATAATGTTTTTTATGGCATTATTTATACCCTGGGCAACGGTTTTCGGTACGTGGGTTGCAACTCTTAGTAGTGCCGGTATTGCTGTGTTGATATCATTCTGGGAAAATATTTTCAGTTCACAAGGACCGGGATTTTTGTATATTATGCCTGCTGCTCTTGTAACAGGAATTTCAGCAGGAATCGTTTTTAGTTTATTACCCATAGGGCCGGAACCAAAACCAATGCTTTCAAAAAATGAAAATGAGTGATAAGATCATGAGGTCAACTTATCTCATAAAAGAAGATCATATTCCTCAAAAGCCTGCCTTTCCGGCTATTGATGCCCATAATCATCTTTGGGGCAACCGGCAGGTTGACAATGTTATCAGCACAATGGATGAGGCCGGGATAAAAGGTTTTTGTGACCTGACCAGTAATGTCCGGATTGAATTGTCTGACGGCGGGTATAAAATTCAGCCTGGCGACATTCATGAGTTTTTTGCATTATGTGTCCACAGGTATCCGGATCGCATCTATGGTTACACCATGGCAAATTTTGCCCGGCCTGTTAACCTGCCCTTATTCAGAAATGCTGCTGAATTTGCAGAGGAATCGGTTGAGCTTATCAGGGAACATGTCAAAGCAGGAGCAAAAGGTCTGAAGATTTTAAAAGAATTGGGACTTCACTACCGGGATGATGATGGAAATCTCATAAATGCGGATGATCCAGGATTAGCTCCCATATTTGAAGAAGCAGGCAGGTTGAATATACCTGTGCTCATTCACCAGGCAGATCCTTCCGGATTTTTTGAACCTGTTACCCATGACAATGAGCATTATGATACATTACTGAAATATCCCACATGGAGTTTTGCTGACCTGAAGTTTCCAGGGAAAGATGAATTGCTTCGAAGAAGAGACAATCTCATAAGAAAGCACAGGAACACGACTTTCATCCTTCCCCATGTAGCCAATTTCGCGGAAAATCTTACTTATGTGTCAAGACTTATTGACGATAATCCCAACATCTATATTGATTTTTCCGCACGGCTGGATGAATTGGGAAGGCAACCTTATACCACCAGGAAATTGTTTATAAAACACCAGGACAGGATCATTTTCGGGACCGATATGCCTGTCACTCTCGATTGCAGTGTCGATATGTATCGCTGTTATTTCAGGTTCCTCGAAACCTGTGATGAATCTTTTTATGCTCCCGATTATGACGGCACATTCTCAAGGGCACGCTGGCCGATATGTGGCATAGGACTTCCCGACAAGGTGCTGGAAAAAATTTATCACGGGAATATTCTGAAAATAATTCCATCCCTTAAAGAAGATATGAATATGTAGCAATTTAAAATCCGAAATATTATGATTAAAGCAAAAGCAGGTTTTATAGTGTATGGTGTTCATAAGGACGGTCTTTCAGACCCGATGGGAACACCTTTTATCAACAGTGAACTGATCGGTAACGCTAAAAAAGCCCTTAAGAATGCAGGGCTGGCACTCGATGAGTATGAAACAATACTGGCTACCAAAAAGGAAGCAAAAGAGTGTTTCAAAAAGTATAAAAATCAGGATGATGTTGATGCTATAGTCCTTTTTTCAGGCACCTGGGTATGGTCGGCACATATGATAGGAGCGTTAAGGGATTTTGCTGCTTCCGGCAAGGGAATTGTATTGTGGACTAATCCCGGGAGCCAGGGATGGCGACCTGTGGGTGGGCTTGTAATGCAGGGAGCCTTGAAAGAAGTGGGTATCAGACACCGTTTTGTGTATGGCGGCTATGATGATCCCAAAGAGATCGGGAAAATAACGTCATGGTGCAAGGCAAGTGCTTTGAAGAGATTATTGAATATGAGTACAATCGGCACATTTGGAGGTCGGGGCATGGGTCAGACCTGTGGTGTTGCCGATCCCTCGCAATGGATGAAGATGTTCGGGATAGATATTGATTCCAGGGATACGACTGAGTTGCTTGAAACTGCAAAAAAAATAGGCAAAGATGAAATTGCTGCTGCAAAAAAGGAAATTCAGAAGTATTTTTCAGAACCTATACCTGACAGTGAGCATTCCAATCGCTCCATAAGCCTGTACCTGGCTATTAAGAAACTGGTAAGGAAAAACGAATGGGACTTTTATACCATCCAGTCATTCCCCGGTCTTGGAGATGATTATAGCGCCACCTGTTTTGCACAGAGCATGATGCTGGAAGACGGAATGGGGACTTCCACGCTGGGGGATTTTAATACGGCACTGACGGTGAAATGTCTTACTGACCTGAGTGATCAGCCCGTCTATTACGGTGATCTGCAGCATATAGATAAATCAAATAATGAGATCAAAATTATTGGTGATGGAGCATGCCCCCCCTCACTGGCAGGCAAGTTGGGTCCCGCCGGTTTTGCCGAACACGGTATTCCTACCGAAGGTGAGGCCGGAGGATTATCCATAAAACTGGTATGTAAAGCAGGAGAAGGAGTGCTGGCAAGACTTGGACGAAATGACGGGCAATTTGAAATGGTGATCACACGCTGTTCTATTTTTGAACCCCCTCCTGATCAGCTTGAAAAACGTAAAAATGAGTGCGGCATACCATTTTGGCCTCATGGTTTTGTGAAAGCCCATTGTGATATTGAACAACTGCTGCAATCATGGAACAATGAATATGCATGCCTGGGCTATGGTGCTCATCTGTATGATGAATTAATAGCATTTTGTGAGCAGACAGGTATTGAAGCTCTGGCTTTATAATTAATAACTAAAGTTTCGCATATTCTCAACATGTCCCAAAATGAAAAGAATAATTTTACATTGATTTTAACTAAGCTAACAAGTGCGAAACTTTAATTCATGATAACATGCCATTAATACTTAATCGGAATCAGGTGCTGGATGTTTTTGCTGAAGCGGCAACCAACAAGTGGGTCGTACCGGCTTTCGGAACAGAAAACCTGACAACTACAGAAGCTATATTAGCCGCCACCCTGGATTACAGCAGGAAGGTTAATAAACCTGATATACCTGTAATGATTGCTATTACCAGTCAGTACAGCCACAGACAGCAATCAGCCAACTACACCCATACCAGACGGTGGGATATCGGGTTAAAGTTATTCCAGGCAGACCTTGAAGTTCTGACTTCAAAGGAATCCCCGTTTGGTAAACTGAGAGTGATGACACTCCTCGACCATGCTCAATGGGATTCTGACGAAGAGTTGTTCAAATGGGACATGCGTAAGTTTTCCATGATAATGTACGATGCATCCACACTGCCATTTGAGGCTAATATTGAGCATACAAACAAGTTCGTCGAAAAAAACAAGGATATCATTGTAATTGAAGGGGCATGCGATGAGATTGTTGATGCCACAGGGAATCAGGCAAGTCAGCTTACTACCCCTGAATCAGCAATAAAATACCTGGAAAAAACCGGAGTGGATTTTATTGTAGCTAACCTTGGTACCGAACATCGTGCAAGCCATGTGGACCTGAAATATCATAGTGAGCTTGCCAGGGAGGTCAGCGAAAATACAGGAACACGACTTGTACTTCATGGAACTTCATCTGTCGGGCAGGATCAGATCAGGCATCTTTTCCATGATGGTATTGCTAAGGTAAATATATGGACAACGCTCGAGAGAGATAGTTCCCCTGCACTTTTAGAGGATATGGTAAAAAATGCTTCCCGCATTATGGGAAGAGATTTGACATCGGAGTTTATTGATTCAGGCATACTGGGAAAAAACATTGCTCAGGCAAATGATCCTTCCATTGACTATTACACAACGGTATATCGTCAGAACATAATATTCAAAAAAATGAAAGAAATAGTTTCAGGATATTTAAACCTTTGGTATAAATGAAGTACTATTTAGGCATTGATATTGGGACCAGTGGATGTAAAGCGGCTATATTTGATATTACAGGTCAGATGGTTTCTTTTGCTTACCGTGAGTATGAGCTTATCAGTCCGCAATCGGGCTGGGCAGAGCTCAACACGGATGAGGTAATGGAGTGTTGCTTCCGGATCATAAAAGAAGCGGCCTCCGTGCTTCCATACAACAGTGTGGCAGGGATAGGGATATCAAGTCAGGGAGAGGCCTTTACGCTGATAGATTCTAAAGGCAGTGCTCTTAGTAATGCCTTTGTCTCCTCAGATACCCGTGCGGATAAATATGCAAAAGAGTGGCCGGAGAGTTTTGGTGCACGGGATCTATACCAGATCACAGGACATACCCCTCATCCCATGTTTACGTTGTTCAAAATACTCTGGGTAAAAGACAATATGCCGGACATCTGGTTGAAAACCAGCAAAATTCATTGTTTCGAGGATTTATTGCAATACCGCCTGGGCATAAAAAAACCGGCCATGGGTTGGCCTCTAGCCGGAAGAACTATGCTATTCGATGTTCTGAACCATTGCTGGAGCAGTAAAATTCTAAATGCAGCTGAGATTGATCCCGGACTTTTACCGGGAGCTTTGAAATCCGGATCTGTCGTCGGATATGTTGATAAAAAGATCGCCAGACTACTAAACCTCTCTGATAGAACCGTAATTGTTACCGGCGGTCACGACCAGCCTTGTTCAGCACTTGGCGCAGGCGCCATTGAACCAGGAATGGCAGTGTACGCAACAGGTACTGTGGAATGTATTACACCGGCATTTGCTACACCTGTTTTTACAGATGATCTGTATCATAATAATTTTTGCACATACGACCATGCCGCTCCGGGACTGTATGCAACTGTTGCATTCAGTTTAACAGGAGGAAACGTATTAAAATGGTTCAGGGATCAATTCGGATCGATAGAAATCAATGATGCAACATTAACTGACCGCAACCCTTATGATCTGCTGTTGGAGAAAATACCCCCGGAACCCACTGATCTGCTCGTGCTTCCCTATTTCACTCCTTCAGGCACCCCTTATTTTGATACCCGGGTTAAAGGCGCTATCATGGGTTTAGACCTCAATACAAAAAGAGAAGAAATATTAAAAGCTCTTATTGAAGGAGTAGCATTTGAAATTAAACTTAACCTGAAAATCCTTGAGGAATCAGGATACAGCGTTAATGAACTGAGGGTAATAGGAGGTGGCGCCAAATCAAAAGTTCTTAATCAGCTCAAGGCAAATGTGATCAATAAACCCATAACCCTGTTAAATGTAACGGAGGCCGGATGTATGGCAGGAGCCATTCTTGCAGCAGCAGCAGTGAACAGGGAGAGCGTTTCCGGCATATCCGGTAACTGGGTAAAGGTGATAGAAAAGTTTGAGCCTGCAGACCACAATTTTTATAATCGAAAGTTTCTGCACTATCTTGAATTATATCCTCATATGAAGAAATTGGGGTTTTATGGACAATAGTAGATGATTGAAGATTAACAATGTCAGGAAGTTAAGTTTTCCGCTGTCACTGGAAAATGCAGACGGTTCTCCGGTGAGGGCAGTCTTATCTGTATGAATCCTGAAATTCATTTCCTTAACGTTAGTTGTTGAGCTCCCGGGTCGGGCAGATGGCACCAGGTGCATGATTCTGTTTTTGCAACTTCAGATGTATGGTGATATCCGGGTTTGAGAACAGAAATCTCACTGTGGCATTTTGCACATTCGTAACCTCGCTCTTTAGCCATGTTGTGTGAGCGGGCAAAATGGGAATACCCCGGGCGGGAAGCGAAGTATGTCATGGGGAGATGGTGACAGACCTGGCATACGAATGTGTGGGGTTGTTTGGCCGGGGAAGGAGGAGTGATTTGTTGAGGAAATGAAGGCTGTGGGAAGCGGACGGCTGCACGTCCGGCACGACGACCCTGGACAAGTGCCGGTCCCAGGAAAGTACCTTCCAGACCTGCTTTACCGTTAACACCACCCAGGCCGGCCACTTCTCCGGCTGCAAAAAGACCGGGTATTGGATTGTCATTTGTGTCAAGAACATGACAGTCGAGGTCAATCTTCAATCCTCCCATGTTTTTTCGTGTCATGGGAAAAGCCTGCATAACATAAAAAGGAGGTGTTTCAAGTATGCGTGGTGGAGGGGGAGTGAATACCAGCAGCCAGTCGGGCAGGGAATGTGGTCCGAAGCGAGGGAAGGGGAGTCGTGATAGCCTTCCTTATTTTGTAAAGGAGTACCGACAATAAAAAGCCCACCCTCGGAAACCACTGCATTTCCCCCAAAAACGGAGTTCATTTCAACGACAACAACACGCGAACCTTTACTTCCGGCTTCATGAGCAGCACTCATACCCCCGATGCCGGCACCCACTACAAGAACATCGGCTTCAATGACTACTTCATGATATCGCCGCCAGACTATCCATGTAAAGGATAGCAAAACCAGTAACAGGATAACCAGCGATACAGGGCGGAGTGATGTTTTCTGCATGTCAGAAAGGTTTTAGTGAACAGGATTTGTAGGGTACAATATTAAGAATTTTTGCAGAATTTTTGTATAGACGTGCTTTCTGGTACGTCTCTATTTTTTTATCATAATTTCAATTACATTTGCTACTTTGTATGTGCAGATGACTCCCAACCTCACCATATTATTTTCTCAACTCGCTGAAGGCGACAACAAAGCCTTTGAAAGGATTTTTTATATGTATTATGGGAGAGTTTTCAACCTCGCCAGACGTTATCACTTGTCAATAGAAAACGCTGAGGAGATTACCCAGCAGGTTTTTATCATTATCTGGGAAAAAAGAACAACCATTGATCCGGAAAAATCTTTTGAGGGATTTCTGTTATCCGTAACCAGAAACTTAATTATTAACTATCTGAAAAGAAAGACTTACCTGCAGGGTTATATTAATTATGCCCTTCATAACGAAAAGGATTTTGATTTTATTACTGAAGATAAATTGGCATTTGATGAGCTTCAGAAATGCCTGGAATATTTAATCAGCCGGATGCCACCCCGCAGGAAAGAAATATTCCTGTTGAGCCGGAAAGAAGGAATGAGTTATAAAGAAATAGCAGGGAAACTATCGGTTACCGAAAGTACGGTAAACACACAAATTACCAAGGCACTGGAATTTTTAAGGGCGAAACTGGAGAGGTTGTATCCGGGAAACATGTTTAATTTGTAAAACCTGGCTTTGCCACGAGTCATCTAAAGCTATTTCAAAAGATAAGCGTTGAATAGTATCACAATCTCTATTAATATTTTTACTTTTTATTACTATACAATCATTGAAATCATTCTCATAATTGTATAATTAATATATAGACATGAAGCCTAAAATGAAAATACATGAATTAACAGAGAAATTGCTGAATGGTATCATTTCATCAGATGAGCTGAAGGAACTGAATTCATTACTTTGTGAGGGGAACAGTGCTCAGACTTTTGAAGAGTTTGATGAGCAATGGAGCAAATCTGCCGGTGTTGCAATTGGCACAAAACCTGATAAACTTATCAGGAAAATTCAAAGGGAAATAAAGAATCACAAAAGAGATGAATATAAAAAGTTCAGATCAGAAAGATTATTTTATCCGGTAATGAATAATATCATCAGGTATGCTGCCATTATTGTTGTGGTTGCATTATCCTCATGGTTTATATTCAATCTTATCTATGATGTTGATAATTCTGTATATGATGAGGAATTTTTAACCGTTGAAGTACAGAACGGTTCCAAATCCAGAATATTGCTGGGAGACGGCACTGTTGTGGATCTTAATTCCGGAAGCAGGTTATCCTATCCTTCGTCTGCTTTCTGCAAAAACAGGCATGTCCGCCTTACAGGGGAGGCTTATTTCAATGTTATCAGTGATCCGGAGAAACCTTTTTTTGTATATACTGAAGGGATCACAGTGAAAGCATTGGGAACCCAGTTTAATGTGAGGGCTTACCCCGATGAAAAGACATCACAGACCACTTTAATAACAGGGAAAGTTGAAGTGTATTCCAACACGGCAAAATTTGAACCGGATATCACCCCCGTGGTTTCCCTGTTACCGAATCAGAAAGTAATCATGCGCAGGGAATTGCAGGAGAACGTGGTGGAAACAAAGGAACTGAAAGCAGAGGAGAAGACTGAGAAACCTGTTCCGGTGGTAAGGAAAAATATACGCACTGATGTAGACACTGAGTGGAGAAATAACATTCTTGTATTTGACAATGAAAGCTTTATATCTATAACCAATAAACTGGAGAGATGGTATGGAGTTAAAATTGAAAAAAAGAATCTTCATCTCGATCCGGTCCGTTTCTCCGGAAAATTCGACAGGGAATCCATTTCAGATGTTCTGTATGCCCTTAGCCAGATTGAACCCTTCACATTTGAAATCCATAAGGATAAAGTTATACTGAAACCCAAAAAATAACCCAATAACCCAATCAACAAATCAATAAATCAACAAATCAACAAATGAACAGAAAGGGATCACGCTATCACGGTATCAAGGGATCACGGGGAAGAAAGAACAAGAGGACAGTATCCCCAAATCAATAAATCACTAAATCAACAAATCAACAAATGAACAGAAAGGGATCACGCTATCACGCTATCACGGTATCAAGGGATCAAGGGCAAGAAAGAACAAGAGGACAGTATCCCCAAATCCCCAAATCCCCAAATCACTAAATCACCAAATAACTTCGCCTATGACAAAACAAAAATGAAAAAACGGGAAGCAGTACCAGTACTTCCCGCTATTACAACAAGTTAAAAATTTTATTAACCCGTTTAACACTTCAAAAG
>CAYVTV010000089.1:0-5476 GCA_964454295.1 uncultured Bacteroidaceae bacterium
AAGCTGGTGGCTGAGCCGGAAGCTTTTCAAACGCATAGGTGAAGTCAGCCATGATAGAATCTTTTATCTGAGAGATCGGTGTACGTGCAATATTTGCGACTTCCGAGTTATCATGCACTACATTTCCGATATAAGGAACATCACCCCACATAGAGATAAGTCTGAGATACACCATACCCCGCAGCAAACGGGCTTCACCAACTATAGCCTCAAGTTTCGGACGCGAGAATGAATTGGCAGCAGGCAGCATATTAGATACATTTTCGATTACGTAATTAGCGCGGTGAATTCCACCATAACATTTTTCGTAATATAAGTCGAAACCTGCTCCATAACCCAATGGCCTGTATAAACCTGAAGATTTTGGATTTGCCGGCCCAGCTGTTATCCCTCTAATATAAATATATTCTGAATGGCCATCGAAAAAGAAATCCCGGTCAAATAAAGGCCGCACGGAAGCATATGCACCGTAAAGAGCGGTTGTAGCATCTTCCTCAGTTGCCCAGAATAATCCTTTTCCCAGATCGGCAGTAGGCTGCTGATCAAGAATATCTTCTGTGCATGAACTAAGGAAACCCATTAAAACTGCAAATGCAGTAATTGATATTATTATATATATTATTTTTTTCATATTCGTAACATTTTTAGAACTCAATGTTAATACCAAAAGAGAATGTTTTAAGCAAGGGATACCCATCATTGGGACTTCCTTGTTTTTCAGGGTCAAGGCCACGGAAATTGGTTAAAGTAAGCAAGTTCTCTCCTGTTCCAAAGATGCGTGTATTTTTGACACCTATTCTGGTTAAATACTTATCAGGTAAAGTATATCCCAATTGCAGATTCTTTAAACGAAGATAACTCATATCATCTAACCAGAAAACCTGGTTATTGCGGTTGTTATTCCCGTTTAAACGAGGCCAGGGACCATCACGGTTTTCAGTTGACCATGGGTTTGACCATGTCATTTCGGAAACAGATTCTCTAATAACACCAAGCTCCGTTTTGTTATACTGGCTTAACCAGAAATCCCTCCTTCCTGCTGCCCCTTGAAAAAGAATTGTCAGATCTATTCCTTTCCACGCAAAACTGGTAAGTAATCCGAAATTTGAGGTGGGCCGGTTTTGGTCATACTGTGGAAATGCTTTCATATCATTCTCATCAATTTTCCCATCGCCATTAAGGTCAACCCTGAGAATATCACCGGGCTCTGCTCCCTGTGGTGTTGCATTATAAATATCCTGCCAGGTTTGAGCTATTCCTATATCCTCATATGCATACACAAACTGGTAAGGCATGTCAATAAACACATTACCTTTTCCTAAAAATTCATTCCATTTTTCGAGCCTGTTTTTATTTCGGGAACCATTCAGATTTATACTATAGCTTAATTCACCTACATTATCCCTCCAGGTTAAGTTTAATTCCATACCCTTATTGCGGAGGTCTCCAATATTGCGTCGCGGTGCCTCGTAAGCACCTGTAAGATGCAGTGATAATTCAGATGGACGATTCATGCCTGTGGTCAGGCGGTTATAATAATCTATTTCGGCAGTAAGCCGGTTATCCAGAAAAGCCAGATCAAGGCCAATATTTGTAATATATGTGCTTTCCCAGCTTAAATTGCGATTAATCATCTTTTGATAACTAAACCCTTTTACAACCTGTCCGTCAATCATATAATTGGTAATAACCATAGTTTCCTGTTGCTGGTACCTACCTACACCGCTGTTGTTTCCCAGTCCCCCATAAGAGAAACGGAATTTACCGCCGGTCAGGATTTTTTCAGTAAAGGGTTTCAGGAAATTCTCTTCTGTAAAACGCCAACCTACAGCTACTGAAGGGAATAACCCATACTGATTCCCGTAAAGGAATTTGGAGGAGCCATCATAACGGAAATTGGCCTCTAAAAGATATTTGTTATATGCAGAATAATTCAAACGTCCGATATAGGATTGTAATCCTTCGGTACTTGAATTACCGGTGGCAGTTTGAATATCGGGAAGGGCTGCATCTAACTCTGTTAATGAAGGATGTAACCTGTTCGAACGCGAACTGTACTGGTTTCGATCATACCAGTATTCTTCGCTGTAAACTGCCAGAAGATTAATTTCATGGTTCCCTGCAATGACCTTATTGTAATTTAATCTTCCATTCATCTGGGTTTTGTACCCTGTGTAAGTGCTATTTGATACTCCTGCATTTGGACTAACATATATTCTATTGGTAAATGTCTCTGTCTGAAAATTATAACCTTGAGTTGGTATAGGGGCACTCCACCCGAACTCATTGTAATATTGTAACGTATAATCCACATGCGCAGTCAGACCCGCTAAAGGAGTCCAGTCCAAATACATATGTGGATTAATCTCCTGACGGTTTTGGTGTCTTAATGCATTTGTATAGATGGCGTATCCGTTAAAGACTGTTGGGCTTTCGTTATAGGCCATTTGCCCACCAAAATATCCGGTTACCGGGTCATAAGGCGTGACTCCTGCAGGAGCAAACTGAAGATCATGGGCTGTAAGTCCATCCGCATATAACCATTTCGACCAGTTTCCTCCGAACCTTACACCAAGATTCATATTCTTCAGTACTTTATAATCGTAATTAAAACGGACATTGTACCGGCTAAAATCATTATTTATCTGCAATCCTTTCTCATCCATTATTCCCAAAGAGATAAAAAAGTTAGACTTTTCATTACTTCCGGATGCCGAAATATTGTGGTTAATTACCTGTCCGTTGCGAATGAAAACATCCCACCAATCAGTATTGGGATAGCGTAACGGATCTATCATACCCAAGGCCATCCACTGATCTATGGTTCCATCCTTGAAAGTAAAATTACTGCGTAATTTACTCACTGCATCAGCACGTTGCCCTACCGTCAAAGCCCTGGCATAATCGGGCATAAACGAATATTTTTGAACAGGGTTTACCAGGGAATAAGAACTTGAAATATTTAACCTTGTTTTTTCTCCTTTTCCTGTTTTTGTAGTGATAAGAATAACGCCGTTAGCTGCCCGTGAACCATAAATTGCGGAAGATGTAGCGTCTTTTAAAACAGAGATGCTTTCGATATCATTCATGTTCAGCCGGTTGATGTCAACATCAGGCATACCGTCCACCACAATTAAAGGGTCTGCATTATTCACTGTACCTAATCCCCGAATGAGCAAAGTAACATCATTCTTTCCAGCCATTCCTGTATTCTGGCTGACTGCCAGCCCGGGCAAAAGACCTGACAAACCGTATGAAACGTTGCTCATCGTCCTGCTGGTCATTTTCTCATCTATTTTTATTGCTGCAACTGATCCGGTAAGATTAACTTTCTTCTGTACACCATAACCAACAACCACCAGTTCTTCAAAGTCCGTTATATCTTCAAAAAGCTGAATGTTGAAAATAACTTTGTCCCCAATTTCAACTTCCTGACTGGCAAAACCGACAAAAGAGAAAACCAACATATTACCATCGGTAACATCAAGGGAGAAATTGCCCTGAAGATCGGTAATGGTTCCGGTTATGGTTCCCTTTAATAAAATATTCACGCCTGGTAACGGCAATCCTTTCTCATCAACCACGTTACCGGTTATGATTTTTCTTTCAGGCTGACTTATATTAATGATCTTTTCTATGGGTATTGATTTTATATCTTCCGGCATTTGTAACTTTCCTACAATGATCTGCCTCTCACTGATGGCATATATGTTCATTGTATCGTTGAACAGCTTACTTAGTATCGCTTCAATATCCTCATTACTAACATGAAGAGATACTTTGCGGTTTAAATCAATAAGCTGATCCTGATAGAAAAAGATAAATTCACTTTGTTCCTCAATAGCTTTAATAGCCTCTTTTACAGTTACATTATCAAGTGCCAGAGTAAGTCTGGCACTTTGCGAATAACTAACTGCGCTAAATGCCATTGCTGAACTTATGAATATCAGAAACAGACTTATACGCATAATACGGATAATTTTGCGAAGATTTTGTATTAAGAAACCTTCATCAGTTAGTTTTATTTTCATAACTTTGTTTGAATTTTATTGATAAATAGGATTCATTTGAAACCGGGGTCTGTGTGTCCGCACATCCCGGTTTTTTTTATTAATTAAGGTTACTTAGTTTTTCTTCATAGGCATAATGGTTTTTATAGTGTAACAATCATTATTCATAATTACCGAGAAAGAAGAAGAAAAGGATATGTTTGCCAGAACAGTTTCAATCTTCTCAATTAAATCAAGCTTCCCTGAAAAAGTTATATCGTTAAAACTTCCTTCCATAATAATGTTCTTATTGTAATACCGTTCCAGTTTCTTAAATATTTCAGTTAAAGGTTCTCGTTCAAAAATTAAATATCCGTTAATCCACGAAGCATACAAATTCACATTCACCTTGTTTATTGTAATGTTTTCATCAACTTTATCATAAACAATCCTTTCCCCCGGTGATAATTCCATTGTATTGGCAAATATTCTGTTTCTTCCAACAGAAACCTTACCGCTTAAAAGAACGGCGTGAGTGATCTGATCGTTATCGTATGAAGAAATATTGAAGCGGGTACCCATAACTCTTAATTTAATGTCTTTTGTGATGACATAAAATGGTCTGGAAAGATCTGTTTCTACATCAAAAAAAGCCTCGCCTGAAAGATATACTTCCCTTGTATCTCCTGTAAAAACAACAGGATAAGACATTTGACTCCCGGAATTAAGCCAGATATGAGTTCCATCAGCCAGTGTTATTTCCGATCTTTTTCCATATGGAATGATAACCTGATTCATAGCTGTTTTTGTGGTTTTCAGACTACCTACATCCCGGATAACCGTATCATTGTTAACTGTTATTTCTCCTTTGCTTGTCTGAAGTATTGCGGTCTGTTCGGTTTCAAATTCACGAACAGTTCCGTCAGCAAGTATTAATTTGCCTTTCTGTAAAGATTCTTCGCTGGTTGCAGTAAAAGGTAACTGACGCTGGTTACTCAACGAATAATATATCAGCCCTCCAACAGAAATAAAGAGAATAAAAACTGCTGCATATTTTAATGCATTAAAGCTAATTTTGCGGAAAGTTGAAGAAACAGGCTTTAACTCATATAATATCTGATTAATTCTTTGTACGGGAACTTCAGGTTCAACCGGTTGTAACGATTTTAATATTAAAACCGCCTCCTTGACCTGTTCTTTCTTCTCAGGATATTTTTCAAGATAATTTGACCAAATCAGGTCGTTTTTTTTATCAGGATGTAATACCCATGTACGAAAATCATTATCCAAAATGAAATCTTCCGTATCGTAATGTATAAACTTTTCAGTGTCCATGTATCTTATGTCTTCTAATATAATAAAGACCGTGATGTTTGAAACATCATCATTTTTTTGGAAGTATTTTTATAAAAAGTGGAAAAGGATGTTAAAAGATATTTGAAAGAAGGGAAACTAATTGCTTTATTTTATTGATTTTTTATTCATTT
>CAYVTV010000089.1:5486-15225 GCA_964454295.1 uncultured Bacteroidaceae bacterium
GTAACTAATTAATTCAATGCTTTTTCGCAATTCATACCCAAACTCATATCTATTATTAAGGTCAATTTATTTAGTGAGGAAAACGATTGACTTTTTCTTCAAATTTAATGTAAATTCCACACATTGATCATTTATAACTACTATATTGACTATATTACAGTTATGAGAAAAATCATGCATTTTGATTTTGTTATTTTATACTATTTCTAACCCGGTTCTTTTTACCAGATCAACTAGTGGAGAATTATCATTACTGTAAAATCTACTTTTGCCAACAAGAAAAGGTTCTATCTTTGAATTTACATTTCGGGTCAACATCCAAACCTTACCAGCTAAATAATCATCATTTTCGTTATCTGTAACAATCATTAAGTCTATATCGCTCTCTGAGGTGGCAGAATCATTCAAATAGCTACCATACAAAAAGGCTTTATCAACAAAAATACCCTCTGTTCTTAATAAATTAATATATAACCTAAGTGTTTCTATAATTTCATTTTTAGCCATTTTAGTAAATCTTTAGTTTTATTAAAATAATCTTTTACTCTATATTGGTCTGGCATTATTGGATTATAATCCGGATATCGCCCTTGTAATTGATACTTCATCAAAATACCCAAGAATATTTGAGTCTCATCATCATATATCAATTCTGCCTTCTCGGATAAATAAATCAGATTGTGAGAACGAGGCGCTACCTCTCCAACCACTTTAACATAATGAGCTTTTATCGCTTTTTCAATCACTAAGTGACAAAAGAATAATCCATGAAGAATCCTTTTTTCTTGAATCAAAAGTTCTGCAGTAATAAGATCATCTTCTGCTCCATTAATCCAAAAAGTTATTTGTTTTGGTATATCTATCATTAATCCAAATTGTTATTGACTAACAAATATACAATTAAAAATCAACTCATAAAACATACCTGAGACATGAGTTTTAGTACGTATAAATATACTAAACAAATTATTTTTTTCTCCATCACCCCAAACTTCTAAAAAAGCTCATCATAAAAAATATCATGTCCTTTTTACCTCCCACTGCCTTTTTCATAGTCTTTACCGCTTTTGCTATCAGATTCCTGCATGCTTCCACACTTATATTCATCAACTCAGACACCTCATTATAATCTAACTCTTTGGTAAACTTCAGGTAAATAGCTTCTTTCTGACGGGGAGTAAGTTCCTGCAAAGCTTGTAATAAAAGTGCCGATTTCTTTTTTGAAATATCTTCCAGGATTAAATCATGTTCTAATGAATAAGTAATATGAAATTCATAGTCATCTTCTTTCAAAAAAGTGCTCAAACGTTTCTCTTTCTGAATGTTTCTCAAGAGTTTTCGTTTAAAAGATTTAAGGAGATAAAATAAAATATTATCAGTGTTTCCAAGATTCCTGCAGTTTTTTAAAAGCTCTGAAAAAAGATCCTGAATAGTATCCTCAACGATCAAACCATTTTGGGTGAATTTTAATCCGTACAAGTAAAGAACAGATGAATATTCAGTGTAGATTATTGACAATGCTTTGATATCTCCCCTTTTAAAACGGGACCATTTTTCAAAGTCGGTCATCCCTGAAAAACTCATATTTCTATACTAATGATTAATTATCTCTATAAATCCGGATACATGAGATGTACTATACTTCTGAAATAAAATCTCCCTGGTGTAATCAGTACAGACACGCCTCCATGCTATTCAAATTATACGCCCCGCCTGGTTTTTAACAAGAACACACAGCAATTTATCCCTATTCGTTTACTCATTCTTCCCACAAGGACGCACAACCGTGCGTCCCTACATGCTTCAACACACACTCGATCCCGTGATATCGTGATCCCTTGATCCCCTTCGTCCCCTTCGTCCCCTTCGTCCCCTTCGTCCCCTTCGTCCCCTTTGTCCCCTTCGTCCCTTCCCCCCCTCACCTCACCGCCTGATACACCAGGTTCCTGAAAATCTTATGCGTATTAGGCCCCTTGCGGGGCTGAATATTCGTAAAAATCAACATTATCAATTCCTCCTCCGGATCAATTACATAATCGGTATGATACATCCCTCCCCAACGATAAGCCTCCGGTGAAACCAGATTATTTGCAGCGCCTTGCTCTCCGAACAACCCGAATCCTAACCCGAATTTCATTCCGTCACTTATGGACTTGTCCCCAATCTGATTCATTGTCATCAGCGCCACTGTTTTACGACTGATTATCCTTTTCCCGTCAAATGTTCCTTCATTAAGCATCATCTGGCAGAATGATGCATAATCCTCTATGGTTCCGCATAATCCTGCACCACCCAGGAACAGTTTCTTTGCACCACCGACAGGAAACGTCTGGTATGATTCATTGGTATGATAAACCATGCCTTCAGGAGTGGATGAGTACAGAGTTACAAGCCTGTCAGCTTTTTTCTCAGGCAAATAAAAATACGTATCCTCCATCCCCAACGGTTTGAAAATACGTTCCCTGAAAAACACATCCAGAGGCTTACCTGAAAGAACCTCAATAAGATACCCGCATACATCCGTATTCATTCCGTACAGGTATTTATCCCCGGGATCAAACATCAGGGGAAGACCCGCTATCTTTTTCACAACCTGTTCTATGGTCATATCTTCAAGGGAATTCACCGCCGGAATGTTTTCCTTTGCATATATCATGTTCGCAGGACCACCTCCAAGTATTCCATAAGGAATTCCAGATGTATGTGAAAGTAAATGCCTGACGGTAATTTCCCCGGAGGCCGGTCTTACCGTATACGTAGTGTCTTTCTCATTAAAAGTAACCATTACGGTGGAATTCTTAAACTCTGGTATATACTTCGAAACCGGATCATCCAGCAAAAATTTTCCTTCTTCAAAGAGTGTCATCAACGCAACACTGGTAATAGCTTTGGTCTGTGATGCAAGCCGAAAAATATCGTCTGTTTTCAGGGGTATTCCCTGTTCAATATTTCTCCATCCATATGCGGTATGATGAATAATATTCCCCCTGTGCGCAACAAAGGTCAATGCATTGGGAAGAATTCCCCCGTTTACATATGATGACAACACAGTGTCAATAAGAGCTAACCGTTCAGAATAAAAACCATATTTATCCGGATTATTTATCCTGACAAACTTCTGTGGAACATCATTCTTAAGGGTTTCCTGATCACTGCAGGCAGATATTAAAATAAATGCAGGCAAAAGAATTAATAGTAGCCGGATTGTTTTCATTAGTTTTCTGTAAAAATTTCTGTTAATTTTGAGGAGTAATTTTATGTATCAAATGTATTTAATTTTTGAGAAAGGAACAAGAGGGATCACGGGATCACGGGATCGGGGGATCGGGGGAAGGAATCACGGGATCGGGGGATACAATAGTGTAAAAATATAATGAATAATTCACAAATTATTAATAACCCTAAATATTTAAATCTAACTCACTTGATCCCGTGATCCCGTGATAGCGTGATCCCTTGATAACTAAACCATTGCCGCTATGCCCCGCATCTTCAAACCCGTTGATATCGATTCACTCGAAAAGGACTTGCAGAAAGACTATTTCGACCGGCACACTCCTCATGTGATCTGCGAAAAAAGTGCAGTCAGAGGGGTTAAATTCCGCGTGAAAGTAAAAATGGGCGATGAATATACCCATCCGGATGACCCTGATCATTTTATCAGCTACATTCAGCTCTGGAACCGTGAAACATTTCTGGCTGAAACACATTTTGCTCCGGGGACCCTTGGGAAATCTGAAAATGCAGAAGTAGACTTCTATATTATACCGAAAGTATCCATGAACCTTTCAGCTATGGCCTGCTGTACAAAACACGGATTATGGCAGAGCGACTCTGTTGAAGTTAAAGTAAATGATTGATTTATGAGTAATCAAAAGAAAAAAAGGAAATTCATTAATAAGCTGACCCACAAATATCGTCTGGTATTCCTGAATGACAGCACATTCCAGGAAGTCGGTTTTATAAGACTCTCCCGGCTTAATATTATTTCCATTACAGGTATTCTTCTTGTTTTCCTGGTTTCATTGACTTATATTACCATCGCCTATACGCCGCTCAGGGAAATGATACCGGGATATCCCGATGCTGAAATGCGAAATAACATAATTCAGAACCGTATCAGGCTCGACAGCCTGGAGGTTGAATTACAATACCGTGATCAGTTTTTTGAAAATCTTGCCGTGATCATTTCCGGGAATGAACCGAATAACTACCTTAATCTTCCGGCCGATACGGTAAAAAAAGACTATAAAAACATTCAGTTTACCCGATCATCTGCCGATTCAGCCCTCCGGCAGGAAATAGGACTCACAACAAGATATTTTCTTCCGGTTGCAGAAGCCACACAAACCAATACCCGGCTTGATAAAATCCATTTCTTTCCTCCTGCCAGGGGAATCGTAACAAACTCATTTAATCCGTTGAATAATCATTTTGGAACTGATATTGTCGCCGCCCCCAATGAGGTGGTAAAAGCCACCCTTGACGGCACCGTGATCATGGCATCGTGGACTCTCGAAACAGGGCATGTGATGCAGATACAACATGATAATAACCTGATCTCACTGTATAAACATAATGCAGAGCTTCTGAAAAAACCAGGATCACGTGTAAAAGCAGGTGATGCAATAGCTATTGTTGGCAACTCAGGGGAACTGACCACCGGTCCGCATCTCCATTTTGAACTCTGGCATAATGGCATTGCACTGAACCCCGAAGATTTTATTGTTTTCTGATGAACACAATTGCTATCCTCGGCTCCACAGGCTCAATAGGCACACAGGCACTGGAAGTTGTTGAAAATAATCCGGATATTTTTCGTGTAACTGTGCTTACGGCATTTAATAACGCAAACCTGCTTATCAAACAGAGCCTGAAACATGTCCCCGATATTGTCGTCATTGGTAATCCTGAAAAATATCCCTTTGTAAAAGAAAGCTTAAAACATCTCCCCGTAAAAGTTTTGGCGGGAATGAGTGACATAGCCGCTGCCGCAGAATACGGAAAAACCGGTATTGTACTGACAGCCATGGTAGGCTTTGCCGGACTTTATCCTACCATCAAAGCCGTCTCCTCCGGAAAAACCATTGCCCTCGCAAATAAAGAAACAATGGTGGTGGCAGGTCTGTTAATTAAAACCCTTGCTCAGAAACATAAGGCAAGAATAATCCCCGTTGATTCCGAACACTCCGCGATTTATCAGTGCCTGACAGGGGAAGAAAATAACCCCCCGGAAAAAATAATTCTTACAGCCTCCGGAGGCCCTTTCAGAAACAAATCCCTGAAATTTCTCAAATCTGTTACCAAAGATGATGCGCTGAAACATCCCAACTGGTGCATGGGTAATAAAATAACCATTGATTCGGCAAGCCTGATGAATAAAGGCCTGGAAACAATTGAAGCAAAGTGGCTTTTTGATGTTACCCCTGAACAGATTGAAGTGGTTATCCACCCTCAGTCTATTATTCATTCCATGGTGCAGTTTTACGATGGCTCGGTTAAAGCCCAGATGGGACTTCCCGATATGCGCCTGCCCATACAATATGCTTTCTCTTTCCCTGAAAGAATAAAAACCCGGTTCCCCCGTTTAACATTACCCGATTACTCAAATCTTACTTTTAGTAAACCAGATACAAAAAAATTTCGTAACCTTGCAATTTCTTTTGAAGTAATGAAAAAGGGAGGAAACTGGCCCTGTATCATGAATGCTGCAAACGAAAGCGTTGTCAGCGCATTCCTGGCTGACAGGGTAGGATTCCTCCAAATGCCGGATATCATTGAACAGGTTCTTGAAAAATCGGTTTATATACCGGAACCTTCACTGGAAGACTTATACGCTTCAGATGAAGAAGCCAGAAAATATGCTAATGAATTAATATCGTGAAAGTATGGAAATTTTAATCAGGGCACTCCAGCTGATACTGGCTCTTGCTATTTTAATAATTGTTCATGAAATGGGACATTTTTTCTTCGCCAGACTCTTTAACACAAGGGTGGAGAAATTTTTCCTGTTTTTTGATGCCTGGTTCGCCATTTTTAAAAGGAAAATCGGAGATACTGTTTATGGAATCGGATGGCTTCCCCTTGGAGGATATGTAAAAATCTCGGGAATGATTGACGAGTCAATGGATCTTGAACAACTGTCCAAACCTCCCCAGCCCTGGGAATTCCGGTCAAAACCTGCATGGCAGCGATTGCTGATAATGCTCGGAGGAGTGATGGTCAACTTTATTTTCGCTCTTGTCCTGTATATACTTATTCTTTATACCTGGGGAGAAAAATACCTTCCGTTAAACAACCTTACCTACGGTGTAATGGTTGACTCTACTGCTATGCAATTGGGACTGAGAAACGGAGATAAAATACTTACCCTCGATGGCAAAGAAGTGGATAACTACCTTTCGGTTGTGCATGACATAGTTGTAAACAACGTAAAAACTATTCAGATCGAAAGAAACGGAATGCCTATGGAGCTGGAAATTCCGGAGAATGTGATCCCTGCTCTGCTCAGAACAACCATGCCCATACTTCCCCGTATGCCATTTTATATCGAAAGCTTCCAGGAAAACTCACCCGCATATGATGCAGGTATCCGCCAGGGTGACAGGATAATAGCAATGAACGGAATACCAACTATCTATTTCGATGAATTCAAATCAATTGTTCCGGATTATAAAAACAGTGAGGTTAAAATTTCGGTATTGAGAAATGGTGCCGATACACTTAACTTTAATGTCATGATCCCTGAAACAGGACTTCTTGGCGTGGGACCGGATTTCTCCTTTGACCGGCATTTTCAACTCAAAGAAATACGTTACTCATTTATTCAGTCAATCCCCGCCGGCATCACAAAAGGCTTTGAAACTATCAGCAGTTACCTGAAACAACTGAAACTCCTCTTCCGCCCTGAAACCAAAGCATATGAGTCTTTGGGCGGCTTTATCAAGATAGCCGGTATCTTCCCCGGAGAATGGATATGGCAGTCATTCTGGAACCTTACCGCATTTTTATCCATCATCCTCGCTATAATGAACCTTCTGCCTATTCCCGCACTCGATGGAGGACATGTTCTGTTCCTTCTTTATGAAATGGTATCAGGCCGTAAACCAGGTGATAAATTCCTCGAGTACGCCCAGATCGCAGGAATGATATTTATTTTCGGTCTTCTTTTCTATGCAAACGGAAATGATATTGTTCAACTTTTTAGAAAATAATATTGAGCCCCTGGACTCTCTCATAAATCAAAACTATAATTAACCACGAAGGACACAAAGTACGCACAAAGGACACAAAGTCTATACTCCTGGTTGATAATATTTTATGTCCTTTGTGTTATCCTTTGTGTCCTTCGTGGTGAAAGAATATTATGAGGCTGCCCCGTTTCTATTCAGACCAGACTTAAATTTTATTTTTTAAATTACAATTAACTTTATCAGATAATTATTACCTTTGTATCCTGTTTTAAACTAATTACCATGGAATCTTTAGTAATTTTAGGAATGTTTGGTCCCACCGAGATCATTATTATCGTCCTGATCGTAGTGCTGCTCTTTGGCGGCAGAAAAATACCCGAACTTATGAAAGGTATAGGCCAGGGAATGAGAGAATTTAAAAAAGCATCCCGCGGGGAAACCGAAGAATCCAAAGAACAGTCCAAAATCGAAAAATAATAGTCAGAAGAATACTGACTAAACTATACCTTACATATTAGCCATCCCGGTCTGCCCGGCATGGCTTTTTTGTTAAATCTGAAGTTTATGCTCGAAACAATCCCGATTTACGAGCTCCCTTTCAGAGAACCTGAAAATTCAGAGTTCAGGATCTATAAAGTCCGTGGGAAAAATATCACCGGCAACGAATTCCCGCATAAAACCATCCTGCCCCATAAACATAATTTTTACGAAATATGTATTTTTACCGGCGGAACAGGTGAACATGATATCGATTTCAAAACCTGGCATATTACTCCTCCAAGTATTCATTTGGTTTACCCGGGACAAGTCCACCTTATTCACCGGGGTAACAATTACCAGGGCTACCTCATTATCTTTTCCAGAGAATTCCTGAATCTCCACTTTAAAAATCCGGATATTATCCCGGGCTATTCTTCAACACCACAAACCGGAAGATATCCGGTACTGAATTTCAATAATACAGGTTTTGAAGATTTCTATTTATTAATATCCTGTATTGAAAAAGAAATAAATAATAAATCGCATCAAACCCTTGAGATAATAGTTTCCTTCCTTCGTATTTTCTTTCTTAAACTCAGTTCAAAGTTCGCAGATAAGTATAAAAACAATCAACACCCCCCTGAACCGGGAGAAAACCTTTCTCAATCATTTCATTCATTACTGGAAACAAATTTTAATAATTATCATCTGGTACAGGATTATGCAAAACTCCTGGGCGTATCTGTTTATTCACTTAACAATGCTCTTAAAAAACACAACAGGAAAACCGCAAGTGAATTAATAACCGACAGACTTATCCTTGAGGCAAAACGATTACTTGCCCATTCAGGAATGAACACTAAAGAAATCGCATATCTATTGAACTACGATGATCCTTCCTATTTCAGCCGTATTTTCAGAAATAAAACCGGAACCTCCCCCTCTCAATTCAGAAATGAAATAAAAAACCGATACAAACTTTGACCTTCTTGTAATTGTACCTGAAATTTTTACATTTATCCTTTACTTTTAGTAAGGTGTTTGTGTATTTTTGGGGAGTGGTTATGTGGTTGAGAATAAGGGATCACGCTATCACGGGATCGCGGGATCAAGTGAAGGGATCAGGTTAATAAGGGATCACGCTATCACGGGATCGCGGGATCAAGTGAAGGGATCACGGGATCGTGGGATCAAGTGTAGGAATCAGGTTAATAAGGGATCACGGGATCGCGGGATCAAGTGAAGGGATCAGGTTAATAAGGGATCATAGGATCAGAGTAATGAGTCCTGAAATAGGTGAAAGGGTTACCCCGGAGTATAATTTGAATAGCCAGGGAGCCTGTCCGCCGAATGGTGGATGGCAACCCCCGGAAAAATGACGAAATGATAATCCGCAGTACAGACACAATATTTTGTGTCTCAACGAAATAATATCATTCAGCTGATTAAGGCAGAAAAGATAAAGCTGATTCAGGAAAAAACAATGTGAACAAAACAATGAAGTATTAACCAAAAAAATGTAACCTTTTTTAAGGACGATACAGCCACCGACTGTAGACATACAACTAACTACTGACAACTGACAATGGCTTCAAAATTAACCGATTACACAAAACTCTGCCTCCACACCCTAACCACAAAGCCCTGGGGTATAGAGGAATGTATAAATAATTATACAGAGGCAGGTATTCATGCAGTTACCATTTGGCGTAATGTCCTGGAAAATAAAAACCTGAAAGAGGTCAGAAAACTCCTTAACAACTCCGGGATGACAGTGGTGTCTCTCTGCAGGGGCGGATTTTTCCCGTCAGTTAATACACAAAAGAGACAACTGGCAATAGATGATAACCTGTACGCCATTGAACAGGCAGTAGCTGTCGGAGCCCCCTTAATCGTTCTGGTTTGCGGGGCAGCCCCGGAACAATCCCTTGCAGCATCAAGGGAGCAGATAAAGGAAGGCATTTGTAAAATACTCCCCGTCGCTGAAAAAGCAGGGGTGAAACTGGCTATCGAACCCCTCCACCCGATGTATGCAGGCGATCGCTCTGCTATTAATACCCTGACCC
>CAYVTV010000090.1:0-15121 GCA_964454295.1 uncultured Bacteroidaceae bacterium
GGATCTTCCCATGGGTTCTGTAATTTACCATGTTCAGAAAGTACGTTGCTATCCCAGTAATTGGCTTTCCAGACTAATATTCCTGTCAGTTTATACTGGTAAGACATCCAGCACCACATCCGCAAATTGATAGCATCCTTATCTATAAATAGATTTATCCATGGTGGTTTCGGTCCTGTACAAAGATATGACCAGAATTCCTTGCCTTGTTTTATCATTGAATCGATATCTTCCGGATCAATATAATTCCAAATTGTACAACAAATATCAATGATATCCATTATTGGATTTGCCTGGTTCATTTCAGTTATAAAACGTTTTATTTCCGGGGCTCCGTTTTTCAAAACATTCATTCCTTCACGGACAAAAGGATAATCATCGTCATCGGGTTCATCAAACCAATATACATATTCTCTGCCCAGCCAGCCCTTTTCTTCGAGGTGCTTTTCTACCTGTGAGAGATAACATTTCATAAGTTTATTATATTCGGGAGTATTTTGTTCAAATCCTGATAATACTCCGTAACTCCTGGAATAAAAGGTTCCGCCACCCATTCCCATAACCGGCAGGTGGAAAGCATTAAATCCAAATTCGTCAAGATATCGTTCCCCCGCCTTGTCAAATTCCTCAAAGTCAATTGTTACATCTATTTTATCAATATCCACTTCAAAATTACCCTGAGATAGCAAGTTAACTGTATGCTCCTTTTCTGTGAATATTACATTATCGAACCATGTTGTCCCTGAAGTACTTCCGTCATAAGAAGGAAATGATGCATAAAGCGTTACTTCCGCTTTCACTGCTCCTGCAGGTATATCAGCAATTATCAGAGTATCTCTCTTCCATACTGAATCACCCTTGTAGACTTCCAGAATATTATCATAGATCATCCAGTTCCCTTCAGGATCGAAAAGTTTAACAGCAACCGCATATTCCTGTTTTCCAACACAAAAAACATCCCAGGAAAGAATGTAAGAAGCACCGGGATTTACGTGAATATGTTCCCTGGATTTTGCATATATATTTTTTGTAAGAGAAGCATCAACAATCTTATATGAATACGTACCCTCAGTTCTTCTTGAGCGGTCATATACACCACCATCCCACTTTAACCCGGAAAAACTTGTGTTCATCGGGGATAACTTAAAAGGATTAGTTGGGCAAATACGACTGGCATGCATTTCCTGCAGATACAAATCATAAACCTGCTTTACTTCCTGGTCATTCTCCAAATTATGATATTTCCTGATGGCCGACACATCTATACCAAATGATGAACGCAGTGTCGTTTTTTCAGGAATTGAAAAATTATAAACGGTAAGATTAAATGGGATATCAGTACTTTCTATATTATTATTCCATGAGATTGTTACATCTCCATTATAATTCCCGGCTGGAGTTGATTCAGGAATATGAACATCAATAAAAAAAGAATAATTTTCAAGTGGATAAAGAGTACGGGGACTTTTGTTCTGGGGAAGGGGATCGGGATACCAGCCAACCTGTGCTCCTATGGAAGGCTTTCTTACAAAAACATACTCAACATCGTAAATCTTTATACAGGAAGGATCAATACTTCCGTTCTTCCCGGACAATGAGGAAACTGAAATACGAAAGTTTTCCATCTTTTCAACAGGATGTACTACCAGCTGAAAAGGTTCATATTCATTCCTGGCTGCACTTATAACAATATCACCTTTGTCAACCGGAATTTCTGATTTATTCACTTTATAAGCACCTACACTCCACCATAGTGTATATTGCGGATTTTTTTCAAGTAAAAAACTACCCTCCTGTGCATTCATTTTTCCTATAAACAAGAAAAATGACGCGAGTAATGCGATGTTAATTTTTTTCATAGTTTACCTTGTTAACAGTGATTTTTACTGTAGATCATTCCTGTACATTTGCAGATTTGTCAGAAATTTTTATGTACACCTAAATTTGCAAGTTAGTTTTTTTTAAAATATCTTTCTTTATCTGAATATTATTTTATGGAGGGTATCATTTTCTATTTAAATAAATTTGTGTATTGTGTGTTTAAATACCGTGAGTTCGACATGATATATATGCATTGAATAGATTAAAATTATTTTAACCCTTAAGTTAATCACACAACTGGTTATTAATAGTTAATTTATATTGTCTTATTGTATTGTTAAATACAATTGATTAATATTATTTATCCATTTCATTTCCCTGAATTAAGTGCATCCGGTATAAAAAAACCTCCAGATTAATCTGGAGGTTTTTTTATTAATTTGAGGTCGGTAGCGGATTCGAACCGCTGTAACCGGTTTTGCAGACCGGCGCCTAACCACTCGGCAAACCGACCAAAGGACTGCAAAATTAATAATTTTGTTTTATTTTCTGAACATCCACAATAATTAAATCACTATTGTCCGGTAAAAATATATTTGGAGATGAAATTAATTTCGTTGTGCTCGCTAAGGCCCGGTTCTTCGCTTCACTATGTTTCGCTCAGAATAACAAACACTTATGGTTTGAACCTGAGTTTATATTACCACCTTATACGGACAAAACTGCGGAATATGAAATACCTCCACCTCAGGAAATACTTTCTGTACATAGGCGGCAAGGTTCATGATGCCCCATTCCTCACTTACTCCATGATTCACAATGATAGTAGGGAAATCCAGCTCATGCGCATGTGCACCCATACGTACATGCAGGTACCCGTCGTCCGACATGATCCCGACTTCTGCACCAAGTTCCTTCAATTTTGCCGAATTAGTGTTCTGGCCTGTACCGGTACATATTCACGTAACCATTCAATTTTGTCCGATCCCGTAATCCCTTATTAACCCGATCCCTCCTCTTGATCCCGCGATCCCGTGATAGCATGATCCCTCATCCTCAACCACTCATCCACGTAACCACGCAACCACTTATCCACGTAACCACTTAACCACTCCCCTTGCCCCATTACACTTTTTTTCGTTACTTAGCATATTAATTTCATTTCATCCAATGTTCCAATTCAATGATACTGAAGTGGCTTTTAAAATTAAGAGCAACTTCGAACTTAAAAAAGCTTACTGGCTTTTCAGACTATTATCCAGGAAATTCATGGTTAAATCCGGAAAATACGCCATCACATTTGTAAACAAAATAGGCATTCCGGTGGGATGGATTGTTAAACCTACCGTTTACAGGCAATTCTGTGGAGGTGAAACAATTGAGGACTGTATCCCTGTTATTGATAAACTTGCCGTCTTCAATGTCAGATCTGTTCTCGATTATTCAGTGGAAGGAAAAGACAATGATGAAGACATTGAAAAAGCCCTGAATGAAACACTTAAAGCTGTTGAATTTGCCGGTGCCAACCCGAATATTCCCTTTTCGGTATTTAAACCCACTGCATTTGCCAACTGTAAAGCGCTGGAAGAATTAAGCACCTCCCCTGCACCCTCACAGGAAACACAAAAAGAAGGAGAAAAATTCCGTAAAAGAATAAATATTCTTTGCAACAAGGCATACTCCCTCAGTATACCCATAATGATTGATGCAGAAGACAGCTTCTACCAGGATTTCATTGATAAAGTAGTGATGGAGATGATGATGCTGTATAATCATAAGAAGGCTATTGTGTTTAATACATACCAGATGTACAGGTGGGACAGAATGCAGGTGCTGAGAGATGACCTAAGTAAGGCCATACGTGATAACATATACCTTGGCGCTAAATTTGTACGTGGGGCTTATATGGAAAGGGAAAGGGCAAGAGCATTGAAAATGAATTACAGAGACCCCATCCATACAGATAAGGAAAGTACCGATCGTGATTTTAATGAAGCATTACAGTTTTCCATAGAGAATATCGACAGAATTTCCATTTTCAACGGCACACATAATGAGTACAGCTGTTCCTTTCTCACTGAACTGATGCAGAAACACAATATTAAACCTGATGACAACCGGGTATGGTTCTCACAACTTTACGGAATGAGCGATCATATCAGCTTCAACCTGGCAGAAAAGGGTTATAACGTGGCAAAATATCTTCCCTACGGACCTGTACGGCATGTCCTTCCCTACCTGATAAGAAGAACTGAAGAAAATACTTCTGTTGCAGGACAAACAGGGAGAGAATTAAGTCTTATTATCAAAGAATTAAAAAGAAGAAAAAATGAGTAAATCCATACCTGTTAAATTCCAGAACCGCAGAAATACCATGTCGATATGGGTGAATAAGTTCATTATGACCCTTATCTTTACCATCCTTATTGTGTTTACCGGATTTACAAAATGGTTTAATGAACCTGTACTGGGAATTGAGAGAATGTACTGGGTGATAATCATTGTTCTTTTCTGGTTGCTGATGGTTACTCTTCAAAGTCTGCGACGTCCATGTTATATATATTTCGAAGATGCAGGTGACAAACTGATAATCCGCTACTACCCGCTGAAAATTATGAACCGGAAAAAAAACTCATATGAGATCCCTAAAAAAGATTTTCTTAAATTTACTACAGAGAAATTCTTCCTGGGTAAATATGAAAAACTTATTCTTTATCAACGATTCAGAAAAGGAGTGGCAAAATATCCGCCGATAAGCCTTTCTGCTGTGAATAAAAAAGATATAGCCAAAATCAAAACACTATTGGCTCAATATGTACAACAGCGATAATGATTTTTGCTATTTTCGCAGGTTAAATTTTGTGTTATTGATACAACTATCTTATGCGTTTTCTTTATAAAATAGGTATCCAGGTCTATTTACTCCTCGTCCTTCTGGCAGCACCGTTCCATTTAAAAGCAGGCAGATGGATACGGGGACGTCAGGGAATGTGGAAAAAAATGAAAAACAGTTTCGGTCCGGATGACAAGATCATCTGGTTCCATTGTGCTTCCCTGGGAGAATTTGAACAGGGCAGACCGCTAATTGAAGAAACAAAAAAGAGAATGCCTGATCACAAGATATTGCTTACTTTTTTCTCTCCCTCCGGTTATGAACTGCGAAAAAATTATGAAGGAGCTGATTGCGTAACCTATATGCCTCTGGATACCCGATTTAACGCATGGAGGTTCATGCGCCTCATTAAACCTAAGATCATTTTCTTTATTAAATATGAATACTGGTACTATTTCCTGAGAACCGCATATAAGAAAGGAATTCCCGTTTACATGGTATCGGCAAAATTCAGGCGTGACCAGGTTTTCTTTAAATGGTACGGTGCCTGGTACAGAAATGTCCTTTACTTTTTCAACCACATATTCGTACAGGATGAAGGTTCACGCAAACTTTTAAAACTACTGGGCATTGAGAATGTAACCATAACCGGAGATACCCGCTTCGACCGGGTGTACCAGTTGTCACAGAGAGCCGTTGATTACCCATATATAAAACATTTTAAAAGCAATGCTAAAATTATTGTGGCAGGAAGCACCTGGGAAAAGGACGAACAGCTGCTGATCCAATACATCAACAATTCCGGTAACGATGTAAAATTCATTCTCGCCCCCCACGAGATAACGGAAAAAAAACTCATACAAATCATCGAGAAAATTGATCATCCCGTAGTGCGATTTACAGATAGTGAAAAAATCTCGTACCCTTCTGCCAAACTACTGATAATTGACACTATTGGTCATCTCAGCGCCATATACAGGTATGGAGAAATTGCATATATCGGCGGAGGATTCGGAAGAGGAATACATAATATTCTCGAAGCCGCTACTTACGGATTACCTGTGGTATTTGGCCCTAATCACCATAAATTCCTCGAAGCACAGAATCTTATTGACAAAAAAGCAGCTTTCCCGATTTCAGGATACAACGACTTGAAAGAAATATTTGATCGCCTGCTTTTTTCAGATGAACAACTTTCAAGGTGCTCCGGCTACGCAAAATCCTATATTGAATCAAAGCTGGGAGCCACGGATCGGATCGTGAACCACGCTTTGAAAGATTATCACATCTCCAGAATAAATACTGATAATTAATTTCACTGCAAAGATTTCTTTGAAATAATCCTGCTCAGGATAGACATCAGAATGCATGAGTATCTTACGAATACCATCAGAAAAGTTGTTTTTATTAAAATAATTAACGTAAGTTCGATATAAATTCACCTAAATAGTTTTAATGAGTATTGTTCTTGCTTTCTTGTATACTAACATGATTTTTACTGTTATTTGTTATGCATCTCATTGCCCGGGCTGAAAGCCTGTATTAATTCAGCCCAACGGCAGCGCCTTGGGTTGATCAGAATTACTATTCCCATTTTCCCGTCGCAGGTCTGCCGACGGCAGACCTGCGACGGGAATGATGATTGCGCGATTCTTACCCCAAGGCGTTGCCGTTGGGCTGAATTAAATAGCCCTTTCAGGGCAAAAACAACATACCGCTTCTTATATATAGGCATATTTGAATTATATAGAAATATTTTATATGATAGTTAGTTAAACTTTTATATTGCGCTGATAATGAACATTTTAAGAATTCGGATATAGATTATCTATATTATTGATATACAACATATTGCGTCTTTGCGCCTTCGCGTTTAATTTTTATTTAACGATCAGTTGTATTAACTCATTTATTAAAAAACCCTTGCCTTTCCGGCATAATTTTATTAACTTTACTAAGATATATTCATCTTATTTCAATATAATATTTATTGAAATGTAATTTTCTACCGGATCCCGGATTTCGTGTTTTTTAATTTCTGGTTATAAATCAATATGCGATGTCAGGAATTAAATCAATACTTCTGGTAACTTCCCTGTGGGCAGGCATAATTGTCTGTCCCGCATATTCACAGGAAGCTTATGTCAATGAAACATACCCGCAGCATCGCTTTGGGGATATGACCATTGCAGGATCACCTGTTTTATTGTTAAACAGACCCGGCGGGTCTCAGATCGGAGGAGGGATCAACTTCCAGATATTTCTCTTTAAATACCTCAGCCTTGAAAGTGATCTAGTGCTCGCAAAGAATTATGTTCATCTCGGGCCGGGAACGATTGCTCTTCCCATTTGGATGCTCCTTTTACAACTGCCCGGATTTTGGGATTCTCCCTTTAACCTGGATAGTGATAGCTTTGAAAGCATGCTGTTCATGTTGTTGCTTACAGTAATCTCCATTGAACACCTGGCTATTCATATTCCCCTGAAAGCCAATACCAGCCTGTCGCCCTACCTCAGCCTGCTGAGATTCAGATACCCGGGCACGAATAATAACCTGAATGATGTAAAACATAACCTGAATTTCGCTACAGGTCTAAAACTGAACCGTTACTACGGACGTTTTATTCTCTCTCCATACATAGATTATAGTTTTGGCTATACCGACCATATGCATGGAATAAATATGGGTGTGTACCTGGGAATCTGTTTACCAAATAATCTGTAATAACCTTACTTTAACCTCTAACTTACTGTATGTGTATTTATTATAAACAGTCTTGAAATCTTGTTAATAAATACTGACTATTTATAAAAGATTCGTCGCCAATTTTATCGTACTTTAATTGTCCTGAATTCGTTCCCGGTTTTGCACTGAAATCAACGTCATTATTGTTAAATATTTCGGATATCAAGATGGTTTTGTCTTTTATTATGCTTATTTTTGTATTCTGAATTTACGAATTTTTGTTATACTAAACATAATTTTAACTATCAACACTTTTGCGCCTTTACGTTTTATTTTATTTAACGAACCATGAGACTTAAATATTTAATAAATAGATAATTACTTGCAAGGGTTAATAAGTAATAAATAATGTTAATAAATACAAGGCTGTATTTTTTGGTGAGCTTCACTGGTGTTTATTAATTTGCAGATTGCTGTTCACCCGGACATTTTTATTCTAACCCGCTGGGAACTAACCTGATCATTTAAAGATATATTATGGAAGAATTGGCCGCAACAAAAAAAACAGGAGTGCTGTTTAATGAAAATGAGGAAACAACTATTGTGAAAAAAGAAGAAAAGAAAACTACGGATAAACAGACTTATTCCTACGAAGAATCTTACGAGGAAGCCCTGGTATATTTTAAAGGTGATGAACTGGCTGCCAAGGTCTGGGTAAATAAATACGCCCTTAAAGATTCATTTGGAAAGCTCTACGAAAAATCACCCGACGATATGCATTGGAGAATTGCTTCTGAAATTGCACGTATTGAAAGCAAATACCCCAATCCCATGTCAAAGGAAGAAATATATCTTTTACTCAAAGACTTTAAATATGTAGTTCCACAGGGATCTCCGATGACAGGTATAGGGAACAATTTCCAGATTGCATCGCTTTCAAACTGTTTTGTTATCGGGAATGACGGGCCTGCCGACTCATACGGCGGAATTATGAAAATAGACCAGGAACAGGTTCAGCTAATGAAGCGCCGCGGAGGCGTCGGACACGATCTTTCTCATATACGCCCCAAAGGCAGCCCGGTATTGAACAGCGCTCTCACATCAACAGGTGTGGTGCCTTTTATGGAAAGGTATTCCAACTCAACCCGTGAAGTGGCACAAGACGGACGCAGAGGCGCTCTCATGCTCAGCATATCTGTCAAACACCCGGATGCGGAAAAATTTATCGACGCTAAAATGGAAAGCGGCAAAGTCACGGGAGCAAATGTTTCCGTACGTATTACCGACGAATTTATGGAGGCTGTTATCGAAAACAAACCTTTCGTACAACAATATCCGGTGGACTCTGATAACCCTGTGTATCAAACCGAAACCGACGCTGTCAAACTCTGGGGAAAAATTGTACATAACGCATGGCAGTCGGCCGAACCCGGAATTCTCTTCTGGGATACTATCATCAGGGAATCGGTTGCCGACTCCTATAGCGACCTTGGATTTAAAACCGTTTCAACAAATCCATGCGGTGAAATTCCACTCTGCCCATACGATAGCTGCCGCCTTCTTGCTATTAATCTGTACGGTTACGTGGAAAATCCCTTCACAAAAGATGCACGGTTTAATTTCGACCTCTTCAAAAACCACGTCAGGAAGGCTCAACGTATGATGGATGATATTATTGATCTCGAAATTGAAAAAATTGAGGCTATCCTCGACAAGATCAACAAGGATCCTGAAGACGAGGACCTTAAAGGTGTGGAACGTAAACTATGGGAAAAAATACGCGTTAAAGCCACCGAAGGCAGAAGAACCGGGGTGGGGATAACTGCTGAAGGAGATATGCTTGCTGCCCTTGGTTTACGCTATGGTAGCGATAACGCTATCGACTTCTCCGTTGAAATCCACAAAACCCTGGCAATAGAAGCCTATCGCTCCTCCACTGTCATGGCCGGGGAAAGAGGAGCTTTCACCATATTTGACAGTACCCGTGAAAAAGATAATCCTTTCCTCAACAGGCTCAGAAAAGAAGATGAACAGCTATACCAGGATATGATGAAGTACGGACGCAGAAATATCTCCCTCCTGACTATCGCCCCTACAGGAACAACAAGTCTTATGACCCAGACCACCTCCGGAATAGAACCGGTATTCCTGCCAGTCTATAAACGCAGACGAAAAGTAAATCCAAACGATAAGGATACCGTAATAACATTTGTTGATGAAGTCGGCGACAGCTGGGAAGAATTCAACGTTTTACACCATAAATTCGTTACCTGGCTCGAAGTAAATGGTTATGATGTTAGGGAAGTAATGGCCCTTGATGATAAGGAAATCCAGAAGATCATTGAAAAGTCCCCTTATTATAAAGCCACGTCCAATGATGTCGACTGGGTAGCTAAAGTACGCATGCAGGGAGAAATACAAAAATGGGTTGACCATTCCATCAGTGTTACGATAAACCTCCCCTCCGATGTGAAAGAAGAACTCGTTGGCGACCTGTATATTACTGCATGGAAAAGCGGCTGCAAAGGAGCCACGGTTTACCGCGACGGAGCACGTGCAGGGGTACTTATTACCAGTGATGATAAGAAAAAGAAAACAGTCCTTAACCTCGACCGGCCTAAACCCATACGCCCGAAAGAACTGGATGCCGAAATTATCAGGTTCACCCATAATAACGAAAAATGGATAGCTTTCATCGGACTCAAAGATGACAGACCTTATGAAATATTCACCGGTATGATGGACGATGAAATGTTTCCCATCCCTAAATCCATCACTAAAGGGAAAATTATCAAAAATAAGGACGAGGAAGGAGTTAACCGGTACGATTTCGAATATACTGATAAATACGGATACCGGAATATGCTGGGAGGCTTGTCCCATCAGTTCAATAAGGAATACTGGAACTATGCAAAACTTATATCCGGAGTACTGAGATTTGGTATGCCGATTGAAGATGTTGTCGACCTGGTAAGCTCACTGCGACTGGATAATGACACTATCAACACATGGACTGCCGGTGTGGAAAGAGCTTTGCGCAAATATATCCCCAACGGTACTATAGTTAAAACCGGTGATAAATGCCCAAGTTGTAATTCCGAAAGCCTCATTTACCAGGAAGGATGCCTGAAATGCACTTCCTGCGGGCACTCAAAATGCAGCTAAAATTCGACATTTTTTCCCGTTTAACCCTGATCTTTTACCTTGTCAGCTCAAAAACCGTGATCTCCGGCGGAGTACCAACCCTGCCCGGAAAGCCTATGAACCCTATCCCTATGCTTACATACAGGTACTGAACGCCCTCCCTGTATAGTCCGTTCCACCTGGGATATTTCATTTTCACCGGACTCCAGCTCCAGCCCGGGACCCTTATCGCAAACTGCATACCATGAGTGTGACCCGACAGTGTCAACGAAATATCTGTCTTACCCACAACCTCTGCATCCCAGTGAGAAGGATCATGCGATAAGAGAATCTTAAAGGGTATGTCCTGCACCTTTTCCATAGCCTTCTCCAAATCCCCGTATTGCGGAAAAGGAGGCAATCCCCAGTTCTCCATCCCAATAAGGGCAATACTTTCCCCATTTTCCGACAACTGTACCGACTCATTCCTCAGCAACCGGAAACCGCTTTGCTCATGATATAAATACAACTCTTCCATATTCGCAAGCTTTTCAGCCTCAGAATTCCAATGATAATAGTCGCCGTAATCATGATTCCCAAGAATGGAAAATTTACCCTTCCTTGCCCTTATCCCGGATAATACCGGAATAAACGGCTCCATCTCCACCGACTTATTATTTACCATATCCCCGGTAAAAAACACATAATCAGCATCTTCATTGTTAATTAACTCAACGGCTTTCTTAACCTGCTCAGGATTCCTGTGAAAACTGCCTATATGAAAATCACTTATCTGAATGATCCTGACTCCGTTAAATGCCTCAGGAAGGCCCGCGAAATGGAGTGTATGTTTCTTTACAGTAAAATTATATTTTCCCTTCCAAATACCCCAAAAGATAGAAATAAAGAAAAACCCTGAAATGATCAACCCCAGCTGAAGTATAAAAACCATCCTGGTCATCTTCACCGCTTCCGGGTTGCCTGAAATACTACCCTGCAGCATTTTTAAAATACCGGTTATATCATGCACAAGCAGGAAGATGTTGAAAAATATCTTTGGAACATATACCAGTATCACTATCCCGAAAAAAACCGTTGCATTATGATAGAATTGTTCATATGCCATACTTTTAAATGATGACATAAGCCATACAAGCCATAACACGATGAGTCCTGTCACTGTCCAGTAACTGCATGAAACCACAAGTCTCCAGGAATGCCGGAGACCCTGAACAAGCTGAGATACCCCCCTGAAAGCATAAATGTCTATCAGGGAAAAAAATAAAATTATTATAATTACCATTAAAACCGGTTGAATACGCATAATGAAATATTATTTTATCCGCTTGTGTATTTTGAATATTACCTGGAAAATAAATTCCCTGACTTATTTATAATATTTGTTATCCGCATACAAATGCATTTTAAATATCAACACTTTATAGGTCATTCGTAATTTCATTTAACGCTGACAGGTCTAACGACGCTGTCAGGTTGGCACCTGCTAATTAAAATGAACTTTTTCACATCATATGAGATTTATCAATAATTCAACCCTTATAAAAAACTATTCAGGGTAATTTCGTTAATATCATTTAACGCATTGATCAGGCAACATAATCTGAAATGCTTAAGGTCTGAGACCATTATCTCTTCCTCCCTGAGTTTCCCTTCACCTAGTAATTGTCTTCGTTTTGTTCCCGGAAGCAAAGGACTGGCAGGCGTTAACCATCTCCTGCCGTCATAAAAAGCCAGGTTACTGTAAGATGAATCCGTTATAAACCCGTTTTTAACTATAATAATATCATCACATCTGCCTCTTCTGTCGAATAGTTTATTTAAACAGGCTCTGTCCTCAAATTTATATTTATACTCAATTTCATTATCCTCAACAGGCTTTAAACTCCTTATAACCCTCCTCTTATATAATTCCCACTCAACACGTATAATTTCTTCTGCATAAACGATCCTCACCTTAATGACTATATCTGAAACAGGTATCTTCCTCAATTCCGGCAAAAAAGATATATCATCATACTTGTCTGTGTATAACAATTCCTTCCTTGACCTGTACATACGTTCATTATGCAATTCCAGGTTGCAGATTCTCCCGTTCTGTATTTTTAAGGTTTCCAGTAACATTAAGTAGTATTGTAATACTTCCCTTTGTGTTCCTTTGTGAAACCCTTCGTGTCCCTTTGTGGTTAAACAGAATACGTCAATAACCACGAAGGACACGAAGGGTTTCACAAAGGAACACAAAGGATGGATATTTATTCCAACGGCAGATATACTTTATCCACCATCTCCTGGTATTCCGATTGCATATCGCTCAGAAAGGTTATCCCTCCCCCGCTTTTATAGTAAAATTCCCCTTCTCTCTGTTCAATATATCTGATCACCACTCCCGATTCTATCCGTGTTCCGTTATCATACCCAAAAACACCGGTATAATACCCCCTGTAATGATTTTCCACCTCTTTAATGATCTCTACTGTTTTTTTCTTCGGTGCACCGCTTATTGAACCGGCAGGTAACAGTTTCATGAAAAGATCCCCCGGTGATTCCACAGCATCATCACATAATATTCCCCTTATCTCTGAACTTACCTGCAACAGAGACTTATTATCTGTTACCAGCCTTTCAATATACCTGTACCTTTCCACACGAACATCCGATGCGATAATGCTCAGATCATTCCTTAACAGATCGGTAATGGTGGCATGCTCGGCCATCTCTTTTTTATCATTCATAATAATTTCAGAGGCATTCTCCAGCGAAGCATCAATAGTGCCTTTCATGGGAAAGGTGGCTATCTCGTTCCCATTGATCATAATAAAACTTTCAGGGGAAAATACTGTGAATTTATCTTTATACAGTAATTTATATCTTGCCCTGCTTCTGCTAAACACCTCTTCCAGTGAAATGTTCAATCCAACCGGTGTTTCAAAGGTAAGGTTAATAAGATAGGTATTCCCCGCCCGTATATGCTCCTGCACCTGCCGGAATGCCTTCTCATATGTTTTAAAATCCACGGGGTGGGGTATCAGACTGATCTTATTTCGGCTCCTTAACCAGTTTGTGTAATTCGAATTGCCATTGATAGAATAATATATCCCTTCTGATATTGCATCTTCCAGCGGGATAATTACCGGATCCGAAATGTCAAAATCGATAATAAAAAGATAAGGTATCTTCCTGCGGCGATATTCATTCATTTCTGACAGCATGCGGCAAAGGTAGTAAAAAGTGGCTGAGTTATTGAAAGGGATCACGAGATCACGGGATCACGGGATCGAGTGTGAGATTTCTTAATTTTTTGAGTACTTGTTCTTATTAGATTTTTTAATTTCAATCAAAAACATAATTCTTAGTAACCTGTCACGTGATCCCGTGATCCCGTGATAGCGTGATCCCTTTCAATCACTTAACCACCCCCATCTCCCTCCCCACCTTTACAAACGCACCAACCGCCTTATCCAGATGTTCCTTCTCATGAGCGGCAGACAGCTGAACCCTGATCCTTGCCTGTTCCTGGGGTACCACAGGATAATAAAAACCAATAACATAAATCCCTTCCCGGAGTAACCTGGCAGCCATCTCCTGGGAAACTCCTGCATCGTATAGCATAACTGCGCAGATGGCTGATTTTGTAGGTTTTATATCAAAGCCGGCTTCCTGCATTTTTGCAAGAAAATAAGCTGTATTTCTGTGTAGTTTATCCTGGAGTTCACTGGTTTCATTCATTATCTCAAACATCCGTATCCCTGCATTTACAACTGCCGGAGGTAATGAATTTGAAAAAAGATAGGGCCGGGAACGTTGTCTTAACATTTCAATGATCTCTTTTCGCCCTGTTGTAAATCCCCCTATCGCTCCCCCGAAAGCCTTTCCAAGAGTGCCGGTTATAATATCCACCTGCCCCCTTATATCGAACAACTCGGTTACCCCCCTTCCTGTTTCTCCCACAACACCTGCACTATGACATTCATCCACCATCACCAGCGCATCATACTTCTCTGCCAGCTTACATATCTCGTCTACCGGCGGAACATGACCATCCATGGAAAAAACACCATCCGTAACAATAATCCTGAATCTTTGCGCCTTTGCTTTAATGAGCTGTTCTTCAAGATCTTTCATGTCGGCTGTGGCATAACGGTAACGCTGCGCCTTGCATAATCTTACACCATCAATAATGGATGCATGATTCAGGGTATCAGAGATAATTGCATCCTGTTCCGTAAATAAGGGCTCGAATACTCCCCCGTTTGCATCAAAACATGCTGCATAAAGAATTGTGTCTTCGGTACCAAAAAAATCAGCTATCTTTCTTTCCAGTATTTTATGCAAATCGGTTGTGCCACATATAAACCTTACCGACGACATCCCGTAACCATGAGATTTCAGGGCATCACCCGCTGCTTTAATAAGCTCCGGATGATCCGATAATCCCAGGTAATTGTTCGCGCAGAAGTTCAGTACTTCCTGTCCGGTATCCAGTTTTATCACTGCTCCCTGCGGAGAGGTAATGATCCTTTCATTTTTGAACAGGCCTGCCGATCTTATGGATTCCAGTTCGTTATTAAGGTGATCTTTAATTTTTGTGTACATGGTTTAAGTGGGTTATTGGGTTATTGGGTTATTGGGTTATTGGG
>CAYVTV010000091.1:0-15020 GCA_964454295.1 uncultured Bacteroidaceae bacterium
TTAACAAAAAGTTTAATAAACTAAACTTTCTGTCAACCATATTTATGAAAGGTCAGACTTTCAACTTTCAACTTTCAACTTTCAACTTTCATCTCTTTACCTCAATACCCAGCGTAACAATTTCATGCGGTCTTATTTTTAACTGTATTGTATTATCATTTACTACAGGTTTATTTGCGGTTTCAAGGGGTAATTCTATGATATTTAACCTTCGTGCCGCCGTTACTTTAACAGGCAGTGTGAGATTCACTGTTGTTTCCTGACCATATATTTCAGAAAGCCTGATGATCAGTTCATCCCCGTCTTCCGACTTCTTCATTCCCGATAATATTACCCCTGGAGAATCCAGTGAGAAGAAACTTTCTTCTTCCGGACGAGTGGCATGATCCTTGACAAGTGCCAGAGAAGGGGGTTCTGCTGCATAAACCGGGATATTGAAATCATCACCTTCCTGCCATACTCCGTTTTTCCAGTCTCCCAAATGAGGAAACAATGAGTAGCTGATGTTGAATTTTCCTATGTTGGGATAAATATCCGGTTCACCGGCAGAGCGCATAAGGGTTAATCTCAGGTCACCATGACTGTAAGAATGTCCGTATTTTGTTTTATTCAAAAGTGCTATGCCTGTTTTTCCGTCAGTAACATCCACCCACTTTTGAGCAGGCACCTCCTGTCCGTCTTCCACTTCTGCCTCAATGCCATATGCATCCTGATGTTTTAAATGAGGTGGTGCGTCTTTGCCATTTATCTTACCGTCCACAGGTCTTTCAACCACATTGAAGGGTACGTGGGAATAAAACTTTGAGTCTGGCATGTTTATTGGAAATACAGCTCGCAGCATCGGGGAATCGGTTACATCACTACCTTTCTCCAGCCAGGCTCCCATGTCATGTTCCGGACTTGTTTCCAGCCAGTGCACTTCCATGTCGTAATCAATACGCGGATAGGAACGATAGATATATGTTCTTTCCACAAACCTTGATCTCCCCCAGGTTTTTACCGTTTCCACACATGCCCTCACCGGACCGTTTTCAACAAGTTTAACGCTATGGATATCAGTAACGTCTTCCTGCTTTACAATTTTATTGATTGTCCAGGATTTCATCCCTCCTTTTTTGTCTTCCATATATACTCTCAGTGTATTCAACTGACCACCTTCTCTTACATATTCTTTTCCTGAACGTTTATCGAAAAGACTTGTTATTCCGCCGGTTTTCATGTCAAACCTGATTTTAAAGTAGTCTGTTTCAAATACATCATCTTTAAAAGGAATAGGTTCATTGAAGTCACCAGGTTTTGATACATCAATGTAGAATGTTTTATATCCGCCTGCGGGCATATTATCTGTAATAAACTGAACTTTGGATGTAAAACCCGGCGGTGTTGTTTTTCCCCAGGTAATCTGGGCGGGATATGTTTTTCCTGAAGCATCGCGCACAAGCACTGATGAAACTGGACCCTGGCCTTTATCCAAAGGGGTGATATTTTTTGAGCCATAATAATTGCTCCATGCCACAAGATCTGCAGTAGCAGGGCCTTCGTGGGAATATACATTTGCCTCAACAATTGCATTTCGACCATAGGGTTGAAGATTATACACAACCACAGCTTGTCCCATTCCACCCTGAAATTCAACTTCATCGGCCATTTTACGGAAAGCATTGTTTCTTAGGATGGTTGCTTTACGAAGTACTTCGCTGTACCTGGCAACGGCTTCCCTGTTAGCTTCATAAATGGCTGAACCGGGCAGAATATCATGGAACTGGTTAAATGTGACTGTCTCCCATAGATCATTGATTTCTGACTGGGGATATTTATCGCCGTTTAACCATCTCAGGGTGTTGAAAAATTCACTCTCATAAAGTCTGTTTTCACTATTCCTGTTTCCTTCCTTAATCTCTGTCACGGTGGTATAACATCCTTCGAAGATAAATTGCATTTCTCCGTGATGGACAGGGCGACCATCCATCTCTTTTTCAGACTTTCTGAAGAAATTTTCTACGGTGGAAAACCTGACTGCCGGATAATCGGGGGTTTTATCCAACTGGTGTACCAGGTTAATTTCTTCACGTGTAGGTCCTCCGCCATGATCTCCTACACCGTTGATAAAAAGAATTCTCCGTTTTTCCGGGGAGAATATCTGAATCTCATTTCTGAGTTCAGGAGTTATCCTTCCATTGTAGGTATCGTTGGAATAGCATAATACTCTGGATGAATCAGGGGCATACCACCAGAATGTACCTAAGTAGGGTTTAGTCCGGTGGAAGTAAAAGTAATTGCATCCTGCAAGCCGGAGGATCTGAGGCAATTGAGAGATATGTCCGAAATTGTCTGGCAGCCAGCCTACATTGGCCATTTTCCCAAACCTGCTCTGAAAATATCTTTGTCCAAGCAGGAACGTCCTGGCAATTGCTTCCCCACCCGACATGTTCGTATCACCTTCAGTCCACATTCCTCCCGCAATTTCCAGTCTGCCTTCCCTTACATATTTTTTTACAAGTTCCATTAGCGGAGGATCTACCATCTCCACAAATTTGTATACAGCTGCCTGACTTTGTATCATAGTATAGTCAGGATACTCATCCATAAATGCAACAACCTGTCTGAGGTTGTCATTGCACATTTGCATAGTTTCGGAATAAGTCCATAACCAGTTCATGTCCATATGGGCATGCCCGACCACATGGATAGTGTCCCTTAACAGAACTGATTTTTTTCTCTGCCCGTGAACAAAAGTTAAAGAACCGGACAGGACGAGAGTGAGAATAAGAGTTATGTGGTACTTTTTCATGATTTATTTAGAATTAGATTTATTTGATTATTTTGATGTTGAGATTGCCTTTGGCGAGCTCTCCGCTTACGGGCGGGTCGGTTCTTCGTTATCGCTCGGAATCTAAGCTTTCTAAGCCATTCGTTAGGTTCCATTCAGGGAACTTAGCGATCTCACGAACGAAGTGAGTAATCTTGGGGTGAATTTACTTTTTAGAAGAGGAATTAACAAATAAACTCCTCCACGGCTTCAAACATGGCCACAATATTCTCCGGAGGAACATCCGGCATGATATTATGAACGGTATTAAAAACAAATCCTCCCCCTTTACTGAAAATTTCAATGTTTCTTTTTACATGATCCTTTATTTTTTGAGGTGATGCGTGGTTCAATATACTCTGAGTGTCGCATCCTCCTCCCCAGAATGTGATTTCACTTCCGAATTCTTTCTTAAGTCGTTCGGGTTCCATATTCACTGCATTAATCTGTACAGGGTTAATTATTTCAAAGCCTGCATTGATCAGTTCGGGAATAAGTTCATATATGCCTCCGCAGCAGTGCAGCATGGTATGTGCAGTTGTATTCGCCTTTACATGATCACATAATATTTTATGCCTTGGACCGAAAAATTCATTATAAATTTCGGGTGGCATGAACGGGCCGGTGTTTGTACCAAGGTCATCTCCAAATTTGATAATATCAACAATATCTCCAACTGCATTACATATATTGGTAAGAAAACCCATATGTCTTTTCATCAGATTGTCAAGCAAACGATGAACATTTACAGGGTCAAGATAGAGATCGGTAAGAAAGTTGTCAATCCTGCGAAGAAATGTGCCCCATTCAAAAAGATTACAGCCGACGCCGATAAGCAGGGCACGGTCTGTATTTTCTCTTTCCTGCTGTATTTTTTCCCTGAACATTTTCCAGAAATTTTTTTCCTCCATCCTGTCATAAGGGGGAAATCTGAAGCCACCCCAGATTACTCTGGACATGTCATAACCAATATTACTCATATCAGAGGGGTATCCATCCAGGTAGGGGAAGATCAACTGATCGAAGAATGTAGCACCTGAAGGCATCTTGCCCGTAAATTCTCCGGATTGTCCTGCAGCCAGCCAGCTCTCATCAGGTTGTTTTACAGGGTTAAACCATTTAGGATATAAGCCGGGATATCCTTTAATTAATTCCAAAGGATGCCAGTAATCCTTATCCTGATTAAAAAACCTTCCGATATCCAGCACATCCACCCTGAACCTGTCGAGAAGCTCCATTTCAGGCTGGGCAACTTCCTGGATAACATCATACACATAATTTGGATGTTTTAATCCAAGGTATTTAACGAGGTTATGATGAGCGACCAGGGAAATGCCTGAACTGGGGGTGGCACCCAGATCAACAGGGATACGATCCGGTTGTTGGCGATGGATGCTTGAAAGAATACGCTCTCTTGATGTCATAATATTATATTACAATAAGATATATACAGACTCTTTACTTCCCTGACGATGTTCTGCTGAAACCCGACGGAAAGATAATATTTACCAAAGCTTTAATGCAGGTGAATATTACTATTCTGCATGCGGAACCTGTCTTCTCCACTTGTCGGCTGAAGCAGTTGCGAAAGATGAGCGTTGGATAGTAAAGATAAACATATTTATATGGAAAATTTAATATCCCTTGAAATTTCATTCTTTTCCTTAATAATAACAGATTTACCATTGACTGTTATCTTCTCTACCCCTGAATAATTTTCGGGAATTTTTGCCAGAAAGGCGATATATGATTTACTGATAACCTCATCTGCATCGATGAAATCGAAGATATTCCGGTCGAAAATTTTTGCTTTCTTTGCCACGACAGGGAAAGGTTCGTGTAAACCCGTTGTGCCAAATTCCATCCCAAATGCTGCAGGCATATTGTTTTCCATCGAACGCCAGAAATTTATCCATGGATAATCTTTCACCTCCCAGATATAACCCAGCAGAAGATTCTTACCGGGATTACATGCAGTTACCCAGGCATATCTGTCGTTCTTATTAAAGACAAACGAAGATACCCGTGGCCAGGGATCCGAAAAATTCCTGAAGTTGATTGTTTTTCCCTGATGTTCAGTTTCAGGCCAGTGAAGTAAGGGTTCTTCCTGATTCAGGCTGCCATCCTCCTTGTTTTCAAAGCCTTGTTCAGTATTGTTATCGAAAAGAGTTGTTTTATCCAGGAACGGAGGAGCCAGAGATACATGTTGAACAATATTGTACATACGTCCGTATGTATTGAGGTTTTTGATTTCTTCCGTTACAAAGAATACCGGTTCGGAGTCTGATAATTTAATTTTTCTTGTTATTTGCAGTTTTCCCATTGGTAAAATGCATCGCATTACAACTTCTTTCCCGGTGTTGTCTTCTTTTTCCTGTGGCAGAATTTCCCAGGATTGTGTATTCACCTCACCATGATGATTAAATCCATATTTTTTTTCAGCCTCAGTTGGTGGTCCCCAACGGTCAAAACAAAGAAAGTGTCCCATAAATGGAGGCTCTTCCGGGTCATTGGTTTGAAAGTTGACAGGATTTACCGGGATATCCTTAAGATGAAAATCACCGATCGCTCCGCCATATTGGTTAACCTGAAGGATTGTCAGGTCATTTTCCAGTTTTACAACAGGGTAGTTTGATACATTATTCATTGTGGAATTCATAAATAGAGATTAATATTTGTGAGCTTAGGTTATTCAATAATTCGTTAAATAAATTGAAGGATCGGCAGCCCAATTTTTATTGGGTCTTTCATCCATTATAAATTCAAGTAAACCTCCTTCAGCAATTTCATTATGAGTTATCCATGCCCTGTTGAGGTCTTTTCCATTAAGCTTTGCCGACTGTATATATTTATTCTTTTTTGAAACCTTGCGGGCTTTCACAGTAAACGTCCTGTTATCCGGAAGCTGTATTTTTACTTCTTTAAAGAAGGGGCTTCCAATTGCATACAGTCCGGTTCCCGGTGTTACCGGATAAAAGCCCATTGCTGAAAAAACATACCAGGAACAAAGCGCCCCGCCGTCTTCATCACCGGCTAATCCCAGGGGGCTGTCATCAAACCACATTTCGATGACTTCCCTTATTCTTCTCTGGGTTTTCCATGGTTTTCCTATATAATTGTAAAGATAGGGTACATGGAAGGCAGGTTCATTGCCAGCGGGAAACATTCCATTAAGTCCTGTGGCATCAGGGAACTGACCCATGAATTGCCATTTTGCTATTTTAGTCGGTTCATTGAAAAGCTTATCAAGTTTTTGTGTGAATGTTTCCGGGCCTCCCATGATTTGAATTAATCCGGGGATATCATGCATTACATTGAAATTCCAGATATAGGCATTGTTCTCTGCAAAATACATTCTGCTTCCTATTCCACCGGAAAGTTGAGGATCAAAGGGTTCAACCCAGTTGCCATCGGCCATTTTAGGTGACATAAATCCTGTAGCCGGATTATATACGTTTTTATAATTTTGTGATCTTTCCATGAAGTAATTATAATCCTCATTTTTTCCAAGGGCTTTTGCCAGTTGGGCAAGACTCCAGTCATTATAACTGTGTTCAATGGTGACAGCAACAGCCTGCCGTTTTTCGAAATCATCCACCATTGGTTCAGTCTCTGCTGCTCCTTCGGGAAGTGCAGGATACCATCCGTTTTCAATATAAAAACTGTCGAGTGAACACATGGGGCCGGTTCTCCATGGCAGCATGGTTCCTCTCATTGCATTTTTTCGTAAACCCTCATACCCTTTTTCTACATCGAAGTCAGTGCCTCCTTTTTGATATGTGTCCCAAAGCAGCGTAGCAGAATGAAATCCGATCATGGCAGGGAAATCGCCGTAGAACTGTGGGAAAGTAGGCATCCAGCCATCCTGTTCATACATGTTAACGTAGGATTGCGCCATATCAACCTGTCTCTCCGGATCAATAATATACAGGAGGGGATGATGACTGCGAAACGTATCCCACAACCAGTCATCAACATAAAATTCTCTGCCATTATCACTGTGCACATTATTGTCATATCCGCTGAAGTAACGTCCATATTCGGAGATATTAACCATTCTTTCGTAACACCGGTACAGAGAAGTGTAGAAAATTCTTAATTGCCTTTCCGTTCCGCCTTTAACATAAATCTTTTCAAGTGCCTTTTTCCATATCCTGTAACTTTCTTTTGATACCTGTTCAAATGTTTTCCCGGAAAGTTCCCTGGAAAGATTTTCTTTTGCCTGGTTTTCATCAATGTAAGAGATGCCGATTCTTAGTTCAATGGGATTTTCGGGATTAGTAAAAGTGAAAAATGTTCCTGACTGTTTTCCGGAAACTTCTGTCTTTCCGGGCGAGTTATTTTCTCTGGTGAATATTCCGTAACTGTCGTATGGATTTGAAAATTCGACATAAAAATATTGTTTTGTATCATTCAGCTCTTCCCATCCCTGTAATGAATTGTTTGAACTGATCCGGAAGGAAGCCTGTCCATTTGACCGGAATATTATATTACCCTTTTCTGTGTTTTGAAATTTGAGGCGGTATATAACCGCTCGTTCCGATGTTGTCCAGTCTGTGATTATGTTATGATCTTCAAGCCATACATGGTGTTGCCAGGGATGCACTTCCTCCAGGTCATGGTCATAGGTTGAGGCATTGGCATGGTAATCGAATGATAGTTCTCCTGCTGTGGCCATGAATTCTGTAACGTGCTTATGTCTGTATGCCGGCATATTCAGAGCAAAACCATAGATTTTATCGGAGAGATAGCGGTCGTTCAGACCGGGCCTTGTAACCGGGAATACACGGATCATACTATGCGGGCGGTGTACAGTTGGATTTTTCGTAGTAAGAAGGTGAGCGACACCACCGATGTTTGGATCCACATATTTTGTAATGTCACGATTAACGCAAGCTGTAAGAAAGACAAGTGTGATTGTCAGAAGTGTGGTTTTTATATACATAATAGTTTTATTTTCCGCTGGTGCGGTTTGAATATTATTGTTCCAACTGTTAACACTGTCAGGTTTTACCATCCTGCGCAATACTTCGGCTGGTTAAACCTGACAGCTTCAAACTATAAAAACAAAAACAAAGCAAACCGCATAAGCTGTAATATTTATGGTTGTTCTACTTTCGACAGTTATTATAACTTATGTATTGCGTTGATAATGAATATTTTGACAATTCATGTTTAACAATCTCATGTTGTTAATAATCAACATGTTGCGCCTTTGCGTCTTTGCGTTTTATTTTAATTTAAAGAATTATTGACTTTGACAGAATAGAAAAAACAATAATACTACTATTAAGCTAACAGAGCAAACATTATTTCTGTAGTTCTGCTCTCAGCATAGCCTGCAAAAAAGCCCAGCTATACACCAGATGCCCTTCGTAACCTGTAGGATTACCTTGCCAGTCCATGAATTCAGCACCCTGTCCGCTGCGGTCAACGAAGCCGTTCTGAAATCCTCCCCCGTTTGGGAAAAATCCCTCTTTCTGACGTTTAAGCATAGCATCAAGGATCATATCTGCCTGTTGTGTCATTCCTGAAGTATATAAACCATCGAGAAAAATTCCGGCATTACTTACCAGGCAACCGCCATTAAGGTAATGGTGGAAATCCTGCCTTGGCCTCATGTATTCATCCGGAGGAACAGGACGGAGACAACAGGGAACGCCCAGATCAAAGCGGTTAAAACCGGTTTCTTTCAACTCATTCCAATATCTTTGCAGCATTTCATTTCCCTGATCTTTGCTTATCAGGCCATAGGAAACAGCCAGGCTTGTGGGTATATCAGAGTATATATCGTGTAGTTCCCCGTCCCTGCTTCTCCACCAGCCGAGCCATCCTGTTTCGGGATTGAAAAATGTAGTATGATATACTGATTTGATTTTCGTAGCCCTGCGCCGGTATCTTGCTTCCTGTTCGGTTCTTCCGAGAAGTCTTTCAATATCCGCAAGAGCATTAAATGCACGGTATGTAAGTGTATTAACATATGCATTCTTATGTCCGCTAAGGTAGGTATCCCAGGCTGTATCAGGATTGAATGTTCCTATGGTATCTCTGTTCCCGTTTTGCCGTGATTCAATCAAACCATCTCCGTCGGTATCACGATTTTCCATATATTGAGCAATGAATTCAAGGTCTGAAATTCTGTCTTTGAGCCAGTTGATATCTGAGGATGTTTTAACATAAGCCCAGGCTCCAATGATTACGGATGGGTTGCCATCCATAATATTTTCGTATTTACTCCGGTAGAAGCCTTTATGTTCGCGAACAAATGCGGTATCGAAGGGGTCAGGATCGCCCGGGTCGTTATCTGCAACAGATATTCCTCCGGCTGTATAACCGACGAGCCCGTATTCTGTTGTCTTATGATCAATCCAATATTCAACAGTATGACGTAAGATGGGAGGCATAGTTACGCCCGGTGCAAGTTCAGGGACCAGGATGGTGGCATCGCTTAACATAAAGATCAGACTGCTTACAGGGTCGCTTAATACATTATTTGCCCAAACACCTTTAACCGCTTCACCACCACCGGAAGCACCGCAGCTTTGCTGTATAAGGTTAAACCAACCTCTTCTTGCTGCTTCCCACCGGCCGGTGTTGTTATATCCGGATGGTACAGGAAGGATTACCGGAGTAAAAACCAACTCACAGGATTGAGAGGTCTTTGAGACAGGTATTTTAAAGATCATTCTTGTCCATCCTTCACGCCTGCTTCCTTCAATAGATCCTGTTACCGGTAATTCTCCGGTGTTTGTCATCAGGAGTTGTCCTATATCCGGAGCACTGATTATTACCGGCAAATGAAAACCTCCGTCTTTCGTCCAATTGCTGCCTATGATTGAAGTTACAGCCTTCCTGGAATTAAAATGTAACACCATTTCAATAGCATCCACCACTGAGGTGATTTCCCCTGAAGAAGTTATTTTCATGCTCAGTGTATCTTCTCTTACAGATGTTTCCCATGCTAATTTCTGGTTTTGCGGAAGATAATATGAGTATTCTATCGTACTGTTATTAATGTTCCGTGTTGAGGTAAGGTATGTATCAACCTGTTCGTTTTTAATAAGACGCAGGTGTACAGGAGATTTCAGAAGGTTGATTGTGTCACGTCCTGTTCCTTCCGTATCCCAGCCGAGTTTTATCAATTCCGCGGAAGCCTTTCCCGCTTCAATATGTAACTGAAGAGATGAAGTGGAGCCGGTAATAATTACACTGTCAGAAGTATTACATGCTGTTAAGGTTATCAATGCAGATATTATCCAGGATAATATAAATCTGATAAAATACTTTGATTTTAAAACAGGTGAATTTATCATATCGCTAATAATATTTATATAAGTCACAGTCCCGGAGCTACAGAAATCAGGATTAACATTATTGCCTCATGGAGTTGAAATCTCCTGAAGGTTACATTTTTAAGTAACATTTTAAATTTTACCGGTAAAAGTAATGAGTATGATTACGAAGATATGTTAAAAATATAAGAAACTACAATGTCAGTAAATGAACTATTGAAGATAAGTAAGTTGACTAAATGTTAATCTTTCTTTTTCGTTATTTCGAACTATCGTTGGTTAAAATAACTCATCCTTAATGATTTCATCTATTTCAAGAGATTTTATTGTTTCATGATTCAGTATAAATTCATTTTCGTTTTTAAACCAGGTTATAACCTGCTCTCTGTTAAGCTTGATTTTCTTTGGAGACAATATCTTCCAGTACGATGACCATGGGTAATATCTATAGTCGTCTGTAAAACGATGTTTCACAGGATTCGTATGTATGTATGTAATTAGCTGCCGGAAATAATCTTCTGTATCTACCTCCAGCCGGTGAAAAGGCCTTTGGAACAAGGTCCCGGTACGTTTTTCCTGTTTATTGACTGCCTGTGAATAGGCATTGAAAAGATGTGAGAAGTAACGGTATGGGGGGAGTGTAACCCTGTCAGGGTTTGGATTTTTTATCCTCACTAAAAGATGAAAGTGGTTTTTCAGGAGGCAGTAGGCATATGTTTCTGCAATTGGATCAATGTACTTATCATATAGTCTGAGAAAATGGTAGTAATTAGCCGATTTGTAAAATAAATTTGTTCTGTTTACACCGCGGTTGAAGATATGGTAATATTTACCGTATTCGAGGTTGGTGGTTTTTGACATTGATGAATGGATTTGTTTTTAAAATGTTAAAAGTTAAATTAAAACGTTAAATTAAAACGGTAACCCTGACAGGGTTTCAAACCCTGTCAGGGTTACTTTTTATTTTAAAAATTTTTTATTGTATTAATCATCAATTTGTCCAAAAATCAGCCATGAAATTTCAATTATTTTTAAATATTTTTCAACAAAATAAAAAAGGTGTTTAAATTAAATTTATTGTATGTTAAGTCTTCTATGAAAAATTTTTATCATGAATTCTAAAACGCATGTTGAAGCGGAGCTTTATATCCCTTACCAGCCAGGGAAGAAACTGACTCCAAAGGAACCATCGGTTACTCCCATTCCTCTTTGGACAGGCACTGCATAGAATGGCTCAATTACCACATACCCAAACAGGTTCATTCGGATAGAAGCCCCGTAACTGAATACAGGTACTTTCTCTCCGGGATAAGGATTAAACCAGTCATTTCCCAGTTTGTCCCCTTTATTCCAGGCTATTCCGCCATCAATAAACAGGTTGATGTCGGTAAACAGCATACTGGATTTTATTTTTGAGATTCTTTCAGGCCCGCTTAAGGGTATTCTGAGTTCAATATTTGAGATGGCAATTTTACTACCAAAGAAGTTGTCTATCCCCATTCCTGTAGCACCGGGGGATCCTGTTCTGCTGGACATGTTTTCATATCCTCTGATAAGCCATGGGTATGCAAGGTACATAGGAGATAAAAGTCTGTTATCCGCATCTTCTCCCCATCTTCCGTAATTATATGTCCTGAAGGCCAGGGTATAGGGGCGGAGATAAAAATATTTCCGGTAATCTATTAATGATGTAAAGTGCCCGGTTTCTCCGAAGTATTTCCCGGCAGAAAGCCTGTAACGCGTTCCTTCAATGGGACCCGTAATTCCAAATCTGCTGTTATCCAGCACATATGCAGCTTCAATATTATGAAGTCCGAATCCGTCGGGAGCATCCAGCTTTTCCCTGCTGCTTCCGATAGCCTGGCCAAAAAAGTTATAAAATGTATTGTAACGGTCATATCTGAAACTATACCAGCCAAGAGAGGTGGATAATTCGAATCTTCTTGTCTGTGACATGGGATAAAATGCAAATAATTCCACTTTATCTTCAAACATCCTTATATAATCGAGACTCATTTTATTTACCAGGTACTCTTCTCCGTTAATCATAAGGGTGTCGGGAGACAGGGTTGCATACCCATAATAATTGGGAATATGTGACAAGGCAGCCCCCCAGCGAATTTTATTTTTCTGGTTCAGATATGCTACCTGGCCTCCAAAATCATATATTTCCCCATTCAGCGCCAATGCAGCAAATATCTGATTATCGCCCACCATATCTCCAAAGATTGCACTTACACTACCTGCCATACCGGTACCCAGTCTTCCAACAGCCACACCTGCCGAAACATTTGAGATATAATCAAGTTTGAATTTTGGACGATAAGGTACCACCTTAAAGGAATCTATAAGTACATCAGGAAGTGAAAAATCTGATAATAATGAACTGTCCACAATATTAACATCCACATGATGTAAAGGAGGTAATGTGGCTGCGGAATAGTTCATTTCATATCGATTCACTGTAAATTCGCTGAACTCTTCATGTCTGGCATTGAATATCTGATAATTGCTTTTTGAATAATAGGAATAGACAACTTCACCGGTTTTCCTGGCTATTGAAATTGCCGGTGAGTGAGCGGTTATTCCACTGATACCGCGCATATATTTCGTTTGTTGCCATATAATATCATTTTCGGTATCATAACGGTAAAGATTCCTGAAACCGTCCCTGTCAGAAAGGAAGTATATACTCCTGCCATCAGCTGAAAATACCGGATTCATATTAGCTGCTCCTGGAAATATTTCAAGAAGTATTTCTGATCCCGGAACATCAGGCTGTATCATTGCCAGATTGAAATGATTCACTTTGTATTTTATTTCCTGGCCAGGTAAAGGTTTGTCAGTAACATAAACAAGAAATTTACCGTCGGGAGACCAGGATGGCTGCAACTTGGCGTATGCGTCATTCGTAATCCTGGTTAGTTGTTTTGAGTATACTTCATAGAGGAACAAATCGGAAACCCCATTTTTCATCCCTGATATGGCAATATATTTACCATCGGGTGACCATGAAGGGTTGGTTATCGCGGGAAGACCGGGAAGGTCTATTTCTTCGATATTTCTCCTCCGGTTAATATCCATGATTATCAGCTTGTTTTTTCCTTCCGAGAATACAACAAATGCGAAGAACCTGCTGTCAGGTGACCAGGTTCCGGACGATTCCATGAAACTGAGCGCATCCACTTCATTGCGGTTTATCCGGCTGGAAAGTCTTTTTAATATTCTGCCTGTTTGTGCATCTGCAAGAAAAAGATCCAGACTGAAAACATCTCTTTCTGAGAGGAAAACGACATATTTCCCATCAGGGCTGACAGATGGGGATACATTTATGTCACCTGCATTTTTGTCAAACAGAATTCGTTTCCCGGTTTGTTCATCAATAGTGTCGGAAAGAAAGGGTCCGTAATTGGAAATAAGAGCGGCTTTCCACAATTCCGAGAGCGCTTTCTCATCCATCCCCAAAACTTTTTTGACTGCTTTCTCATATCCGGTAATGGCAGTTTCCCTGAATAACGGAACAATCACGGAGTCGCCCCAGGTTTTACCAATCATAGCCATTAGTGAGTGCCCGTAGCGGTAAGGAAAATACTTGTTGTTTCGTGTCAAGTCTTTCAGTGTAGGGATATCATCACTCAGTACCGCATCTCTCATCCACATGGAAGTATGTGGATCCACACTTCCAATGGAGAAGTACTCTGCCATTCCTTCAATCATCCATAGTGGAATGTTTTTCACGTTACTCAGTTTCAACGTATCACTGTTTACCAGCATATTAAACTGGAACGCATGCACTAACTCATGACCCAGGACGTGATCTGTTTTTCCCAGCGCAGGAGTAATGGGCATTATTACTCTTTGCTTGAAAGCTTCGGTCACTCCGCCGGTTCCTTCACCCATAAGACCGGAAACTGCATTGGTCTGCTGAAAGTCTGCGTGATTCTCATAAAAAATTACAGGGTTTTTTTCTTTGATAGTATCCCTGAATATGGCCTGATGATGCAGGTACCATGCTTCAGCACGGCTTGCAAGCATATTCAGCACAGAATCATTATCGAGATAGTGATATATCTCAAAATTCGGCGTCTGATAAACATTATATTCAAATATTTTATATGCCGGTTTATTTCTTCCGAAATACTGTGCTGTAAGTGTGAAAGGCATGAACGTAAACATAAAAACAATACATGCCGTCTGCTTCAACCAGAATTTTCCTTGTATAAGACTAAACGTTCTCATGATTTCGCCCTCCTAATCTTTTTAAATAAGAACCTGCCTGACACAATATTTAAAGTGTCTGCAATCTATAGAGTTTGAGGGGAATATTATTTCAGCAGAAAGTGAAATACATTCCGGTATAATAACATTCAAAAAAAATGCCAGATTTTGGAGGTATAACAAATTTTCAGGAGGAAAAGTTTTAAAAAATGTTAAGGTGAAGGAAAGATGGAATGCAATACGTGTAAAAAGGAACGCAAAGGCGCAAAGGCGCAGGAAAGAGGGAATGCAATACGTGTAAAAAGAACGCTAAGGCGCAAAGGCGCAGGAAAAAAAGAATGCAATACGTGTAAAAAGGAACGCAAAGGCCATAAAAAGGGAATACAATACGAAAATAAAACTGCAGAGACTAAAGGCGGAAAAACCAGGGAATACAGAACAAATAAATTGCAAATTCCCTAAGAATAAAAAAACAATACCTTAGTTATCAGGCTAATATTTCCATTTTCAAATCATTAAAATAATGTTTTGAGCCTTTACGCCTTCTCGTTTCCTTTCACGTTGTGCAAATATTTTTTTGCGCCATTGCGCCTTTGCGTTCCTTTTTCCACGTCCTGTAATAATTCCTGCGCCTTTGCGCCTTTGCTTGTGCCGTGAAGTTAGGGAAAATTTACTGAAGTTCTCTGACATGCTGTAATAAA
>CAYVTV010000092.1:0-14988 GCA_964454295.1 uncultured Bacteroidaceae bacterium
ATAAGAAACTCTCCCTCATCCATCTCTCCGGATAAAGAATAAAGCTTCGTTCCAACCTCCAGCGTCCAGCCTTCCAGGAAAACAGTTTTCCCCGAAATGTTGACAAGCTCAATGTATTCATATTCCGGAAGGTATACACCGGGAGAAGGGTCAGGCATTATTTCATTTATGAGGATGTCGAACAGCCGGTAATCATTGGTTTTTTTATCTTTGCCATTATGTTCAGAGACATCGGGCGAAACATGTTTCCTTTCGGAACAATGGTTATCCGCAATACCTGCATCATGCCGAACAGAATAAATGCACAGCCATGCAGAAAAAAGCCATATAATACTTTTCACTACAAAAAATTTTTACGATTTTTGTCAACTTAAAATCCGGAAAGAAAAATTGAAAAATTGGGGATAGAAGACAAATATATAAAAAAGATTTCAGATTTCAGATTCAAAATTCCAGATTACTCATTGCTTAGTCAGGCCAATGTGCAATAATTCAGCAATAACCTGGAATCAGAAATGTGAAATTTGAGATCTGGAATCTGGAATCTGGAATCTGGAATTTGAAATTTGGAATCTGGAATTCGGAATTCGGAATTCGGAATTCGGAATTTTAAATCTAATGATTAAATAAAGGTACATAATAAGTATAAGTCACTAAAAATTAACATTATGAAAATTGCTGTTGTTGGGGCCACCGGGCTGGTAGGTCAGGTCATGCTCAAAGTTCTGGCTGAAAGGAACTTTCCTGTTTCCGAATTGCTGGTTGTTGCATCAGAGAGGTCTGTAGGAAAAGAAATAGTATTTAAAGGGAAAAAGCACATAGTAATTGGCATGAAACAGGCTATTGAACTGCGGCCCGACATAGCTATTTTCTCAGCCGGAGGGGGCACTTCACTTCAGTGGGCTCCTGAATTTGCCAACGCAGGAATTACAGTGATTGACAATTCATCGGCATGGAGGATGGATCCTGGCAAGAAGCTGGTGGTTCCTGAGATAAATGCAGGTGTACTCACTCAGGATGACAAGATCATTGCTAACCCGAATTGTTCCACCATACAGTTGGTAGTTGCGCTGGCTCCGCTACACTGGAAATATAAAGCAAAAAGGCTGGTTGTTTCCACCTATCAGTCGGTTACGGGAACCGGTGTAAAAGCAGTACGTCAGCTTGAGAACGAGAGGAATAATATCCAGGGAGAAATGGCTTATGCTCATTCTATTGACAAAAACTGTATTCCCCAGTGTGATGTGTTTACTGATAACGGGTACACCAAGGACGAGATGAAGCTTGTAAATGAGACCAAAAAGATCATGGGTGATGATTCCATAAGGGTTACCGCCACTGCTGTGCGTGTTCCGGTAGTCGGGGGTCACTCTGAATCGTTAAACATAGAATTTGAAAACGATTTTGATCTGGAGGATGTCCGCAGGCTGTTGTCGGAGATGGAAGGTATAATAGTTCAGGACGATCCTGCAAAATCCATATATCCTATGCCCAAAAGCAGTGCTGACCGTGATGAAGTGTTTGTAGGCCGCATACGCCGGGACGAGACACAGTGCAACACGCTGAACATGTGGGTTGTTGCTGACAACCTGCGTAAGGGAGCTGCCACCAATGCTGTTCAGATTGCGGAATATCTGGTTGAGAAGGGGTTGGTGTAGGGAATGGGAAGTGGTTACGTGGTTACGTGGTTGAGTGGTTACGTGGATACGTGGATATGTGGATACGTGGTTGAGTGGATACGTGGTTGAGTGGTTACGTGGTTAAGTTAAGTGAACACCCCAATAAATCAATAAATCAACAAATCAACAAATCAATAAATCTAACCGAAGGGATCATGGGATTACGGGATCGGACATAATTGAATGGTTGCGTAATGTTGTAGGGACGCACGGCTGTGCGTCCTGGTTGAGAAATTGAGTAAATGAGTGCAAATGAATAACCCCGAGGTTTCAATAAAATAGCCAGGGGGTGGAAACCTCTGGAAAAATGGCGGAATCCGCAGTACAGTCACAATATTTTGTGTCTCAACGCAATAACATCGGTTAGCTTAATGAGAGAAACAGAGAATGTTACATACTCCACCACCCGATCCCGTGATCCCTTTTTCATCCACCAAAGTTTCAGCGTAGGTAGAGATAGCGTGATCCCTCTTCCCGTCACCCGTCACTTGTCACTTGTCACTTATCTCCTCCCCCAGCCTCTCAATCATCTTCACCGGCTCATCGGCTGCAAATATTGTATTCCCGATCACGAAAACATCAACACCTGCATGGGTCAGGGATTTTATATTTTCAAGACATACTCCCCCGTCGATCTCTATCAGGGTGTTAAGATTATTTTCGGTGATCATTCTTTTCAGTTTACGGATTTTGTCATAGGAGGAATCTATAAATTTCTGTGCCCCAAAACCGGGGTTTACTGTCATAAGGAGAACCATATACAGTTCGGGGAGAATTTCATCGAGTACGGAAACAGGGGTATGGGGATTAAGGCTCACGGCGGGTTTCATTCCCAGGTCGCGAATTGCGTTCACCGTTCGGTTAAGGTGCAGGCAGGCTTCGTAATGTACGGTAAGTATATCGGCACCGGAATCCCTGAACCTTTCAAGGTATCTGTCGGGTTCAACGATCATAAGGTGGACATCCAGTGGTTTTTTTGCAATGCTTTTTATTTGTTGGATAACAGGAAAGCCAAAAGTGAGGTTGGGAACGTAATTCCCGTCCATAATATCCAGATGTATCCAGTCGCAACTGCTGCTATTCAGCATTTCGATATCTTTTCCGAGGGAAAGGAAATTACCTGTAAGAATAGAAGGAGATATTAAGGGCATTTTTTATGGTAAAGATAGTAAAAAAGTGATTACGTTGGTTACTATCGGGTTAACCGAGATATCCCTTAAGAATTTTGCTACGGGTTGTATGTTTCAGTCGTTTTATAGCTTTTTCCTTTATCTGACGTACCCTTTCCCTGGTAAGATTGAATTCTTCGCCTATTTCTTCGAGGGTATGCTGGTGTTTGCCGTTCAGTCCGTAATAGAGCCTTACTATACTGGCTTCGCGGTATGTCAGGGTAGAAAGCGCTCTTTCTATTTCCCTCCGGAGAGACTCGGTGATCAGTCCTTTATCAGGGCTTGGAGCGTCGGAGTTAAGCAGCACATCATATAAGTTGGCATCCTCTCCGTCCTGAAGCGGTGCATCCATGGAGATATGCCGTCCGGAAGATCTCAGTGCATCTTTAATATCTTCAGGAGCAAGTTCCATAGCCTGGGCAATTTCCAGTACTGTGGGTTCCCTCTCATATTTTTGCTCCAACTCATTAAAAGTTTTATTAATTTTGTTGATTGAACCGATCTTATTCAGGGGTAGTCTGACAATCCTTGCCTGTTCGGCCAGGGCTTGTAATATAGATTGCCGTATCCACCATACAGCATAAGAGATGAACTTGAACCCCCGGGTTTCGTCAAACCGCTGGGCTGCTTTGATCAGTCCCAGGTTACCCTCGTTGATAAGATCAGGGAGGCTGAGCCCCTGGTTCTGGTATTGCTTGGCAACTGAAACAACGAAACGGAGATTGGATTTAATAAGTTTTTCCAGGGCCTGTGTATCTCCTTTTTTTATCCAGCGTGCAAGATCTACTTCTTCTTCTGCAGAAATTAGATCCACTTTCCCGATTTCATGGAGATACTTGTCAAGTGAAGGAGTTTCACGGTTTGTTACCTGTTTGATGATCTTGAGCTGTCTCATAATTCAGCAAATTTATATTTATACGTATATTATCTTATAAAGGTTGCCTGTTTATTGAAAAAAAATAAAGAAAATATATTTTAATAGTAAAATATTTTGGTTTAGAAAATTAAATAGGTTATACTTGCAAAAATTTCCAATATCAATATTCTGACCAGGTTAATTCCCTGTTTACCATTTCATAACCAAGCAGACTAATTCAATTGATCATTTAATGGTGGTCTGAACTAATTGAAATCATTTTAATTTCCTATTTATTTATTATGTACGATATTACTGAATTAAATCAAAAGCTGCTTCCTGAGTTGAAGGAGATAGCAAAAGAGTTGAATATTAAACGTGCTGAATCGTTGAGAAAGCAGGATCTGGTATATAAAATACTTGATCAGCAGGCTATTGTTGTTGCAGGGCAGAAAGCCCGGAAGCAGGAAACGAATACGCAAAACACATCTGAAGGTTCAGGAAGAAAATCCGGAAGAGGGAGAAAGCCAAAAAGTGCGAAGCCGGAACAGGAAAGAGCTTCTGTTTCCAGGTCTGAACAAACCTCATCTGCCGATACCGGACAGAGTCAGGAAAAGAAACCGGAGACAGGTTCTGAACAGACAGGTCAAAAAGACCAGCAGCAGAAATCCGGTCGCAAGACAGATTTCAGACAGGGCAAGTATGGCGCACGTAAAAGATTCAAGCCCAGACAGGAATCAGATAGAAATATTACTGAAACCACCGGGGAAGGCCTCACTAAGCCGGCAGAAAATGAGGAGTTGAAAGAAGAATGGAAGAAGGAAGATATTATCCCTGACTTGTTGCCGGAGCCTGATGATGAGCCTGTTGCCATTGAGACCCTCGTTGGAGAGGAGAATGGTTCTGTAACGGATGAGGTTATTGTAAAACCTGAAGATACAGAAATACGTCGCCCTTTTTATGACAGGAATGGATATAAAAAGCCCCAGGAGCGGAGAAATGCCGATAAATACGAATTTGAGGGCATCATCACTTCCACGGGAGTTCTGGAGATCATGCCGGATGGCTACGGGTTTCTGCGTTCGGCCGATTTTAACTACCTGAATTCTCCTGATGATATATATGTTTCACAATCACAGATAAAACTCTTTGGCCTGAAAACAGGGGACACCATTCAAGGTACCATCCGTCCGCCCAAAGAAGGTGAGAAATACTTTCCTCTTATCAAGGTAGAAGAGATAAACGGCCGTTCACCCGATTTTATAAGAGACCGTGTTCCGTTTGATTATCTCACTCCACTCTTCCCTGATCAAAAATTCAGGCTTGTAGGAAATGGCCATAACAACCTTTCTGTCAGGGTTGTTGACATGTTTTCCCCCATAGGAAAAGGACAAAGGGGTTTGATTGTTGCCCAGCCGAAGACAGGGAAAACGGTTCTTCTTCAGAATATTGCCAATGCCATTGCGGCAAATCATCCTGAAGTGTATATGATCATACTTCTGGTTGATGAGCGACCTGAAGAAGTAACGGATATGCAACGGAATGTAAATGCCGAAGTTATTGCTTCCACCTTCGATGAACCGGCTGAACGGCATGTGCGGATTGCAAACATTGTAATGGAAAAAGCCAAGCGGCTGGTTGAATGCGGACATGATGTGGTTATACTGCTCGACTCGATAACCAGGCTGGCCCGCGCATTTAACACCATCGCACCGGCATCGGGAAAAGTATTGTCCGGTGGCGTCGATTCCAACGCCCTGCACAAGCCAAAACGCTTCTTTGGCGCAGCCAGAAACATTGAAAACGGAGGATCACTCACCATACTGGCCACAGCTCTTACCGAAACAGGCTCGAAAATGGATGATGTGATCTTTGAAGAGTTTAAAGGAACAGGTAACATGGAACTGCAGCTCGACCGCAAACTTGCCAACAAGCGTGTATGGCCTGCTGTTGATATCAACGCTTCCAGCACCAGGCGCGAGGACCTGCTCCTCGAAAAACCCATGCTGAACAAAATATGGATTCTCAGGAATTATCTCTCCGATATGAATGCTGTTGAAGCTATGGATTTCCTTTCCGATAAAATGTCGAAAACAGAATCGAACGAGGAATTTTTGATTTCAATGAATAGTGAGTAGGAGGCTTTACATTTTAAAAAGGAACGCAAAGGCGCAAAAGCGCCTTTAAAACTTTCCCATACATTGCTATTTATAATCATTCTGAATAAGAGTCGACCCCGCAAAAACATTCTTTAATATTCCTGAATTAATGTAATTTTGTATTTCTTCAATTTATGTTAAAATCTTAGTTTTAAAATACTTAACTTATAATCAACATGTCAGAAAAGAAAAATTTTATTACATGTGACGGTAATTATGCAGCCTCTTATATTGCTTATATGTTCAGTGAAGTTGCTGCTATTTATCCGATCACACCATCGTCAACCATGGCTGAGTACATTGATGAATGGGCTGCACATGGCAGGAAGAACATATTCGGGGATGTGGTACGTGTAACAGAGATGCAATCTGAAGGGGGAGCTGCCGGGGCTGTTCACGGGTCGTTACAGGCAGGTGCTTTAACGAGCACTTTCACTGCATCGCAGGGATTGCTTCTGATGATCCCCAACATGTACAAGATCTCCGGCGAGTTATTACCGGGCGTTTTTCATGTTTCTGCGCGTAGTCTTGCTGCCCAGGCTTTATCCATATTCGGGGATCACAGTGATGTTATGAGTGCAAGGCAAACAGGCTTCGCACTTCTTGCCACATCGAGCGTTCAGCAGATCATGGACATTGCCGGCGTTGCTCATCTCGCGGCAATTAAATCACGTGTGCCCTTTGTACACTTCTTCGATGGCTTCCGCACCTCTCATGAGATTCAGATGGTGGAAGCTCCGTCTATGGAGCAAATGGCAAAGCTTGTTGACACCAATGCATTACAGGCTTTCCGGGACAGATCCCTGAATCCTGAACATCCTGTTACCCGGGGAACAGCACAGAACCCGGATATTTATTTCCAATCCCGTGAAGCTATCAACCGTTTTTATGATGAAGTACCCGCCATTGTTGAAGAGTACATGCTGGAACTCTCAAAAATTACCGGCAGAGACTATAACCTGTTTACCTACTATGGTGCTAAAGATGCGGAAAATATCATTGTAGCCATGGGGTCGGTTACCGAAACTACCGGTGAAGTAGTTGATTACCTTATGGAAAAAGGAGAAAAAGTTGGTTTGGTCACGGTACACCTTTATCGTCCGTTCTCCGCCAAACATTTCTTCAATGTGCTTCCTTCCACTGTGAAGAAAATTTCTGTTCTCGACAGAACCAAAGAACCCGGGGCAAACGGGGAACCACTCTACCTCGATATACGGGATCTTTTCTACCTCAAAGAAAATGCACCTCTGGTCGTTGGCGGAAGATACGGTCTGAGTTCAAAAGACACCACCCCAGCCATGATCCTTTCTGTTTTCGAGAACATGAAGCTAAAAGAACCGAAGAATCGCTTTACCATTGGAATTGCGGATGATGTTACCCGGTTATCACTTCCAGGGTTACCGGAAATATCCGTGTCAAAGAAAGGTACTTTTGAAGCTAAATTTTATGGCATCGGATCGGATGGAACCGTAACAGCAAATAAAAATTCGATCAAGATCATCAGTGAGGCTACCCGGAAATATTCGCAGGCTTATTTTGCCTACGACTCGAAAAAGTCGGGAGGTGTTACTACCTCTCACCTGCGTTTTGGTGATGATCCCATCAGGTCAACCTACCTGGTAAATTCACCGAACTTTGTAGCCTGCCATGTCCCTTCATACCTCGATAAGTACGATATGCTAAAAGGGCTTAAAAAAGGAGGCACTTTCCTTCTGAACAGCATCTGGGATGCAGAGGAAACCAAACGCCGTCTGCCTGCAAAAATGAAAAAATATATAGCTGATAATGATATTAAGTTCTATATTATTAATGCTACTGAAATTGCTGAGAAGATAGGACTGGGTCATCGTACCAACACTATCATGCAAAGCGCCTTTTTCAAAATTTCCGAAGTAATACCTTATGATCTGGCAGTTAGTGAAATGAAGAAATTCATCATTAAGTCTTTCGGTCTTAAGGGAGAAGAGATAGTAAAGATGAACCACGCAGCTGTTGACATGGGAGGTGAAGCAGAGAAAGTGGATATTCCGGCTGACTGGAAAGATCTGAAAGTGGAAACGGAAGAGGATACAAGGGATATACCTGACTTTGTTAAAAATGTCGCAGAGCCGATGAATATGATGAGGGGTGATGACCTTCCGGTGAGTGCTTTCCTTGATCGTGAGGATGGCACGTTCCCCTCAGGTACCACCCAGTATGAAAAAAGAGGTATAGCTGTACATGTTCCCGAATGGATACCGGAGAACTGTATTCAGTGTAACCAGTGTGCGTACGTTTGTCCTCATGCATGTATCCGGCCTTTCCTTTTAGACGGGGAAGAAATGAAGGGTTTGCCTGCCGGCACGCCTGTTGTTCCTGCTAACGGGAAAGCTCTTGCAGGACTGCAGTACAGAATTCAGGTATCTGTAATGGATTGCACGGGTTGCGGACTTTGTGTGGATGTATGTCCATCGAAGGAAAAGGCTCTCGTAATGCAGCTTCTTGGAGATCAGATGGTTGAAGTAGAAAGGTGGAACTATATTTCAAAGAATGTCACATATAAGGATACCCTTCTTCCGAAGGATGCATCTGTAAAAAATTCCCAGTTTGCGCAGCCTTTGTTTGAATTTTCAGGCGCATGTGCAGGATGTGGAGAAACACCATATATAAAGCTCATAACACAGTTATTCGGTGACCGGATGATGATTGGCAATGCAACGGGATGTTCTTCCATCTACGGAGGTTCAGCCCCTTCCACTCCCTATTGTGTAAATGCTGAAGGTAAAGGACCGGCATGGGCTAACTCGTTGTTTGAAGATAATGCCGAATATGCTTTCGGTATGGCGACAGGTGTAAGACAGATGCGTGATCATCTCACCGCTCTTATGAAGACTGCAATGAATAACGGCATTTCTGAACAAACCCGTGAAGCGTTCACCGAATGGCTGGAAGGGAAAAATGATGCTCAGAGATCCGTTGAGGCAAGTGCCAAAGTCATCTCTGCCTGTGATAAAGAGAAAAACAAGGTAGCAAAGGACATTCTTAACCTTAAAAATTACCTGGTGAAAAAATCAGTTTGGGCCTTCGGAGGTGACGGGTGGGCTTATGATATAGGTTATGGCGGACTCGATCATGTTATTGCTTCCGGTGAAGATGTAAACCTGCTGGTTCTCGATACGGAAGTATATTCCAACACCGGCGGGCAGGCTTCCAAATCGACACCTGTGGGAGCAGTGGCCAAATTTGCCGCATCAGGGAAGAAAATAAGGAAGAAAGACCTGGGGATGATGGCTATTAATTATGGTTATGTGTATGTTGCACAGGTTGCCATGGGGGCCAGCCAGTCACAGTTCCTGAAAGCCCTGCGGGAAGCGGAAGCATATCCGGGACCTTCCATCATCATTGCCTATTCCCCATGTATCAATCATGGTCTGAGAGCCGGCATGGGTGCCACCCAGAGACAACAGAAGCTTGCCGTTGAAGCCGGATACTGGCATCTGTACAGGTATGATCCGTTACTTGAGAAAGAGGGGAAAAATCCGTTCCAACTGGATTCCAAAGAACCTGATTTCAGCAAATTCCAGGATTATCTCAACTCAGAAGTACGCTACACCTCTCTGAAGCAGGCATTCCCTGCCGAAGCACAGGAGCTGTTTAAAGCGGCTGAAGAAAATGCGAAGTGGAGATATAAGAGTTATGCGAGGTTGGTGACGATGGATTATTCGTAGGGGATTGTCTCATAAATGTCTTTAACCACAAAAGACTCAAAGTACACACAAAGGACACGAAGTATATATACCTAAATGACAGCACTTTCCGCGAGCGCTGAAGCTACTCAGCGGAGGCGCTGCGTCCTTCGTGTTATCCTTGGTTTCCTTTGTGGTTTATACATGAAGAATAAGTATATTACTACAGATTTTCCGCCAGCCAGTCCCCTACCTCAGAGGTTTTATACGCTTTACCTTCCGCGATGTCGGTGGTGACAATACCTGCCTTCATGGATTTATCAACCGCATCCCTTATTTTACGGGCTTCCTCTTTCAGGTTCAATGACAGTTCCAGCAGCATGGCAGCCGAAAGGACGGTAGCAATGGGGTTGGCAATATTTTTACCTGCCGCCTGCGGGTATGATCCGTGAATAGGTTCAAATACCGAGGTATGTATTCCTACGGATGCGGAGGGAAGCAATCCCAGCGACCCGGTTATCACACTTGCCTCATCGGAAAGGATATCACCAAACATGTTCTCGGTAAGGATAACGTCGAACTTCTTCGGCCACTGGATGATCTGCATGGCGGCATTATCGACAAACATATAATCCACCTCTATATCTTTATACGCAGGAGCCATTTCCTGCACTGTTTCCCTCCACAGGCGGGAAGTAGCCAGCACATTTGCCTTATCAACCACGGTAAGCCTCCTGTTTCTCTTTGCGGCATATTCAAAACCAAGCTTTGCTATACGCTCAATCTCTTCCTTTGTATAGGTACAAGTGTCATATGCTTTTTTCAGATCTTCGGATCTTCCCCTTGGCTCGCCGAAATATATTCCCCCGGTAAGTTCTCTGATGACGACAAAGTCAGCACCATCAACGAGATCAGGACGCAGGGGAGATTTATGGATGAGAGATTTGAAGGTGCTTACCGGACGGATATTCGCGTAAAGCCCCAATTGCTTTCTCATCCTGAGGAGACCCTGTTCGGGCCTGACCTTTGCTTTCGGGTCGTTATCGTATTTAGGGTCTCCTATTGCACCGAAAAGCACTGCATCTGATTCCATGCATAACAGAAATGTTTCCTCGGGAAAAGGATCCCCCACGGCATCAATGGCCGCAGCGCCAACGAGGGCGTCTGTAAAAATAAAACGGTGGTTAAACTTCGCGCCAACTGCCGTTAACACTTTCTTTGCCTGTTCGATGATCTCGGGGCCTATGCCGTCACCGGGTAATACTGCGATTTTGAATGTCATTTTTTTAAATTAAATTGTTTATTATAGGGATCACGGGATCGGGGGATCACGAGATCACGGGATCACGGGAACAAGTGTTAACCAGTAACTCAATAACCCAATAACCAATTAACCTATTAACCTATTAACCTATTAACCTATTAACCTATTAACCCAATAACCTAATAACCCAATAACCCTCAAAAAGTCAAATCAATTGCACCCTCCCGCAAAGGTAATCCAATAATTAAAGCCTGATAATAAAATATTCCCCCCTTGATCCCGTGATCCCGTGATAGCGTGATCCCTTTTGTCCCCTTAGTCCCTTTGCTCCCTTTGCTCCCTTTGCTCCCTTTCCATAATATTCAGCATCCTTGTTGTACATTTGATGGCTGCCACGGTCTGGTCAGAATCGAGCCCTCTGGTTTTGAATGTTTTGCCTTCATAATCCCATGTGATCATACATTCCACCAGGGCGTCGGTTTTTCCCCCGGGAGGGATGGTAACCACATAGTCGAGCAGCACAGGATGCTTCTTTTTCAGCATATCGTAAATCTTCCACAGAGCCCTCATGAATGCATCGTACTGGCCATCACCGGTTGCTGTTTCCTCGTAAACCTTTCCTTCAATTTCAATACTAAGGGTGGCCACAGATTTAAGTCCTGCCGCTACTGATAACGAATAGTTCCTTATATGTATCCTCTCCTCCACCCTCTGGCTCCTCAGCACGTCGGAGATAATATAGGGAAGGTCTTCCTTGGTCACAGTTTCCTTTTTATCACCCAGCTCAATGATACGTTTGGTGATCCGCTTCATTTCCTCCTTGTTGAGCTGGATACCCAGGTCTTCCAGGTTTTTTATGATACTTGCCTTGCCTGACATTTTCCCCAGCGCATACTGGCGTTTTCTCCCAAACCGTTCAGGTAAGAGGTCGTTGAAATACAGGTTGTCCTTATGATCGCCGTCGGCGTGAATACCGCTGGTCTGGGTGAAGACATTCTCCCCTATAAGGGGTTTGTTGGCCGGTATCCTTATACCTGAAAAAGACTCTATGAACTTGCTCACAAAGTATAGTTTTTCCTCGTTAACCGACATATCGCATTTCAGGTGATCTTTCACAATCCCTATAACACTGGAAACAGGGACATTTCCGGCTCTTTCACCCAATCCGTTGACCGTAGTATGAATGCCTGTAATTCCTGCTTTAATGGCTGAGAATACATTTGCTGTAGCCAGGTCGTAATCATTATGGGCATGATAGTCAAAATCCAGGTTCGGATAACGGGTTTTCATATCGAGGCAGAAATCGTAGGTTTCCTGGTGGTTAAGTATCCCCAGTGTATCCGGCAGCATGTACCTCAGGATATTCTCATGTTGCAGGCTGTCCAGCATCTGGTACATATATTCCGGGGAATTTCTCATGCCATTCGACCAGTCCTCAAAATATATATTTACCTTAATTCCCAGGTCACCTGCATTTCTGATCACCGTTTTAATATCTTCCAGGTGCTGTTCGGGAGTTTTTTTAAGCTGATGCTGGCAGTGTTTCAGTGAGCCTTTTGTGAGAAGGTTAATTACCCTTCCCCCGGCATTTTTAATCCAGTTAAGGGACTCCATGCCATCGACAAAGCCCAGAATTTCAACCCTGTCGAGATAGTTATGTTCCTTAGCCCAGTCGAGGATCATCTGTGCACCCTTATATTCTCCTTCAGAAACGCGGGCAGATGCGATCTCAATCCTGTCCACCTGCAGGTCTTCGAGTAATAACTTGGCTATATTAAGTTTTTCCGCGGCAGTGAATGACACCCCGGAGGTTTGTTCTCCATCACGGAGAGTGGTATCGAGTATGGTTATTTTCATGGTTTTCTTTCTTCAAATGCCATAATTTTTTCTTTCAGGCTAACCAGGTAATCAATATCTTCGTACCCGTTAAGCAGGCATTCCTTCTTATAGGGGTTTATATCAAAGCTTTCTTTATTGCCGGTGGCTATGATGGTGATCTCCTGGTTAAGCAGGTCCACTTTGAATCTGGTTTCCGCATCTGCGTTTATGGCACTGAACATTTCAGCCAGGAAAGCTTCCGACACCTGCACCGGCAGGAGTCCGTTATTCAGGGCATTATTCTTAAAGATATCGGCAAAGAAACTGGAAACGACGACTTTAAATCCGTAGTCGTAAATAGCCCAGGCAGCATGCTCGCGACTGGAACCGCTTCCGAAGTTCTTTCCGGCGACGAGGATGCTGCCATTATGCAGTGTGTTATTGAGTACAAAATCGGGCTTAGGCTGGTTGTTTTTATCAAAACGCCAGTCTCTGAAAAGGTTTTCACCGAATCCGTCGCGTGTGGTAGCCTTAAGAAACCGTGCGGGTATGATCTGGTCGGTATCCACATTTTCTATGGGCAGAGGTACTGCCGTAGATTCGATAGTTATAAATTTTGATATTGGCATGGTTTTTAACTATTTATATTTTATGTGCCCCCCTTCGTGTTCCTTCGTGGTAAAAATATTAACCACAAAGGTATACACAAAGGGCACTAAGGATGCTATATTTTTGGAATAATGATTTTGCCTTCGATGGCCACTGCTGCTGCTGTCAGGGGGCTTGCCAGCATGGTGCGTGCACCGGGGCCCTGCCGCCCTTCAAAGTTCCTGTTGGAAGTAGCCACTGCGAGCATGCCTTCGGGTATTTTATCATCGTTCATGGCCAGGCAGGCGGAACATCCGGGCTGTCTCAGCCGGAACCCTGCTTCTTCGAGCACCTTTGTTATTCCTTCCTCGTGTGCCTGCTTCTCCACCTGTTTTGATCCCGGAACGATCCAGGCAGTGATATTGTCAGCCTTTTTCTTTCCCTTAACATAATCAGCGACAACCCTCAGGTCTTCGATTCTTCCGTTAGTGCAGCTTCCCACGAAAACATAATCCACCGTTTTTCCTGTTACCGGCTCGCCGGCTTGAAAACCCATGTATTTCAATGCTTTCCTGAATGTTTCCAGGTTAGCTGGTTCGATATCGCTTTCCCGGGGTATGTTTTCACTGATCTTCATTCCCATGCCCGGGTTGGTACCATAGGTGATCATTGGTTCAATATCGGCGGCATCATAGGTTATTTCCCTGTCGAACACCGCGTCATCATCCGATTTCAGTTCCTTCCATCTGGTAACGGCTCTGTCAAAGTCGGCGCCTTTGGGTGCAAATTCCCTTCCCCGGATATATTCAAAAGTGATATCATCAGGAGCTATAAGTCCCCCGCGGGCACCGCTCTCGATGCTCATATTGCAGACGGTCATCCGGCCTTCCATGGAAAGCTCCCTGATAGCTGAGCCGGCGTACTCAATGAAATAGCCGGTTCCGCCGCTGGCAGATATTTTTGATATGATATACAGGATGATATCTTTGGCAGAGACGTTCTTTTTCAGTTTTCCCTCCACGTTAATTCTCATTTTCTTCGGCTTGGGCTGAAGGATGCATTGTGTTGCCAGCACCATTTCCACCTCGCTGGTACCGATGCCAAAGGCAACAGCCCCGAAAGCCCCGTGGGTTGATGTATGGCTGTCGCCGCATACGATAGTCATCCCCGGCTGGGTGATTCCCAGTTCGGGACCAATAACATGTACAATGCCCTGGTACGGGTGATTCAGTCCGTACATGGTAATGTTGTGCTTTTCGCAGTTTTCCCTGAGTTTGTTAACCTGGAAGCGGGAAAGTTCATCCCTGATCGGCAAGTGCTGATCGATGGTAGGGACATTGTGATCGGGAGTGGCAACGGTCTTTTCCGGGCGGAAAACGCTGAAGCCTCTCTTGTCTATTCCTGCGAAAGCCTGCGGACTGGTAACTTCGTGCACCAGGTGTTTATCTATATATACAACACTGGGGCCACCTTTTATTTCCTCTACAACATGGGTATCCCATATCTTGTCAAATAATGTTTTTCCTGCCAATTTTGAAAATTTTAATTGATTACCGGGGTGCAAAGATAGGAATTTTTATTGAAGAAATGTAAGTTTAGATAGGGTTGAAAGTTTTGATTTTACGAAGGGGACGGGGGGGGAAGTGACGGGTGACGGGTGACGGGTGACGGGTGAAAGGGATCACGCTATCACGGGATCAAGTGGATGAGTGGTTATGTGGATGAGTGGTTATGTGGATGAGTGGTGGGGATGAGTGGTGGGGATGAGTGGTGGGGATGAGTGGTGGGGA
>CAYVTV010000093.1:0-14913 GCA_964454295.1 uncultured Bacteroidaceae bacterium
ATATATAAAAAATAGTTATTCTATTATCAACCAAGCCAGACCTGTCCGGCTTTTTCTGCCGGACAGCGTCGAAGAAGGCAATTACTCAATTACTCAATTACTCAATTACTCAGTTACTCAATTACTCGATTACTCGATTACTCGATTACTCAATCACCCAACCACTCAACCACGTAACCACTCATCCACTTGATCCCTATCAAAACAACGCTGCCGCCCTTTCAAATTCCGCCCATGCCACTGAAAGATCATACCTTGCCACTGCAAGCCCCAGTTCAGCGTTTGTTTTATTGTTTCTTGCATCAATATATTCAATAAGGCTAGCCTGCCCCTGCCGGTATTTTTTTTCCACCAGCCGGAAGGCTTCCCCGGAAGCCAGCAGCTCACTTTTTGCTGCAGGGATCTTCTCTGATGCTGCCTGGAGTGAATAATACGCCGTCAGCACTTCCAGCTTCACCGAGTTTTCTGTTTCACTGATCATCTTCCCTGCTTTATCAAGTCCTATCTGAGCCTGGCGGTTTTTAGCTCTTCTGATGCTGCCGTTAAATATATCCCACCGTAACAGTAAGGAAGCCATGGCAAAATCATCTTCCCCGGTAAACCTGTACCTTGAGCCCTGAAAACCATAGTCCACCACTGCCAGTAACTCAGGAAGGTATTTAGCCCTGTTCATTTTTAGGGTATTTAAACCCGCATCGTAATACGATTCAAGCACTGAAATCTCCTCTCTGCAGGCAAGGGCATTATTTAAAGCCGGCTCATGAGATATAACCATGAGTGTATCAGAAGGTTCCTCAATTATTATTTGCATCTGAAGCTCCCTGTTCAGAAGAAAGTTGAACCATGCAGCAGAGGACCTGGCCCCCTTGTCGGCCTCTGCAAGCTGTTGTATCAGCTTGTTGTATTCTGCCTCAGAGCGGTAAACGGCATCTTTTGTTACTTTGTTGTTTTCAAACAGACTGCGGGTGACGCGCATATTCTCCTCCAGCAGTGCCTTGGTGTTTAGTAAGATATGATTAAACGCGAGAGCTTTAAGATAGCTGAAATATGCTTTTTTGATCTCAGCAACCAGCGCCCTGCGATAAGTCTCCATAGACGCTTTTTCAACCTGTACCAGATTACTTTTAATTTTATGATTGTAATAAATATCAGAATTAAACAAAGGCTGTACCAGGCGAAGTTTCGTTTCATGCTCCTCAGGCCGGAGAAAGGCAAATTCCTGGTTGCTGATCTCCGAAAAAAGATTGCTCATGGTGAGCTGGTTAAGAGTTGAATATACCGGATTCAGCATATCTCCGGCAGGAAACTCGATGATCCTTCCCCCTTCAGCACGGGAATAACGGGCATTGAAACTTATGCCGGGCAGGAACAATCCTCTCGCCTCACTTAGGGACTGAAGGCTCTGATGATAATCATCGAGTTTCATTTTCAGACTCAGATTGTTCTCCAACCCTTCCCTGATATACCCTTCAATGACACTTTCCTGACAATGTAAGAGAGGGAAGTATAAGCTCATCAGCATTAAGATGACAGATACCCTGTTATTTATTCGCAATTCCATACATTAAAAGATCAAAGTTAGTTTCGAGTACCGACTCTTCCGTAATATTGAAAATCTCATACAACTCTCTTTTATTCTGCTGAACGATAAGAATTCCAAGCATCTGTGACCAAAGGGCAGACGCAGTTTCAGCAATGTGCAGTCCGGAACGCAGAGACCCCTCTTCAATTCCTTGTTTAACGAGGTTTATCAGAATGGTGAAAGGGGATTGTTCACGAAAATAGCTTTCGATCCTGCTTCTTTCAATATTCATCCGTTGCAGGTCTTTACTCTGAAACAAAATAAAGAGGTTGAAATAATCAGCATGCTTTCTTGAAAATTCAATGAATGCCCGGCCAATATGTATCAGATTAACCAGTGCCGACAGCGAGCGGTCAATTGTCTCTTCCATAATGTTCTTAAGGAAGTTGGCACCACGGAGCGACACTTCCCACTGGAGTTCCTCCTTGCTTTTAAAATAAAGGTAAAGAGTTCCTTTACTCAATTCAGCTTCTGCCGCAATATCGTCCATGGTTGTTTCTGTAATTCCCTTGCGGGCAAAAAGAATCTCTGCAGCATCCACGATATCTTTCTGTCGTTGGAGTCTCTCTCTTTCTTTGCGTTCGGATATTCCCATAATAACTCAGTTTAAAAAAATGACTAACAGTCATAATATAAACAAAGGTATAAAATTTTTGAATATTGTTGGATTGGCAGGATAATATTTTTAATCCCTTCGTGTCCCTTTGTGAAACCCTTTGTGTTCCTTTGTGGTTAACTATATTACGTAATTAACCACGAAGGACACAAAGGTATTCACGAAGGACACAAAGGAAAGACATTTCATAATATTTATGTGTTTTCTAAAAAGGTTATCTTTGTAAAAAAAGCCTATGCTCAGTCAATTAATACTCAAAAACAGGAGTTATCGCAGGTTTCACGAGGACATTAAGATAAGCAGGGAGGATATTCGTGACATGATCAACAATGCAAGGTTATCGGCATCGGGAAGGAATATGCAGACACTGAAGTATATTATTTCCTCTGACCAGGGAATGAACAATAAAATATTCCCCTGTCTCGCATGGGCAGGATATCTGAAAGACTGGCCGGGTCCACAGCCTGGTGAAAGGCCATCGGCTTACATTGTAATGCTGCATGATAAAACCCTTGCTGATAATTATTTCTGTGATGACGGCATTGCGGCACAGAGTATATTACTTACTGCTGTGGAGAAGGGATATGGCGGATGCATTCTGGGGTCGGTAAAAAGAAATGAACTGGCAAAGCTACTATCCTTACCTTCTCACCTTGAGATTTTGTATGTTATTGCACTGGGTGAACCTGCCGAGATCGTTGTCATTGATGAGGTTAAGGAAGGAGATATCCGTTACCGGAGGGATGAGAACGAGGTGCATCATGTACCGAAGAGAAGTTTAAAGGAGATCATTGTGGGGGAATATACTTAGTGATTCCTTTGTGTTATCCTTTGTGTCCTTTGTGGTTAAAACCGTAATGTATTTAACCACAAAGGACACAAAGGTTGATGAAGAATCACAAATGAAAGTCCGATTATATTATATATTCTTTAAATCAAATACACGTCATGAAAAAACTATTAACTACGATTGCATTATCATTTGCTGTTTGCTTTGTTTATTCGCAGGAAGCAGACACCATTTCTCCCTGGAAGAAGGGCGGTATTGCCACGCTCACCTTTTCGCAGGTGAGTTTCTCGAAGTACTGGGCGGCAGGGGGAGAGAACTCTTTCTCCGGGGGAGCGATGTTGAATCTTTTTGCAAACTACGAGAAGGATGTTCTGAGCTGGGCAAATTCCATAGATCTGGGTTACGGATTAATCCGACAGGGAGATATAACAAAGAAGAGTAATGACCGTATAGAACTGAATTCACAGTTTGGGAGAAAAGCAACGGATAAGTTATATTACAGCGGGATGATGAACTTCCGGACACAGTTTGCACCGGGATATAATTACCCGAACGATTCAGTAATAATATCCAATTTGTTTGCACCGGCATATATTACCACATCGTTGGGTATTGACTATAAACCTTCGGAGAAATTTAACCTGTTTGTTTCTCCGCTTACCGGCAAGTTTACTATTGTCAGCGATGATGACCTGTCGGCAGCAGGAGCATTTGGTGTTAAGCCGGGAGAAAAATTCAGGGCAGAGCTCGGAGGATTTTTGAAAGTGATGTATAAAACACAGGTTGTTACTAATGTGGATTTGCTTGCTAAGGCCGACTTTTTCTCCAACTACCTGAAAAATCCGCAGAATATTGATGTGAACATGGAAGTGCTGGTGAGTATGAAGATCAATGAATTTCTCTCTGCCACTATCAATATCCTGATGATCTACGATGATGATATAAAATTCGCTATTGACGATACCATGCCGGAGAGGAAAGGCCCCCGGATGCAGTTTAAGGAGGTTTTCGGGCTGGGATTCTCGTATAAATTCTGATCTAAATTTCAGCAGTTCCTTCATCAATCAGCTTATATTTTGCTGAGAGATATGCCATCATTTTACTTATAAGCCGGAAAGCTTTTTCCGTTTCCGGGTTAATTTGTTTTTTTGCCAATCTGAGTAGGAGAAGTCCGTATAACCCATCCAGACAAATCTCAATTTCATGTCTCCCATTATCAGGTGTTTTCCTTCTCAGCTCATAGATGGCAGCTTTCGCGTCCTGGTGGAGGATAAAGTATTCACCTTCCGAAGGATTTGATAATAGTCTGACATGTAAATCATTAAGTTCATCCATGATATTTTTCAGGATGGGATTATGGCCAATTTTTTCTAGATCATGTGCTTTGAGAATATGTATAAGGGACAGATACCATTCGCGCATTTCCCTTTTTTCAGGGTAAGAAAGATCATACTGACCTATAATGTTTTTCTCAATACTTTCAATGTCGAAGCCCATACTACGGATAATATCCTCTACCTGGAACATATATATAAGGTATTCTGCAATATTTGTCTTTCTTTTTTCCCGTGCTGTAAACATTTCACTGCTCTCTTAGGTTGTCAATGAGTCTTCTTTCTTTTTTTGTAGGTCTTCCGGTACCCCTGTCCCTTTTAATAAAAAAAGTATCCTGTTGCAGTAGTTTGTTTAATTCTTCCGGGGCAGTGAGGTCTTCGATGTATTCAGGTATTAATCTGGCAGATATTCTTCCTGCGGGGAAGTCAATTATTTTATAGGTATATGTTACCGGGGGTTTGATAACCTGCAGTAGTTCGCCTGGTTTAACCTGTCTCGATGGTTTGGCATGCATTCCTCCCACAGTGACCCTTCCCTTTTTACATGCTTCCAGGGCTATGTTACGGGTTTTAAAAATTCTTACACTCCACAGATATTTATCCAGCCTGGGAATTTTATCTTCGGTCATAATGCAGTATTTTCTGCAAAATTACTCTTTTACTTGCAATTTGAAACCGGTACGGGGGATATTAACGATGGAAATTGATCCGTCCGGACTCAGAAACTTGCGCAATTTAGCGATATATACATCCATGCTTCTCCCCATGAAATAGTCATCACTTCCCCAGATGTTTTTTAATGCGACTTCGCGCCTGACGATCTGATTCTTGTTGATACTCAGAAGCCTTAAGACTTCAGCCTCCTTTTTTGTCAGCCTCCTCTCATGTCCTTTTCCCGATTTCAGGGTAAAGTTGGTATAATCAAATACAAAGTTTCCAATGTTAAATATCACAGGCAGGTCTTTTCTCAGAATAGAATATTTTGATCTTCTGAGGATAGCGTCGATGCGTAGTTTAAGTTCTTCCGTACTGAAAGGTTTGGTAATGTAATCATCGGCACCTGCTTTCAGTCCCCTGATCCTGTCTTTTTCCATAGTTTTGGCAGTGAGAAAGATAACAGGAATTTCAGGGTTTCGTTTTTTTATTTCATCTGCCAGGCTGAAACCATCTTTATAGGGAAGCATGATGTCGAGTATGCAGAGGTCGTAGATACCGTTCTTAAAAAATTCCATTCCTGCAATACCATCTGTAGCAAGTGTCACAGCGTATTCATTCATCTCCAGGAAATCTGTCAGAACAATACCCAGATTTGTATCATCTTCCACCAACAATATTTTTGCTTTATTTGTCTTCATAATCAATCCTTGGATTTAATCTATGGGAAGGTAAACATCAAATCTTGTACCTTTTTCAGGCTCACTGTACACTTTAATGAAACCATCATGAGCTTCAACCATGGTTTTAACATAGTAAAGCCCTAAACCAAAACCTTTTACATTATGTACATTTCCTGTCGGAACACGGTAAAACTTTTCGAAAACATGTTTAAGGTTATCTTTGTGAATACCTATTCCCTTATCTTCAACACTCAAAACAAAGAAATTGTTCTCTGTTTTGCTGATTATTTTTATTTCCGGTTCTCCCGGGGAGTATTTAATGGCATTATTTATTAAATTAATAATAACATTTGCCATATGTATCGGGTCGATCTTGAGGATTGTATGTTCAGCATCCAGCTGGTATGTGATATGCACGTGTCTTTCACAATGTTCAAGACATAAATTATCAACATTTGATTTAACGAGGTCGTGAATATTGACGGGTTTTATTTCGAGGTCATGTTTCCCGTTATCCATAACGGCCAGTTGAAGGACTCTATCGACCTGGGCGCGCATTCTTTTATTTTCATCGAAAATGATCCCTGCATATTTTCGTATCCGTTCTTCCGCAATCTCCGGTCTGGCATTTATCAAAACTTCAGATGCCAGCGATATGGTTGATATGGGAGTTTTAAATTCGTGTGTTATGTTATTAATAAAATCGTCGCGTATCTCTGATATTTTCTTCTGTTTGATGATGCTCATAATGGTAAAGTAAAAAGTGAGGATCATCAGCACCAGGAAAACAGCTGAAGATATAAGCCATGTTGACATTTCGAGCAGTGTTCCTGATCGTTGAAAGGGGAAATACACGGCCAGGTAGATATATTCTTTTTCCCACAGCTTGCGCAGGCAGGCTTTGTGCACTTTGACTCCTCTCAGATCAGGCATTTCGGGGGATGATGCATAGATAACGGAATCATTTGATGATTTTATTATGGCAAAGTAATAATTATCATGAAGTTTGTGATATTCCACATACTTACGTATAGTCTGCCGTAGAAAGACAGTATCCAGCACATCGAAAATAGATTCAAATAAATTTTTATCAATAGTAACGTGATGATTTCCTGATTTTTTCATCTGGTCCTTGTATGTTTTGAGTTCTGTTCTTATCTCCTCAAATGCAAGGTCCACGCGGTGGTCATATTGCTTCTGTGCCAGTTTAATAGCCCTGTTAACCCAGAATGTTTGTGTTACGATCAGGCCGGTGAGGGAGAAGGCCGAGAGAAGAATAATAAGCCGTATATTCTTTCGGGTCATTTTTTATTGCAAAGTTAATAAAGTGATTTGGTTTTAAGGGAATAATTAACAACAGATTAACAAGGAACAGTTCATTCTTTGTGTCCCTTCGTGCATTCCTTTGTGTCCTTCGTGGTTGATTACCGGACGTATTGAACCACGAAGGACACGAAGCACACACGAAGGTACACAAGGGGTGAAAAATTCCCTGAACTATAAGCTTTTGACTTCTGTCACCAGTTTTTGCAGTGAATCTTTGGCATTACCGAAGAGCATGCGTGTTTTGGGATCGTAGAAGAGGTAATTTTCGATAGCGGCATAACCTTTACCCATACCTCTTTTCATCACGATGATATTTCTGGCTTCATGCACTTTAATAATAGGCATACCATATATCGGGCTTGAGGGGTCGTCGAGAGCAGCGGGGTTAACCACGTCATTTGCTCCGATAACCATAACCACATCTGTATTGGGCATGTCCGGGTTAATGTCGTCCATCTCCACAAGTTTATCGTATGAAACGTCGGCTTCTGCCAGCAGCACGTTCATATGGCCGGGCATTCTTCCTGCCACCGGGTGGATGGCATATTTTACCTCGGCGCCTTTTTCTTCGAGCAGTTTTTCGAGTTCATGGCACAGGTGTTGTGCCTGTGCCACTGCCAGTCCGTATCCCGGGACAATCACCACCTTCTGGCTGTAGCTCAGGAGTACGGAAGCATCGCTGACGGAGATTTCTTTTATGGCCCCCACTTCTTTGTCAATACCTGCTCCGCCGCCGCCAAAAGCTCCCACGATGACATTTATCAGCGAGCGGTTCATAGCCCTGCACATAAGTATGGTGAGGATGGTTCCTGCTGCACCAACAAGGATGCCTCCAAGGATCATGGCCTGGTTGTTATAGATGAATCCTGCCATGGCTGCGGCAATACCCGTGAATGAATTGAGGAGTGAAATAACCACCGGCATATCGGCTCCTCCGATAGGCATAACGAAAGTAACGCCATATACCAGACTTATTACCAGTAATCCGTAAACAAGGTAAGTGTTCACTTCCGCCGTAAGACCTGCAGCCATTAACACAATAACAAGAGCTACAATCACAGCCAGCATGAACAGGTTGAGATACTTCATGAATCCTGCAAAGATATCGCCTACTTTTCCGTCGAGCTTCCCATAGGCGATCATACTTCCGCTGAATGCAATACTACCTATTACGAGACCGAGGAGGGTGACCAGGATGGATTCATTTTCAGGATTTGAAAACTCAATAAGGGCAACGAGTGCTGATGCTGCACCTCCGGTAGCGTTGAAGAACGAAACAAGTTGCGGCATGGCAGTCATTTTTACCCTGCGGGCGATAACAGCGCCTATGGTACCGGCGAAAGCAATGGAAATAACCACGATGATGGCATTTAAAGGAGGGATGCCTTCTCCGTCACCATTTTTATGCAGAATGAGTGTGGTTATCATTGCCAGAAGCATCCCCGATGCTGCCCAGAGGTTTCCTCTTCTGGCCGAATCAGGATGACTCTGAAGCTTCAGTCCTATAACAAAAAGTATCGCAGAAAGCAGGTAGCTGAATTCTAAAATAACTTCCCCTGTGGAAGGTATGATGAGGGTGGAAAGTGTGTTCATATTTCTACTTCTTTTTCTTCTTTTTAAACATTTCCAACATGCGGTCAGTGACCACAAAGCCACCGGAAACATTAAGAGTTCCCAGCAGGACAGCGAAAATTCCCAGTGTCCATTCGAGGGCCGAGTCGGCGTGACCTACAAGAATGATCCCTCCGATAATAATAACCCCGCTGATGGCATTTGCACCAGACATAAGCGGGGTGTGAAGAACGGAAGGAACATTCGAGATTACTTCAACACCAAGTAATACTGATAACACAATAATGAATATTGCATCACGGTTTTCCCAGAAAAAAGTTAATACCTGTTCCATGTTTTCTGCGTAATTATTTATTTAAAATTTCTTTTATTCGTTGGTTTACAACCTCTTTATTATGTGTTACACATGTACCCTGCACAATATCATCGTTAAAATCAAGATTCATATCTCCCTTTTCATCAATCACGAGTTTAAGGAAGTTAATGACATTTTTTCCGAACATAAGGCTGGCATCTGTGGGCATTTCCGAGGGATAATCTGAATTTCCGACAATGCTCACCTGGTTGTGTACCACTACTTCATTGTTTCTGGTGAGCTCGCAGTTACCTCCTGTAGATGCGGCGAGGTCGATGATCACCGAACCCGGTTCCATGGCTTCCACCGTTTTCTTCAGAAGCAATACCGGGGCTTTTCTGCCCGGTATCTGAGCTGTACAAATGACAATGTCGGATTTCATTGCATGTTCCTGGATAACCTGTTGCTGCTTTATTCTGAATTCTTCTGTTTGTTCCACAGCATAACCTCCGGCAGATTTGTCATCAATAGCTCCCTCCACTTCAACGAATTTAGCTCCAAGGCTCATTACTTCTTCCTTCACAGCTGATCTCACGTCAAATGCCTCCACAACGGCTCCCAGTTTACGTGCAGTGGCAATGGCCTGAAGACCGGCAACACCTGCTCCCAGGATAAGGACCTTTGCAGGTTTCACCGTCCCTGCTGCTGTCATTAACATAGGCATGAATCCGCTGAATTTTCCGGCAGCATCAAGGACTGCCTTGTAACCGGAAACGGTTGCCTGTGACGACAAAATATCCATTGACTGTGCCCTGGTCGTCCGTGGGATAATATCCAGACTGAACGAGGTGATATTTTTTTCCGCAAGTTTCTTTACAAGATCTGTATTCATGAAGGGATTCAAAACGGCTGTCAGAACCTGTCCTTCTTTCATCTTCTGCAGATCCTTAGAGTCCGGTGGATTTATCATAACGAGAAGGTCTGATCCTGCTATAACTTCATCCCTGGATAATACCGAAGCACCTATGGCCTCATATTCCTTATCGGAAGTAAAAGCCGATACACCTGCTCCTTTTTCCACAAGTACCGTAACATTGGATTTGACTAAAACGCCTGCTGAATCGGGTAAAAGGGCAACCCTGTTTTCCTTTCCGGATTCCTTCAGAATACCGATTTTCATATGTCTGGTGTATTTATATGTTATTTTAAAAGCTGCAAAAATACAAAAAAAGTAGCATAAATATTATTTATCACTTCAGTCCGGATAAAAAAATTGCCTTTCGGCGAACTCTCCGCCAGTTGTCGGCAATGCCCGCCCCGTCACTCGTCACATGTCACGCGTCAATCGTACTCATTCCTCTACAGAATAAAACTTTACTATTCTAATAAGAAGACCTGATCTAAACAATCCTTCCCCCCTGTTGTTATTAAATATCAGAAAAATAGTGTTTATTTGTTATTCCTATACCGCTTTGTGCGGTTTGATTTGTTTTTGTTTTAATGGCCTGACAGCGTTAACAGACGCAAAAATTATTATTCAAAGTAATTAAACCGCACAAGCGGTTATTCTTAGTGTTTGATTAAAAAGAGTTTTTACCTTAAATTCACGGTATATTTTTTTTTACATGACGCGTCACTCTTATCTCGGGAATATAGACATCAAAGCTGTTGCTGAGTTGTACAATGCGTACCTTACCGATCCGGAGAGTATTGATATCTCATGGCGCAGGTTTTTTGAAGGCTTTGAGTTTGCACGGCATAATTATGAGCAAAAGGAGATTCCAGGGGAGACTTTTGATAAGGAGTTTAAGGTATTGAACCTTATTGATGCTTACCGTAAACGGGGTCATTTATTCACTAAGACAAATCCGGTAAGGACCAGAAGGAAATATCTTCCCGGACTTGACATTGAAAATTACGGGCTTTCGGGAAGTGACCAGGACACCTTGTTTCATGCGGGGAAAGAAATAGGGCTTGGGAAAGCCAGTCTTTCAGCCATTGTTGAAAATCTCAAAAGTACCTATTGCAATTCAATCGGGGCTGAATACATGTTTATCAGGGCTCCTGAAAAGCTTGCCTGGTTAAAGGAAAATATTGAGAAGAACAGGAATTCCACCAGGTTCAGTAATCAGGAGAAGAAAATGCTTTATCGTTACCTTCTACATGCCACAGGTTTTGAGAAGTTCATACATAAACGCTTTACCGGGCAGAAACGCTTTTCGCTTGAAGGAGCTGAAACTCTTATTCCGGCATTAAATTCCCTTATTGAAGCTGCTTCCTTACAAGGGGTTGAAGAGTTTACCATTGGAATGGCTCACAGGGGCAGGTTGAATGTGATGGCCAACGTGTTACAGAAGCCTCATGAGCAGATTTTCAAGGAGTTTGAAGGTAATGAATACGAAACGGGAATTTCCCTTGGAGATGTGAAATATCACCTGGGTTGCGGAAATACTATAAAAACCGTATCGGGGAAGACTGTAATACTTAATCTGGCGCCTAATCCTTCCCACCTTGAGGCCGTCAGCCCGGTGATCCAGGGTATTGCCAGGGCACGGATCGATAAGCTCTATGCAGGTGATGTTAAAAAGCTTGTTCCGGTGCTGATCCACGGTGATGCTGCCATCGCAGGGCAGGGTGTGGTTTACGAACTGATCCAGATGTCGGAACTCCCCGGGTATCTTACCGGGGGAACGATACACCTGGTAATTAATAACCAGGTTGGCTTTACTACCAACTACCTGGATGCCAGATCCAGTACCTATTGCACCGACGTTGCCAAAGTAACCAAATCTCCCGTGTTTCATGTTAACGGTGATGATGTTGAGGCACTGGTGCATACCGTCAGGCTGGCAATGAGATACAGGCAGACATTCCACACTGATGTTTTCATCGATATTCTCTGTTACCGGAAATATGGACATAATGAAGGTGATGAACCGCGCTTTACCCAGCCTTTACTTTATAAAGCCATTGCCGCTCACCCTGATCCCCATGTAATCTATGGGAACAAACTGATGGAAGAAGGCGTTTTTTCCAGAGAAGAAATTGAGGAGATGGATAGCATAAATGACGCCATGCTTGAGAAAAAGCTCGAGAAAGCAAAGGATATTAAGAAAGTTGTAATAAAACAATTTTTAAAAAACGAGTGGAAGTCATTTATTTATCCCGAACTGCAGGATTTCAGCAGGCATGTTCACACCGGTATTGAAAAGGCTGTTTTGAAAGACCTGGGACATAGCCTGCATCAGCTGCCTCCTGATAAAAAGTTCTTCAGAAAAATAATCCGGTTGATGGAGGAGCGAAAGCTCATGCTGTCATCGGAAAGAGCAGACTGGGCCCTTGCTGAATTACTTGCATTTGCGACCTTACTCATTGAAGGACATCCCGTCCGTGTAAGCGGACAGGACAGCATAAGGGGAACCTTCTCTCACCGGCATGCAGGCCTGGTAATTGAAGACACCGATCAGCTATACTTCCCTCTGAAAAATATTTCCGACCGGCAAGTCCCGTCAGTCGAAAATTATGTCCTGTCTGCCGACCGGCAGGATTTACCAGCTGAAAGTCAGCCCCTGTCTGCCGACCGGCAGGATTTACCAGCTGAAAGTCAGCCCTTGTCTGCCGACCGGCAGGATTTACCAGCTGAATGTCAGCCCTTGTCTGCCGACCGGCAGTGTACATTCAATATCTACAATTCCCCTCTTTCCGAATACGGAGTTCTCGGATTTGAATACGGTTATGCACTTGCACTTCCTGAGGGATTAACCATCTGGGAAGCTCAGTACGGGGATTTTGCCAATGCAGGACAAATAATAACTGATCAGTATATAAGTTCGGGTGAAGAGAAATGGGGATTAATGAACGGTCTTGTTTTATTACTGCCACACGGTTTTGAAGGGCAGGGCCCTGAACACTCATCTGCACGTATTGAACGATTTCTCAATCTCTCGGCCAATGAAAATATGCAGGTGGTAAATCCCACAACGCCGGCTAATTTTTTTCATCTTCTCAGGTTGCATATAAAACGAAATTTCAGGGTGCCGCTGATAGTGTTTACTCCTAAATCTTTGCTTCGCCATCCCGGATGTATTTCACCACTTGATGATTTTGAGAAAGGCAGTTTTCAGGATATTATTGATGATCCTGATACCGACCAGGATGAAGTAAGAAGACTGGTGTTTTGTTCCGGAAAAATATTCTATGACCTGCTGGCCAGGAAGAATGAGTATGAAGCCAGGGATATAGCCCTGGTGAGGATTGAACAGTTACATCCTTTTCCGGCGCAGAAGATTGATGCGATAGTGAAAAAGTACAGTAATAATCTCCTTACTCTGTGGGTACAGGAGGAAGCTGAGAACATGGGCCCCTGGTATTATGTCCAGCATCACATGCGAAAATACCACATCATACCTGTTACCAGGCAGCCCAGCGGAAGCCCTGCTGTAGGACTGAACAGGATACATGAGATCCAGCAGCAGGAGATCATTGAAAAAGTTTTCAGGAAATGTGATTGTGAGCTGAAGAATAAATACTGCGGGTTGCAGTGTGTTGTTGGAAGTTCAAGGAAAAAAATACTAAAGCAGCATTTTTATTTCGATAATAAAAAGAAGAATATATGATCATAGAAATTAAAGCACCGCGACCTGGTGAATCTGTGTCGGAGGTGGAAATAGCCGGCTGGCTGGCAGATGATGGTGATATAGTATTCAAAGACCAGGAAATAGCTGAAATTGAATCAGAGAAAGCAACTTTACCACTCATTGCTGAAGAAACGGGGCAATTGCATATTCTTAAGTCCGAAGGTGAACGGGTGTCGGTTGGAACAGTGGTGGGCACTATTGATACATCAAAAAAGGGCGATGCCGGAATGAAGGTAAAGACCAAATCTGAACCGGAGATCCCTGTGAAAAAAAGTATTCCTGAAAAAGAACGGAGTAAGGAGGCAGGGCAGGAAGAAGAGGTTTTATCTGCAACGAAAAAAGATGAATACGCGAAAGTGAAAATCACTCCCCTGGCAGCACGTATGATGAAGGAATATAATCTTTCAGTGGGGGATGTAATAAACGGATTAAAGAAAATAACGAGTAATGATATCAGGAGTCTGAAAGGCAGGGAAGTCAAGGAAACACCATCATTGCATAAAACCCGGAAAGGCTCACGGAATGAAAACAGAACGAGGATAAGCCTGTTGAGAAAGAAACTAAGTGAAAGGCTTGTAGCCGTTAAAAATGAGACAGCCATGCTTACTACTTTCAATGAGGTGGATATGAGCAGGGTTATTTCTTTAAGGCAACAGCATCAGGACGACTTTATGAAAGCACATGGTATAAAGCTGGGTTTTATGTCGTTCTTCACCAAAGCTTCAGCCATTGCATTGATCGATTTCCCGATGGTCAACTCAAGGATTGAAGGAGAAGAGATCATCACTCCTTCGTATTGCGATATTGGTATTGCTGTACAGACCGAAAAGGGACTGATGGTTCCTGTCATCAGAAATGCAGAGGTTTTAAGCCTGCCGGAAATAGAGAAGGAAATTGATGTTCTGGCAGGGAAAGCCAGAAACAACCGTCTCAGTATTGAGGAGATGAACGGGGGAACATTTACCATTACAAACGGAGGCATATTTGGTTCCATGATGTCAACACCCATCATTAATCCGCCGCAGGCTGCAATTCTGGGCATGCACAGGATTGCAGAGCGACCTGTGGTTATTGAAGGTCGGATTGTAGTACGGCCGATGATGTACCTGGCGCTTTCTTACGATCATCGCATCATTGACGGCAGAGATTCGGTGGGGTTCCTGGTAAGGATAAAGGAGATAATTGAAAATCCTTCATTTCAGGAGTTCGTTTAATCTCCTTTGGGGCTGTCTCATTAATTGAAATATTATCAACCACGGAGGACACAAAGGACTACACGAAGGACACAGCGCCTCCGCTGAGTAGCTTGTGCCACCGCTAAAGCTAAGGCGACACGCGGTCAGCGCTCGCGGAAAGTGCTGTCATTTAGGAATATATACTTCGTGTCCTTTGTGCGTACTTTGAGTCCTTTGTGGTTAAAAGCA
>CAYVTV010000094.1:0-14805 GCA_964454295.1 uncultured Bacteroidaceae bacterium
GAAAAGGAAAAACCCGAAGGCGTGATTGTCCAGTTTGGAGGACAGACCCCTCTGAATATAGCAAACGAGCTGGCTGAGAACGGTGTGAAGATCCTTGGGACAAGTCCTGAAACTATTGACCTTGCTGAAGACAGGGATCATTTCCGGCATATTATGGAAAAGCTGGGCATACCGCAACCGGAGTCGGGCATGGCAAGCACTGCTGAAGAGGCGCTTGAAATAGCATCCCGCATAGGCTATCCTTTAATGGTCAGGCCTTCTTATGTTTTGGGAGGTCGTGGCATGAAGATCATCATGGATGAGGACATGCTCAGGCAATATGTTGCTCTGGCTGTGGATGTTTCCCCTGACAGGCCGCTGCTGATAGATAAATTCCTGGAAGATGCCATTGAAGCTGAAGCCGACGCCATGGCCGATGGTACAGAAGCTTTTGTACCTGCAGTGATGCAGCATATTGAATACGCAGGTATTCATTCCGGTGATTCCGCCTGTGTTATTCCTGCGGTAATTATAGAAAAACCTCATCTTAAAACCATTTATGAATATACACGCAAAATAGCGGTGGAGCTTAAGGTAGTGGGCCTGATGAATATCCAGTATGCCATTTATGAGGATACGGTATATATCCTTGAAGCTAATCCCAGGGCATCAAGGACAGTTCCTCTGGTGTCAAAAATATGTAATATTTCGATGGCTAAGGTGGCCACGGAAATTGTGCTGGGTAAAAAGCTGGCTGAATTCAATCTGAAGAACCGGAAAATAAAACATTATGGAGTGAAGGAAGCGGTATTCCCGTTCAATATGTTCCCGAATGTGGATCCTGTCCTTGGTCCTGAAATGAGATCAACGGGCGAGGTGCTCGGTCTTGCCGATTCATTCGGACTGGCATTCTTTAAATCACAGGAGGCAACAAAGATAAGCCTTCCTGTTGAAGGAAACGTTTTGATCACCATTGCCGACAGGGATAAGCACAGGATCAACCAGACAGCGCAGAACTTTATCGACATGGGATTTAAGATACTGGCTACCGGTGGCACAAAAGAATATTTGGAGCAACATGGAATTCCTTCACAAGCCATCAATAAAGTTTACGAAGGCCGGCCGAATATTGTAGATGCTATCAAAAACGGGGAGATAAACCTGGTAATCAACACTCCTGCCGGCAAGATGAGTGAATATGATGATTCGTACATTCGCAAAAACGCCATTAAATATGGCATTCCCTATATAACCACCACCGCTGCCGCCCTGGCAGCCACTAAGGGTATTAAGGAAAGGCAGAATGGGAAGTATCCGGTGAAGTCGTTGCAGGAGTATCATGGGGAGATTGAATGAGGGGTGACGGGTGACAGGTGAAAGGGATCACGGGATCACGGGATCACGGGATCGAGGGGGGAGAGTGTTACATTGTCAGCTAGCCGCAGAGCTGCTCTGCAAGTACCTTAATGGTTGGTTTTTTAATATTTATTTTTCATGGTTTGACGCTGTTAGTAACTGACAGGTGTTTTGCGGAAAGTTACAATCAGGGTAACGTTGTTTAAGAAACACTATAAATTAAGAGATTTATCCCCTCGATCCCATGATATCGTGATCCCGTGATCCCTGCTATTGTGATCCCTTCCCCTCGATCCCGTGATCCCGTGATAGCGTGATCCCTTCTAACCCAACCCACACACCTTCCCCAACACCCACTCCCTCCCGTTTTCCGCCAGCATTTTATGAAACCGTACATCTTCAGGGTGCATCTTCCCATCCAGGTCGGTGGTATTAAAATCAAATGCCAGTTGCAGGGCCTTTTCAATGTAATTGTAAGGAAGATTGAACTGAATGGCGTATTTTATTGGTGTTACCAGCCGGTCGGAAGGGGAGAGCTTTCGTGGCAGATCACATCCCACTCTGTGTATGGTATCTCCCAGCGCTTTGTTCTGGAATCTCTGAAGCAGATCGGAGATGTGTTCGTCCATATCAGCAGTGGTAAATTCTTCGGGGTACAGTGTTAATAGAACCTGTGCTGATTGTTCCATAGCGAGTTTCGTTTGTTGATAAACCTCCGGGATGGCAAGTCCTTCGTACAGGTATATCAGACCGGGATTGGTATGGAAGGAGTAGTAGGCAGCAGCAGCGTGTCCCAGGTTGTGAATAAAAAGCTTGCGGTCAACCCATGCTTTCATATTTTCTTTGGGTGCAAGACCTTTCACATCCGGTATAGGATTTTTAAAAGCTTTTTTATCAAGGATCAACGTGTTATATGCCTCGGCAAATACAAGCAGCGGGTCATGCTTAGTATCTTCCTCCGTCATTATGGGAACCATCTTCCCGATACTTGTTTCTACCAGTCCGACCAGTTTGTCAAAAGGGTACCCCGGGGGAAGATGAGTACCGAGATTATCACGAAACCAGGAATCAGCATTTCTCATGTTCTCGGCGATAATAATATCGAGTGGGGTTTCCGGTGATAATGTATAGCGCAGGCTGAGACCGGCAGCCAGCAGGGGTATTATGGAAGGCAAACCCTGTTGGCCGACAGATACCGCGCAGATGGATGCAGAAGCAATCTCTGCTGCAATCTTTTCCTTTTCACGGGTATGAATACCGGCTACATTATCTACAATAATTTCTTCTTCCTGCTTATCTTTTATTACAACTCTGTATTTGCCACAATGGTTTAAGGCATCAATCGCCGGTTGAAATATATCCACAAACACAACCCTGTAGCCCGAGCGACTGAACAACTGGGCAATAAAACTACGGCCTATTTTTCCTGCGCCGAACAGCACCATTTTCTTATCCATACTTTTCATACATCTGGCTGTTTCCGGCTTGAAAGATCATTATAAATGGGGATTATTTCCCTCAGTTTTTCCCCCTTGTCCTTTTCAAACCAGGTACCCCCGACGTAAAAGCAGGCAAATCCTCCGGAAGCTATTCCCCATAAGGTTGCTTCGCTGATACCAGGGTTTTCAACGCCTTTATGGATTTGCATAGCCAGGGAAGCTATCATTCCACCGGCAAAATTGTCCCCGCAACCTGTTGTGTCGCCTGCCAGTTCCGGGTGTTCCCTGAGCATGATCCTGATCTTTTCGGATACAGGAATTTTTATAAGCGGTTGAGGTTTGAAAAACTTTCCTGAGGAATATATCATTACCGGGTTTACTCCGTGAGTTATTGCGATACTCCCTGTATCCTGACTGATGAAAAACTTAGCAGCATCTTCAATATTCCCTTTTCCGCTCAGTCGTAACGCTTCTTCATGATCTGTAATCAGCAGGTCGGTGTACCGATATGTTTCATCCGACTCTCCCAGAGGCCATTTCTTGTCCGGATTGCGTTTTTCGTTGCGGAAATCGTATACCGTATTAACCACAGTAATACATCCGTTTTGTTTTGCTTCCTTTAACAGGGAAGTGAGGTTGTCATGGAGATTGGGGACTAATGCGGTGGCTCCGAAAACCACAATGTCGGATGCAAAGAAATCATCATCCAGGTCTCCCGGGAAAAAATCCCATGCAGCACCGATATTGTTGATGAATGTGCGTTCTCCGTGTCCGTTATCATAGCCGGGGTCGGAGAGTACATTGGTATAAGGAGTTGGTTTCCCTGTAACTTTGTAACTGGAAATATTTACCGGAGTTTTAGCCAGCAATTCCATGATGTGCTCACCATTGACATCTTCACCTCTTGCACCGTAAAAGTTAACAACGGTGCCAAGCTCATGGGTCAGTTGTGCGGCATTGATCAATGCCACAATAGCAGGCCCGCCGACATTATAAGCGTCAGGTGGGCGGTTGCCGATAAGTTTGGAAAGGATAGTGTTAATATCTTCTCCCGCAAATTGCTCGAATTCTTCGGTAAAAACAAGTTGTCCTGGTTTTAAACCTCCATCTCCGGCACTTTTCGATAAATATCTTTTGAAAATGTCGCTGGAGAAGTCAAGATTATTGAATAAATTGTCAATCAGTGAACAGCCGGTGCCGGAGATAATGATTTTTTTCATGTTATTTATTATAGTATCTTTTTATAATCAGCTGCCAGCAGGTGCAAAGGTTTTTCATCTTCGGTAATTTCAGGAAACCGTCCTACAACCGGATTAAACCTGTTGTCAGCTGAATCGTCATTTACAGCCGAAACTTCTCCCACCAGCACTTTCCCTTTTCCCGGTTCACCGTAGAAGCGATGATAAATACCCTGTTCAAGGCAGATACTTTCACCCGGTGTGAGGATCACTTTTCCCCCGGCAGGAACAGTACGCGGAATACTGTCTATTTTAACGGTTACCGGGGTGTCGGCAAAGCCCTCATTAAAGGTTGAATTATAGAGATCAATTACAAGATTTCCTCCACCCCGGTTTATAATGTCTTCCATCTTACTCCAATGGAAATGCATGGGTGTTTCCTGGTTTTCCTCCACGATCATGATCTTTTCGGCATATGGCTTGCTGTCGTGCAGGGGATTACCGTTGCGGATGGTGAACAGAAACAATCCCCTTTTATAGAAATCACCGCTGCCAAAATCGGTAATATCCCAGCCCAACATATTTTCTATGATTTCTATTGCTTCGGTTTTGTTCTTCTGCCAGTCTTCAACTGTCCATTCAGCCCAGACGGGCAATTTAAAGTTCATCTCTGCCATAAAATTTTTGGCATTACGGATGATCTGGTTTATTTCACTACGGTTCATGGTTAAGTGGTTTAAAGGGATCACGCTATCACGGGATCAAGGGATCAAGTGGAGGGATCAGGTTATTAATGGATCACGCTATCACAGGATCACGGGATCGGGTGACTATTGGATATTTTTATTGTTCCAAAGATAATAATATTAAAATTAAAATAAATTACGAATTAATATTCTAGTTTAGGTTTGGCTACGCCTTAACTTTTTTTAACTATTGTATTAAATAGTTAGCGTCTTCATGACACCCGTCCCATTGCCGCAACGTAGCAACGAATGATACTATATTATGGTATTTGTCTAACTAAAACAAAAAGAACATTGATTCGGGCAAATAAGCAAACAGGCTGAAAACCTGATTAACCAATTGCTGCAATCACCAAATTAACAAATTGCAACCATCACATCTTCAAGTTTTAAACATCATAATTTGGTAACAATGCCCTCAGAGATGTTGGTTAAATTATTTTTTCAGGGGAAATCATACTAATTATTATTTTTACCAGTTATTATATATCATGATCTCATGTTCCTGTGATATCGTGATCCCTTTCTGTTCATTTATTGATTTATTGATTTATTGATTTATTGATTTGCTAATTTATTGATTTATTGATTTTGGGATGCTGTTCGCTTGTGCCTTTTTCCACGTGATCCCGTGATACCGTGATAGCGTGATCCCTTAATAACCTGATCCCGTGATCCCGTGATCCCGTGATCCCGTGATAGCTTGATATCGTGATCCCTTATTTGACAACCAATTAAACTAAAAATTATGTTAGACTTAGGATTTGTCAGTGCCATTCTTGCTGAAAAAAGCTTTACTGAGGTGGTTGAATTTGCCTCGGACAATGGTTTCCGTTGTGTGGAAATGATGTGTTGGCCTTATGGAAAGGCCGAAAGAAGGTATGCAGGTGTAACCCATATAGATGTTAACAACACGGATCAGAATTATATCAACAGTATCAGGAAATCACTAAAAGAGAAAGATGTATATATTTCCGGGCTGGGTTACTATCCGAATCCCCTGGATCCTGATGTTAAGCAGGCCGAATATTACATTGAGCATATAAAAATGTTAATTAAAATGGCTGATAAACTGGAAGTTCCTGTAATCAACACCTTTATTGGCCGTGATCCCGGAAAGTGCATTGAAGATAATCTGAAATTGTTTCAGGAACGCTGGCCGGGTATTATCAAAGTAGCAGAGGAACATAATATTAAGGTAGGTATAGAAAATTGCCCTATGTTATTTACCCGTGATGAATGGCCGGGAGGGAAAAACCTGGCTGTTTCTCCGGCTATCTGGAAAAAAATGTTCGAAATAATACCAAGTCCTTTGTTCGGATTGAATTATGATCCTTCTCATCCTACGTGGATGATGATGGATGAAGTAAAACCTGTCTATGATTTCAAAGACAGGCTTCACCATATTCATCTTAAAGATGTAAAGATATACAAAGAGAAACTGGACGAACATGGCATCCTGGCTTATCCGTTACAGTTCCACTCACCTAAGATACCCGGATTAGGAGATGTGAGATGGAAGGATTTCTTCTCAGCGTTAACCAGTGTGGGTTACCGCGGACCGGTATGTATTGAAGTGGAAGATAAAGCGTTTGAGGGAAGCGATGAAGATATTAAAAATGCTCTGCTTACCAGCCGGAATTTTTTGAATCAATTTATAGGTTCAACAGTTCGTTAAATTAAAATAAAACGCGAAGGCGCGAAGGCGCAATATATTGTATATCAACAATATGGGTAATTTATGCCCGAATTGTTAAAATAATTATTATCAACGCAATATAAAAGTTTAACGAACCATTGTAACTTAATAATCAAACTTTATCCTCCCTTGATTGTTATTCAGATATGCCTTATATTTGATAAAAAAAATCATCATGACACAAAACCGTATTGAAACACGCCGTGAATTCCTGCAAAAGCTGATCACTGCATCAGCTGTTATGGGATTCTCCCCGTTGATAAGTTCATGTGTCAACGGGAAACCGGGCAATGGCAAGCTTCCACTCAGACCTCTTGGAAAAACAGGATACAAGGTAGGTATTTACAGTCTCGGAGCACAGGGCACTGTTGAAATACCCGGAAAGGAAGATTTGGCGGAAGAGATCGTCAACAGAGCCATCGATCTGGGGATAAATTACATTGATACCGCTGCTGCATATGGCAGGGCAACGGATACAGTACCCAGAAGTGAAGCCAGGGGGACAAGCGAAAGAAATGTTGGCAGGGTGCTCAAATACCGTCGTAATGAAGTTTTTCTTGCATCCAAGACACATGACCGTACCTATGACGGATCAATGAGGCTGTTGGAACAATCCCTTAAAAATCTTCAAACAGACCATCTCGATCTGTGGCAGATACATAATGTCAAATCCGCAGAAATTGAGACCCTCGACCGTATGTTTGCAGAGGATGGGGTAATAAAAGCCCTGGAAAAAGCCCGTGATGAGAAAATGGTTCGCTTTGTCGGGTTTACAGGTCATGAAGGACCTGATGTCATGAATGCTCTTGCCGACAGGTACCCGTTTGATAACGTGCTGGTGGCTATTAATGCAGCCGATAAACATCACGACTCCTTTATTGAGAAGTTCCTGCCCAATGTGGTGGAAAAAAACATGGGTATCGTCGGGATGAAAATCCCTGCCCGCGACCGCATATTCAGTCATGGAGGGATCATAACCATGAAGGAAGCCATGGAATATGTACTTACCCTTCCTGTCAGCACCATAATTGTTGGTCTGGACAACCTGGAAGAACTGGAGGAGAATATCGAAATCGCAAAGAACTTCAAACCCCTCTCTGCCGATGAAATGCTGGCCATTGAAGAGAAAACAAAGCCTTATTACGAAGACCTTTTATTCTTTAAAAACCTTTCTTCGTGGCCCGTTGATTGGTAAATTATTTGGTGATTTAGTGGCTGTCTATATAGTGTTTTAATCACGAAGGACACAAAGTACACACGAAGGACGCAAAGCATATATTGCAGATTGACAGCCCTTTGTGTTCTTTGTGTGTACTTGGTGTCCTTTGTGGTTAAGTAAATTGTTGTTGATGTTATATCTATAATTATTATGAATCACTCAAGAAGAGAATTCCTTTTTAAAGCCGGCGCACTGGGAGGCTTGCTTTTCCTTCATCCAGGAAGTTACTCCTTTTTACAGAATAATTTACCCAATGTTCTTATTATCGGGGATTCTATATCTATCGGATATACACCCATAGTAAAAGAAATACTCGGGGGAAAAGCCACTGTTTCCCGTCCTGACGAAAATTGCCAGGGAACCACCAAAGGTGTGGCAAAAATTGATGAATGGCTTGGAACTACCCGCTGGGATGTGATACATTTTAATTTCGGGTTACACGATCTGAAACATGTTCATCCGGTGACCGGTGAAAACTCCAGTAATCCCGCCGATCCGTTACAGGCTGATTTGAAGACATACAGGAAGAATCTTGAATTTATTATAAACCGGATGAAAGCTTCCGGTGCGAAACTAATCTTAGCCACTACCACCCCCGTACCTGAGAATACAAGGCCGTTAAGGGATCCGGGTATGGAAGTAAAATATAATCAGGTTGCTGTTAAGCTGGCTAAAAAGCATAAAATTACCGTTAATGATCTCTATTCTTTTGCCCTGCCTGTTTTGTCAGAGATTCAAAGACCTGAGAATGTGCATTTTACAGATGAAGGTTCAAGGCGACTGGGGGAGAGGGTTGCTGAGGCGGTATTGGAGGTTTTGGGTAGGGGGCTGTCTCATTAATTGAAATATTATCAACCACGAAGGACACCAAGGATAACACGAAGGACACAAAGTGCTGTCGTTTAGAAATATATACTTTGTGTCCTTCGTGTTATCCTTGGTGTCCTTTGTGGTTAAAAACATTTATGAGACAGCCCCCTGGAGATGTGCCAGGAGGCACGTCTATACAAGAATTCTGTTAAGAAAATAATTGCCTTTGCACTATAATAGTTTTTTTCTATATTTGATACCTTTTAATTCAATCATTATTATTTAATGTCCCGTTTCTTCTCTGCACGGATAAATAATGCAGAACTGAGTATGTGTTAACACATAAAAATTTTCATGATCACATTTATTATATCCTTTTTCATCCTGATCCTTGCTTATCTATTATATTCCAGGTATATCGAAAAGATCGCCGGTGCTGATGCAAACAGTGTGACCCCCTCAATGAGGATGTCTGATGGTGTTGACTATATGCCGCTTCCCTGGTGGCGGGTGTTCCTTATACAGTTTCTGAATATTGCCGGCCTGGGCCCGATATTCGGTGCAGTCGCCGGCGCCATGTGGGGTCCGGTTGCTTTCTTATGGATCATTCTCGGGGGAATATTTGCCGGAGCTGTTCATGATTATTTCTCCGGTATGCTTTCCATAAAACATAATGGTCTGAGCATCACCGAAATTGTCGGGATATATATGGGGAAGTTCACCAAACAGTTTATGCGTGCATTCACTGTTTGCCTTATGGTGCTGGTGGGTGCTGTTTTTATCATGGGGCCTGCAAAAATTCTGGCAGGACTTACCCCCGATGTTTTAAGCATGACTTTCTGGGTATGGATAGTTTTTATTTATTACGTATTCGCCACCATGCTTCCCATTGATAAAATTATCGGAAGAATATATCCTGTTTTTGGTTTTGCCTTGTTTTTTATGGCCGTAGGATTAATTATTGCTTTGTTCGTAAAGGGAATGCCCATACCGGAATTAACATTTTCAAATCTGAGAAATTTTCATTCGGAAGCTGATAAATTCCCTGTATTTCCAATGTTGTTTATCACCATCGCTTGTGGGGCAATATCAGGTTTTCATGCAACACAATCTCCTTTAATGGCCAGATGTATTACCAATGAGAAACTAGGCCGGCGGGTATTTTATGGCGCTATGCTTACGGAATCTCTTGTAGCTATGATATGGGCTGCAATTAGCATGAGTTTCTTCGGGGGGATCCGTGAACTGAACAATATTATGGCCGAACATCAGGGTAATGCTGCATGGATAGTTAATGAAATATCCAATTCATTACTTGGAAAATTCGGGGGAATCCTTGCACTGCTGGGTGTGGTTGCTGCACCCATAACTTCCGGAGATACGGCATTCCGGAGTGCACGCCTTATTGTAGCCGACTTTTTAAAACTGAAACAGGGACCAATTATTAACCGCCTGCTGATAAGTATTCCTCTGTTTGCCATCGGTTATTTCCTTACTCAGATTAATTTCAGCGTGATCTGGAGATATTTTGCATGGTCAAATCAAACTCTGGCAACTGTTGTACTGTGGACCATCACGGTTTATCTGGTGAAAGAAAAGAAGAACTACCGGATTACCCTTATTCCCGCATTGTTTATGACCGCAGTTATATCAACATATATTCTTCTCGCCCCGGAAGGTTTTGCACTGGGGAAGGATGCTTCATATATATCGGGAATAGCAGTAACTTTAGCAGCTTTGGCAGGATTCTGGTTTTATAAATATAGAGAGAAAATAAATTGATCAATGATAAAACAATGGTTTTTCAACGAATACGATCTGAAATATATAGAAGATCTGTCATGTTTTTTGCCGGAAAAAATTTTTGATATTCATGCGCATATCTACCGTGTCTCCGATCTTAATATATCAGAGCCCTCCAATATCCCTGTGGGACCTGCTGAAGTGTCCATTGATATATGGAAGGAGCATCTAACCACGTTATTAAACGGAAGAGAACTCTCCGGCGGACTTTTCTTTCCTTATCCTGTCTCAGCATGTGATATAAACAGGAAAAATGCTTACCTGCTTTCACAACTGGAGTCAGCGAGGGAACTCTCCTCCAGGGGGCTGGTTTTGGTTTCCCCCGGTACTTCCCCCGCTGAATTGTCTGAATTACTCAGCCATACGAAAATTATCGGGATGAAACCCTATCATGTCTTCAGCAATGAACAACCTACGTGGGAATCCTCCGTGAGGGGTTATTTTCCGGAGTGGCAATGGGAACTTGCGGATAAACATGAGTGCATAGTGGTTCTGCACCTGGTGAAAAGAAATGCTGTTGCCGACCCGGATAATATCAGGGAGATAAGGGAAATATGCTCCCGTTATCCCAGTATCAGGCTTATATTGGCACATGCAGCCCGGTGTTTTCATAGCCCGCATGCAAAAGAAGGAATCAGGCAGTTACGCGGACTTAATAACATTTGGTTCGACACATCGGCAGTTTGTGAGCCTGATGCCCTCATGGTTATTCTCAGGGAATTTGGTCCTGAAAAACTAATGTGGGGCAGTGATTTTCCTGTATCACTGATAAGGGGTAAATGCATTTCCATCGGAGACGGTTTTGTATGGCTTGAGGAAGATACGCTGGACTGGGAAAAGCAGAAGTTTTCCAATCCTTTGCTTGTGGGCATCGAATCACTGCTGGCTATCAGAAATGCAGCTGAAGAGTTTGGGTTGAACAGGGAGGATTTAACCGATATTTTCTGTAATAATGCCGAAAGACTGGTATTAAGGAAAGATATCAGAGGTGCTACGGGTGAATTATACCGGCATGCAAAGGAGCGTATTCCGGGAGGTGTTCAGTTGCTGAGCAAGAGACCGGAGATGATGGCGCCGGATCGCTGGCCGGCTTATTTTAGTGAAGCCAGGGGATGCGAAGTATGGGATATGGATGGAAACCATTATTATGATATGGCCACCAACGGTATTGGCAGTTGTCTGCTGGGATTCAATGACCCTGATGTGAATCGTGCATTACGCCGCCGTATAAACCTTGGAAGTATGTGTTCCCTGAATCCGCCGGAGGAAGTGGAGCTTGCCGATGTATTATGTGATATTCATCCATGGGCGGAACAGGTCAGGTTCACACGTAGCGGGGGAGAAGCATGCGCTGTGGCAGTCCGTATTGCACGGGCAACAACAGACCGCTCAGTAATTGCCGTTTGCGGGTATCATGGATGGCACGACTGGTACCTGGCAGCAAATCTCGGAGAGAGTGATTCATTGAGAGGACATCTTTTACCCGGCCTGAACCCGTTGGGAGTACCGGCAGAACTTCGGGATACTACGGTAACCTTTCCATATAACGATAAACAGGCATTGCAGTCTATAATAGATAAGTATGGAAAACGGCTTGCGGCCGTTATTATGGAACCCTGCCGGAATAATGATCCTGAACCTGGCTTTCTGGCATTTGTCAGGGAAGTAACACGCAAATGCGGGGCATTGCTGATCTTTGATGAGATAACCATTGGATGGCGGCTATTTTACGGAGGAGCACATATAAAATTTGATGTCTTCCCGGATATGGCGGTATTTGCAAAAGCTCTCGGAAACGGAGTGCCTATAGGTGCAATAATAGGAACAAAACCGGCCATGGAGGGAGCAAATGTATCTTTTATCAGCAGCACCTACTGGACAGAAAGTCTGGGGCCGGTTGCTGCACTGGCTACGCTGAAAAAAATGAAATCGTCCGGTGTCCCGGATCATATAGCAAAGATCGGTGAAACCATTATGAGCGGCTGGCAGAGTTGCGGGAAAAGACATAAGTTACCTGTAAAAACCTCAGGTTATCCCTGCCTGGCTCATTTCTCCTTCGACCATAAAGATGCGGAAAAACTAAGGACACTGTATACCATAAAGATGCTGTCAAAAGGATTCCTGGCCGGTGCTTCCATTTACCCTACCATGGCACATACCATGGAAATTGCCGGTAAATATATTAACGCAGTGGATGAGGTTTTTGCCGAAATCGCAGAAGTAATAGATACAGATAAGATAGATCAGCTTATTGATAAAAAGATTGCTCACAGCGGATTTAAGAGATTGTTGTGAATTAATCCCTGAGGCTGTCTGAAAAGCCTTTGTGTGTCTCTGTGTCTTCTCTGTGGTACTCTGTGTTATAATTGTTACACAGAGAGTCACAGAGTTTTCACAGAGACATACAGTGAAAGAAATTAAAACACTTTTTATTGGTAAAAACATAATAATTTTTTTTGGATGAAGCAAACAATAAAGTATCTGAGCACTTCAATAGTTATTTCTATCCTCTTTCCCGCAATATTGCTAAGCAATAAGATTTCTTCCTCAAATTATTTCACGATTGAAGAACGTGAACAGATCATTGATGTTCTGCGCGAAGAGATGCAAAACGGAGAAGGAAACAGCAGGGTCCTCGCGGCTGAATACCTGCTGGCACTGGATTATATTTCGGCCGCTGAGCAGCTTCATCCTGAAATGTCAGAGGATCCTGCAGACATTGATCCTGCAATGGAAGAAGCATTCCAAAAGGCTAAAACCCTTGCTCTTGAAGGAAATGTGGAAGACATACCTCTTTTACTGACAATGCTGGATTCACCTGAACCTGAAATAAGGGTTGAAGCAGCGAATGCCCTGCTGCGAATAGAACGACGTATCCATCCTAAGTTGCACTGGCTCGCCTGGCTGATAATCGTTCTGTATTTTCTGCTTATGATAGGCATCGGCTATGCCTATATGAAGCGTAATAAATCCGTGGAAGACTACCTTCTCGGGGGGCGTTCCATGAGATCATTTACGGTAGGACTTTCTTTATTCGCCACACTGTTAAGCACTATTACCTATCTGTCAACTCCCGGAGAGATTATCAAACACGGTCCGTTATTTCTGTCTTATGTGCTTGCCATGCCGGTTGTGTATTTTGTTATTGGATGGCTATTCATTCCATTTATTATGCGTTTAAAGGTAACAAGTGCCTATGAGATACTGGAACGAAGATTTGATCTGAGTGTGCGGTCACTTAGCAGTTCTATATTTCTGTTATTAAGGATCTTATGGATGGCTGTCATTATATATGCCACTACCGATAAAATAATAATCCCCATAGTGGGACTAAGTCCTGAAATGACTCCCTGGATAGGTGCATTGATCGGAGTTATCACACTCCTATATACTTCAATGGGTGGTATCAAAGCTGTTGTATTAACAGATGCCATACAGTCGTTCATCCTATTTGGCGGTGCCGTTTTAGTAATGGTCCTTATTACAATAAACCTGGGAGGGGTAGGGGAATGGTGGCCGGATCAATGGATGAGTCATTGGGCTCCTCCCCGCTGGGGCTTTCAGACATCTGGCGACAGGACTTTTGGCTGGTTTTTCCTGTCACCGGTGATATGGTGGGTGTGTACTACCGGTTCCGACCAGATGGCTATTCAGAGGTTCCTGTCCACACGGGATGTGAAAACTGCCCGCAGGGTGTTGTTTACTTCGCTGCTGACAGGGTGTATAGTAATTGTTTTTTTATCTGTGCTGGGTTTTGCATTGCTGACATATTTCATGCAAAATCCTCATTTAATGCTTGACGGGCAGACCATCTATGAGAATGCCGACCAGCTGTTGCCTCAATTCATTGGCAAGTCATTACCGGTCTGGGCAGGGGGACTGGTTATTGCCGGTTTAATGGCCGCCGCAATGTCAAGCCTTTCATCGGGGGTTAACTCTTCGAGTGCTGTAATTGCTGAAGATTTCATCTATCGTTTCAGAAAAAATAGGATTAATGAAAATAAAAATCTCAATCTGGTAAGGCTAGTCTCTGTGATTGTGGGGGTAATTGTGGTAATTCTGAGTTTGTATGCTTCGGTAGTACCTGGAAATTTACTTGAGGTAACTTACCGGGTTTCAAATTTGCTTACAGTACCTCTGTTTATTATGTTTTTCATGGCCATGTTCATACCCTGGGCTACCGTATTTGGAACCTGGATTGGCACACTGGCGAGTGCTTCTACGGCAATCATTATATCCTTCTGGGAAAATATTTTTGGCGTCCCCGGCCCGAGTTTTTTATTTATGATGCCTGCTGCTCTTTTAGCAGGGATCGTTTTTGGGATGATAGTAAGCTGGTTACCCATAGGGCCGGGACCAAAACCGATGATCTCAAGATATAACGCAGGGGTATAGCTGTGTCTTTGCGCTGAAGAGGTGACAAGTGACATGTGACGAAAAGTGTGACAGGTGATGTGAGTAATTGAGTAATTGAGTAATTGAGTGGTTACGTGGTTGAGTAGGGACACACGGCTGTAAATGGGTTTTATTGCTGCCTTCTTCGACGCTGTCCGGCAGAAAAAGCCGGACAGGTCTG
>CAYVTV010000095.1:0-14502 GCA_964454295.1 uncultured Bacteroidaceae bacterium
TGGCAATTTTATTGATCCATAATTTCACTTCTTCCATATAAGCTGCCAGAAGGGCCATAGCAGTGAGGGCGGCCGATCCGATAGCAAAACCTTTACCGGTGGCGGCAGTTGTGTTTCCAAGCATATCAAGTGCATCGGTTCTTTCCCTTACTTCTTTGGGAAGGTGTGCCATCTCTGCATTTCCTCCTGCATTGTCAGCAATAGGGCCGAAAGCATCTGTAGCAAGGGTTATTCCGAGAGTGGAAAGCATACCCACTGCGGCAAATCCGATCCCGTAAACACCCATGGCAAAGTTTGAAAATCCTCCGGCGAAGCCAAAAGCGGCAATGATACCGGCGGTTATGGTAACCACAGGTACCCAGGTAGAGAACATCCCTACTGCAATACCATCTATAATAAGAGTAGCCGGACCGGAAAGAGCCTGATTAGCAATTCCCCTGGTAGGCTTGTATTCATCTGAAGTAAAGTACTCTGTACCCTGTCCGATGATAACACCGGCAAGAAGTCCGGCAACCACTGAGCCAAACACACCCCAGGTGATCCATCCGGCATATGACATAACTGCAATAGCAATAAGTATCAGCACAGAGCTTCCTCCTGTACCATATAACAGTGCGTTGAGAAGATTTTTCTGCGTGGCAGATTCCTTGGCACGAACCATATAAATTCCAAGAATGGACAGGATAATGCCAATACCGGCTACAACCATAGGGGCTATAACAGCCTTCACCTGATCGAGTCCTGCCACGGCAGGAATAGCAGCACCAAGAGCAGCAGTAGCCAGAATGGATCCGCAGTATGATTCATACAGGTCGGCGCCCATGCCTGCTACATCACCTACATTGTCACCAACGTTATCTGCAATAGTAGCGGGATTTCTCGGGTCGTCTTCAGGAATACCTGCCTCAACCTTACCTACGAGATCAGCTCCCACGTCGGCAGCCTTGGTGTAAATGCCTCCGCCCACACGTGCAAACAAAGCCTGAGTGGATGCTCCCATGCCGAAAGTAAGCATGGTAGTGGTTATTTCAACAAGTTTATGATGTTCGGTAGTTCCGGGATGAACAAATTCCAGTCCAAGGAAATGCAGTCCGTTAGCCATATGTTCGGGAGTATACACAAAATCATTGAGGATAAGATACCACAATGCTATATCAAGAAGTCCGAATCCAACTACAACAAGTCCCATCACAGCACCACTCCTGAAGGCAACCTGCAGCCCTTTGTTAAGAGATTGCGTTGCGCCATGTGCAGTCCTTGCCGAAGCAAAAGTAGCCGTTTTCATTCCCAGGTAACCGCAAAGACCCGAGAAAAAACCACCTGTCAGGAATGCGAGGGGAACAAACGGGTTTTGTACGCCCATGTATGCAAGGATAGCAAGAATAACGACCAGCACTATGAACACTAAGGTCACAACTCTGTACTGTCTGTTGAGATATGCCATTGCCCCTTCACGAACATATTGGGCAATTTCTTTCATTCTATCTGTACCTTCCGAATTCTTCATCATGGATTTGAAGAATACCCATGCAAAAACAAGAGCTGTTACTGCAGCTACCGGTATAAACCAAAAAATACCACTGGTGGAGTCCATATTAATACGATTTAGTTATTATTTAAATAAATGTGTCGTGACAAATTTGATTATGAGCGCATTCTGTGTTTTTCGCAAGAGACTCATGACCTTAATTTCAATATTAAAAGCTTTTTGAATAAAGCTGCAAATATAATTAAACCCTGATGTTTTGCAAATACTAATATGTAAAAAGTGGAATATGGCATACACAGAATCAGAGGATCACAGCTACACGAGATCAGGGATCACATAAAGCACAAATACAATTTCTATTGATTGAAGGGTCAGCGTTCGGCTTCGTTGGAAGGGTCAGCGTTCGGCTTCGCTGGAAGGGTCAGCGTTCGGCTTCGCTGGAAGGGTCAGCGTTCGGCTTCGTTGGAAGGGTCAGCGTTCGGCTTCGTTGGAAGGGTCAGCGTTCGGCTTCGCTCACTCTGACCTTGTAATTGCTGGAGTTGGAAGTATTTTTGCATTTGGCTAATTCGTGTAATAGTTTAAAATCATAATTAATCAGTGCTATTTTTTTAGCTCTTGTCCAACCTTTTACTTGTTTCTCATACCTGATTGCTTTTATTGGCTGGTCAAAATCCTTACAATACACAAGTTTTAAAGGCCTCCGGGTGAATGTGTATGAATTGACATATAACCCAGTCATATGTTCAATGAACCGTCTGCCTATATTATTTGTCACCCCAACATAAAATGTGTCATCTGCACATTCCAAAATATATACATATAGTTTCTTCATTGAATTATAGCATATTTCAAATATCATTTACCAAACAGTCTGGCGGGTCTGAGTGAGCGAAGCCGAACTCACCCCGCCCACCCCTCCCTGTCCAGATTCCTGTAATTAATAGCTTCCGCCAGATGGTGAGGCTGGATGTTTTCTGCATTGTCAAGGTCAGCAATAGTTCGCGAAACTTTCAGAATCCGGTCATACGCTCTTGCCGACAAGCCCAGTCTTTCCATCGCATTTTTCAAAAGTTTGCTACCATCCTCCGATATCCTGCAATAGCGTCGTAATACCGATGATGACATCTGGGCATTGGAATAAATCCCTTTAAGATTTCTGAATCTTTCCGACTGAATGTCCCGGGCTTTCATCACCCGTTGCCGTATCACATCACTTTTTTCTGCATCCCTCATTTCAGCGAGCCTGCGGAAGGGAACCGGAACAATTTCAATATGAATGTCTATGCGGTCAAGTAAGGGACCGGAAATCTTGTTCAGGTATTTTTTAACCATCCCCGGATTGCAGACACAATCCTTGTCGGGATGGTTGTAATATCCGCAGGGACAGGGATTCATGCTTGCGACCATCATAAAACTTGCAGGGTATTCAATTGCAAATTTTGCTCTTGACACAGAAATTTTTCTGTCTTCCAGAGGCTGACGCATAACTTCCAGCACATTCCTTTTAAACTCAGGAAGTTCATCCATGAAAAGCACTCCGTTATGAGCCAGTGATATCTCTCCGGGCTGGGGAAAATTTCCGCCTCCAACCAGGGCCACGTCAGATATGGTATGATGCGGGCTCCGGAAAGGCCTTCGGGTCATCAGTGAACTGTCTTTTCCCAACTTGCCGGCTACAGAATGAATTTTTGTGGTTTCCAGAGCTTCATCAAGGGTAAGAGGGGGGATTATCGTGGGTAAACGCTTGGCTAACATCGTTTTACCGGCACCGGGCGGGCCTACCATAATTATATTATGGGAACCCGCCGCTGCCACCTCCAATGCACGCTTCACATTTTCCTGTCCCTTTACATCAGCAAAATCAATATCCCATGCATTAATTTTCTCGAGAAATTCCTCCTTCGCATTAACAACAGTAGGTTGGATTGATATTTTCCCATTAAGGAAGTCAGCCACTTCAGTAAGGTGATTCACTCCAATAATTTCGAGTCCTTCTACCACTGCGGCTTCACGCGCATTTTCCCGCGGGATGATCAGTCCCCTGAAATCCTCCTTTTTTGCCCTCACAGCAATGGGAAGCACACCCCTTATCCGTTGCAGCGTGCCATCGAGAGAAAGTTCTCCCATGATGATATATTTGTTTAGAAGTGAGAAATTTATCTGAGATGATGCAGCCAATACTCCCACAGCCAGAGGAAGATCATATGCCGAACCCTCTTTGCGGATATCGGCCGGAGCAAGATTAACAACCACACGCATATTAGGCCATTTATATCCGTTGGTCTTAATCGCCGATTCAATGCGGGGATGACTCTCTTTCACTGCACTGTCGGCTAACCCTACAATAAAAAACTTTATACCCTGACTTATATTTACTTCAATGGTAATGGTGGTGGCATTAATCCCCTGGACAGAGCTTCCATAAGCTTTTATTAACATTTTAAATGATATTGGTACTGGAAGTTAATGGAAGAAATTTGAAAAAAACAGCCAAGCCGGGGTGAAAATTATTTCACAGCGTAGAATTGAAAAATCAAAATGGAAAACTTAAATTTGTTGAAATACAATAATTATGAAAAAACCAACAATTCCTGAAGAAATTAAACAGGAAATGAACAAGATCATTGATGAGTTTAATAAAAAGACATTCTCCGACCGGACAGACAGGGTGTTTTACTTTGCAGAATATAAGGGGAAATTCCTTTATCTGAACAGAAAAGAATACAGAAACATCTCACCAGTAGCAAGACTGACCTATTCAGGAAATAAGAATAAGTGGGATTTTGCAATATTCAAATGGACCATTGAACGATACGATCCGGAAGAGGATTATTTCCCAGGGGTGAAGTATGTTGACGGGACTATTGAAGGGGCTATGAAAGCAGGAATGGAAGCTTATCCGATTTGAAATAACCGAAATAATTAATAGCAAAACTGTCGTGCAGATTTTGAAACATATAAAATTAAAAAATTTCTATTAAGCGCTATTTTTAGAAAATGTCAGATTAATGAATATTAATAGAACTAAATTATTAAACCAAAAGAATATTTTATTGAAAACCCGTTGAATTTATTTATTGAATTTGTTGATAACGAGAATAAATATGTATTTACTAAGTATAGTGATGAAAGTTTACTTTTACGAGTTTTAAAAGCTGTCTACAGTGGAAATAATTTTGATATCTTAATTACTAATACTCATTCTTACTATATTGATGTTTTGTTGACTCCAAAAACACTTTAACGGCTCGGATTGTGATTTATAAGATATGTAAATTTATGTTTGCATTGTATCTGGTTTATGCTTAATTTTATTCGCAACTTATGATAAGCAGGAATGAATAATCAAACAAAAACCGCGTTTAACCAGTAATCATAATCTGCTAAAGAATACATCGCAATACTATCTGTGGTGCAATTAATTCTAAATACAATAATACCTGGTTTAAAAACACTCTGCTATTATTAAGGTTTAAAATATATTATCATCTGACTTCTAACCTATAAATTTCATATATCATGAAAAATTATATTTTACTGCTTACCATCACCGGGATTATTTTCCTGAACCTTTTACCAACTACAGCACAGATCATTGATCCGGCTGAAAAAGCTGAAAAAGAAGGTGAGAAACGTGTAAATAAGAGTATTGATAAGGGTATTGATAAAGGTTTTGACGCCATAGAAGGAGGTTTAAAAGGTGTCTTCGGAAAAGGAAAAAAAAGTACAGCTGACCAGAAAGTTCAACAAACACCTAAACAGGAAACTACAGTTAAAGAACCTGATCCGGTTACTGTAAAGACTTCTGACTATCAACAAACAGATCCTTCATTATCCTGGGCTAAATACGATTTTGTTCCTGGAGATAAAGTCATTTTCGAAGACAATCTTATTGGAGAAGAAAATGGAGAATTTCCTTCCAGATGGGACCTTGTCCGGGGAAATGTGGAAATTGCCAAAGTAGATGGCGATAATGTCATCATGATGAGGGATGGGGCTCCTTCCATCGTTCCTTATTTAAAAGATTCCAGGATTGATTATCTGCCAGATGTCTTTACTGTTGAGTTAGATCTTTATTACCCCGGTGATGGTAATTTTGAAATCTATTTATTTGACAGGAAAAATCAGAAATCCGGTAGCCCTTCTGGTTATACTTATCTTCAAGTACAGTACAACCAAATGTTTCAGGGTCAGGCAAGAAGCACCTACCCTGATGATAATCTTGCAAAAAGCAGGTGGATGCATATAGCCATTGCATATACTAATGGTAAACTGAAAGCCTATATGGATGATACGCGTTTAATTAATATTCCCCGTCTGGATTTTGATCCGAAAGGATTAACTTTATATACCTATCATGCCCGAAACGATAATATTTTTTATGTAAAGAATGTAAGGATCGCTGAGGGAGGTGTAAAATATTACGACCGCCTCCTGCAAGACGGGAAAATCATAGCTAGCGGTATTCGTTTTGATATTAACAAGGCAACTATTAAACCGGAGTCTATGGGAGTTATTAATGAGATATTTACACTGATGAAGGATCACCAGGATATTTCTTTCAGCGTGGAAGGACATACAGATAGTGACGGCGATAATGATCTTAATCAGAAACTCTCGGAAGAAAGAGCTAAAGCTGTTTTGGAAAAACTCGTATCTATGGGAATTGAACGTAACAGATTAACAGCTAAAGGATTTGGTGAGTCTAACCCTATAGCTGCAAATAGTACTGAAGAAGGCAAAGCAAATAACCGGAGAGTGGAATTTGTGAAGATGTAAGAAGTTGAGAATTTGATTAATTGATTATCTGAGGAATTGAGTAATTGATCAGAAGTTTTTCAATAAGTCCTCAAATATTATAATCCCCTTCTTCCTGCTAATTTTTAACATAATCAATGATTACTAACTTTAAAATCAGAAAAATTAACTGCGGAGAAGAATCAATTGTACTGAACATTCTAGAAACAGTGCTTTCGGAATACGGACTGGAGATAAGACCTGACGACACGGATATGGATCTGTCTGACACCCGTAAACATTACTTTAACAACAACGGCTGGTTCGCAGTGCTGGAAAAGGATGGCGAAATCGTAGGTTCTTACGGTATTTACAAGATTGATGAGTCAACATGCGAACTCAGAAAAATGTATTTGTTAAAACTATACCAGGGACTGGGACTGGGAAGAATGATGATGGAGGATGCCCTTATAAAGGCTAAGGAATTAGGCTATTCCATAATGGTTCTTGAGACAAACAAGCGACTGGATAAAGCCCTTTCTTTATATTATAAGTATGGGTTTAAGGATTATGTGCCGGATCATTTATCAAGCCGTTGCGACCTGGCCTTGCAAAGAGAGATTTAATCATTAATGTGAAATACCCCCCCCTTTAAAAATTAATTATACAGACATGAAGAATTTTTTTACATCCATTTTATTAATTTCAGGAATATTCCTGACCGGACAAACCATTGCACAGCCGCCACAAAAAATCAGCTATCAGGCTGTTGTGAGAAATGCAGACAGCCAGCTTATTACTAATAAAGAAATTGGTGTCCGGATCATTATTTATAAAGATTTGCCAATCTATAACGAGGCTGTTTACGGTGAAATCCAAACTCCTTCTACCAATGCAAATGGACTGCTTAGCATTGAGATAGGAGAAGGTGGCGGATTTGATACCATCAACTGGGCTGAAGGGCCCTATTATCTTTGGGTGGGGATTGACCCAACCGGAAGTTCCAATTATACAATCACCGGGGAAAGCCAATTGCTAAGTGTTCCGTATGCGCTGTATAGCAGTATTGCAGACAGTGTTATTTCTATAACAGAAAAAGACCCTATATTTATTGATCATCCCTCATATTCAATTACCACCGGGAATATAGAGGAATGGAACACAGCCTATAACTGGGGAGATCATACAACTGCCGGGTATCTGCATGAAATTCCCGGTATCCGACAAACACTGGAAAGCAGTAATACTGCGGAAGGGACTTCAGGGATCACAGGCCTCGCGGAAACAAGTATTAACACAACTGGCGCTGCTCCCGCTACAAGCGCTATACTCGATATATCTTCAACTTCCAAAGGTGTGTTGGTGCCCAGAATGAATATGACAGACATAATGTCCATACTAGATCCTGAACCGGGTTTACTGGTGATGGATACTACAGCAGGAAATTATAATATCATGGTATATGATGGCCTGGAATGGATAAAGATTATTAAGAACTCCTCCAATTATGGAGGGCTTGTTTTATGGAACAAACTGGGAAGTGAGGAAGAGGTGATGAACAGCAAATACGGCCCCGGGGGAACGATTGTCGGAAGTTCCTATGCTTTTGAAGCCGGTTATGATGGTAACGGATATGTGAGAAAAGCAACAGGAGAGAATTATATCAGTTTTCCCGGATACATACTGCAAAATCTAAAAAAGAAAGGGACCGTGGAACTATGGGTGAATCCAAAAGTAGTTAAACCGGAACCATATACTTACGGAGTTTTTGCTGTTGTGGGAAATATTTTTGGAACGAATAGTCATGTATATATTGCATGGGGCGATGGTGTTTCCGGAACAGGATTTTATGGCACAGTGAATTTCGACGGCACCGGTCATCAGACTCCTTTTGAAGCCACTCAGTTCGAGGCTGTTGTTGGTGTGCCATTCCATGTAAGTATCTGCTGGGATGTAAACGGGATTGAAGGATCATCAAATACAGTCAGACTATACAGGGACGGTGAAATTATTGGAACATCTGACGAAACATGGGATGCGGAAAATACTACCACCAACTATGAAGGTTTTAACCTTGGCATGGGACCTGATGATGAGGGTTACGATAAGTTTATTGTGGATGAACTTAAAGTGTGGGATTACGCAAAAACCAGTTTCACCCCTAAAACAGGAACCTACATTGCCGGAGATCTGGAAGTGGGAGGAACAATAAAGGGAAGTATTCAGGTTGACACTATCCATGTTTCACAGATAACCGGCCTGCTGGGAGATGGTTATACTCTGAAGTTTCCTGATATTCTTGATAACCTGGGTACTCTTGCAGTGGATGGAATTGGTAGTAATCATGTTGTTATTTTAAACGGACCCGGATATGATGTGGAAGCTGTTGAGAGATATAACCAAGTGGGAGAACGTGATGATCTTCCGGGAAGGTCTATGGAGCATCCATTGGTATTTGAAGCTGATAATACAGATCCGGTATGGCTGGCTGATATGATGTCATGGTTTGATGAAACAAACCCTGCCACGAAAAACCTTGCCGTTATTGTTCCGGATGTTGCAGGGGATCCGTCCATACGCTGGAATTATACTTCTTTTATACCCGATGGTTACGAACCCGGCGTAGACAACAGAACACGCTTCAGGTTAATTAACAGCAAACTGCCTGATATAATTCTTGATATTAATCTGCAGGAACCTGATCCCTTTGGTAATGAATGTTCCATGAATTCAGATCCCGGTCCGGAAATAAGATTCGACGGACAGAAGTTTGGTTGTCCTACGATTGAAGTGGATACAGCAGGGCAAGTGATGACATTAACGTGGGAATTTGTTGAAGCTAATGGTATATGGGCACACTTTAACAAATATTTGCAGGGACATGAAACAAAATTCCAGGTAATGGCTTCATGGATGATACCGGATTATGGTATTAAACAAAGTACTTTTGACGGGTGTTTTATTCTTCATTTTGAGCACCTTACAGGCTTCGGACTGGATAAAAAATCCCTGTTGCAGATGAAGATCTGGTATGTACGGATGAGGGAAGCGTAACCGGAAATATTTTTTAAAGGAAATTATATAAACTTTTAAAATAGAGAATCCTAAATATTTTATTATAAACCTGATTAACCTCTTATTGTTCCTGCCAAATCAAGGAAGATACAACAGAGTTCGAAAAAGAATTCTTTTGGTACCATTACACGTCTACTAGAAATTATTAAAATCAAAGGTAATGATGAAAACAATTTATTTTACTTCATTATTTGTTTTTGTAATGTGCTCTACTATTGTTACTACTGCACAGGTAAAAGAACATCCTGCAATATCAAAATATCAGAATGCAGAATTTGTAACTTCTCAAATCACTGATTACGCTCCTTATGTTTTTGGTACAGGTCCTGAGGAAGAAAAGGAATTCAGGGGATACGGCTGGTACTTTTCAAAATTTATTGACCTGGAAGGGAAAGTAACAAGAATTCAATATAAAGTACCCGAATCAGAGGGCATATATAAAGTGTATAAAAATTATGAAAATGCATTAAGGAATGGCGGATACGAAATCATATCCGTCATTTCAAACAAAGAAAGCAGCTGGCCTTTCTGGAATGAAACTGTCTATGCACATGAATCCGGTATAAATTCGTTCAGAGGAGGTGAATTTGCCAATCCTATGGGAATAGACGGATTCTGGTATATTGCGGCCAAAGGCTTGTATAAGGGAGAGAATATTTATTTAGCGATTTATATTAATTATTATGATCAGGACATATACATCTTACAGGATGCTATTGAGATTCAACCTATGGAAAGCGGCCTTGTTACAGCGGTAAAAATCGGAGATAATATTAAAATGGATGGATATGTTTCTATTTACGGCGTATATTTTGATTCAGGAAAATCAGAGGTAAAAAAAGAATCTGAACCTGCATTAAATGAGATAGCAGAATTTCTTGAAGCAAATACGGATAATACGTTTTTTATTGTCGGGCATACTGATAATGTGGGTGGTCTTTCGTTTAACATGGAATTGTCAAAAAACAGGGCTGATGCAGTGAGAGAATATCTTATTAATAATTATAACGTAAGTTCCGATCAGATAGTAGCAGAAGGTATAGGCCCTCTGTCACCTAAAACATCAAATGCAACAGAAGAAGGTAAAGCAAGGAACCGAAGGGTGGAGATAGTTATACAATAACATCTGCAATTAACTAAAAGGAATAAAGACAAATTCAGAGAGATGGATCGGTTCTTTACACAGACCAATAGGTTTTTTTATTAACTCTTACATGGGATCTTTGTATAGTTAAAAATTTACCATATTTTAGTGCTTTTGATTCCAATTTGAACCTGAAAAATTAATACTATTATTACAAATCAACGCTTTAAGCCTTTGCGTTTTTTTAAACTTAACGAACTATTGATTATATAACCCGGTGAAAACTATTACAGAATATAAAACACTTAAGAACAAGCAATTAAACTACATAAATCTATAAACTCATGAAAGATCTTCTGCCAAAATCATTAACCTTACTCATCGCCGGAGCCGGCATCTCCTCCTGTAGTCAGCATAAAGCTGATCAGCAAAGACCGAATATTCTCTTTATCATGAGTGACGACCATACCCAACAGGCTATAAGCGCCTACGGTTACGATCTTCTGCATACCCCTAATATTGACCGCCTGGCTGAAGAAGGAGCTCTGTTCAGAAAAAGTTTCGTGACCAACTCCATTTCTGCCCCCAGCAGGGCAGTATTATTAACCGGAAAATACAGTCACCTCAACGGAAAAGTGGACAACATAAGTGCTTTTAACTGGGATCAATCCTCCTTTCCCAAATTATTACAACAGGCAGGATATCAAACCGCACTGGTGGGGAAAATCCACCTGGCAGGACTGCCCCGGGGTTTCGATTACTCCATTGTTTTGCCCGGACAGGGAAGTTATTATAATCCCGTTTTCATCGAAAATGGAGAAGAAAAACAATTTGAAGGACACTGTACTCCGCTGACCACGGAGTTTGCAATAAACTGGCTGGAAAACATCCGTGATAAGAGCAAACCATTCTGCCTTCTTTACCATCAGAAAGCACCCCACCGGAACTGGCTTCCGGAAACAAAATACCTCGACTTCCTCGAGGACCGGGAATTTGATTTTCCTGAAAATTTCTTTGATGATTATTCAGGCAGGGGAGCCGCTGCCCGTGAACAGGAAATGGAGATAGTAGGCCATATGAGATGGGGACATGATATGAAATTTGAATATGATCCATATACAGGAAAACCTACTGAATTTATCAGGGATATCGAAAGAATGACAGATGAACAACGCAAAGCCTGGAAAACTGTTTACGATCCCCTTAATGAAGCCTTCCTTGCCCGGAAACCCGAGGGGAAGGAACTCGCTAAGTTCATGTTCCACCGTTACCTGCGCGATTACCTTAAATCTGTTAAATCTGTTGACGACGGTGTGGGTGAAGTGATGCATTATCTCGAAAAAAATAAGCTGCTGGATAATACAATCATAATATACACTTCCGATCAGGGTTTTTACCTGGGAGAACATGGATGGTTCGATAAGAGGTTTATGTATGAGCAATCGCTCAGCACACCTCTGGTAATGCGTTATCCGAAGGAGGTAAAAAAGGGAACTGTAGTGCATAAAATGGTGTTAAATCTTGACCTGGCACCGACTTTACTCGATTACGCGGGCTTAGAAAAGCCCGCCGATATGCAGGGTGAATCATTCCGAAAGCTGGCCGCAGGAAAGAAAGTACCCTGGCGTGATGCCATCTATTACCACTATTATGAATATCCTTCTGTACATATGGTAAAGCGGCACTACGGTGTGCGCACCGATCGTTATAAACTTATGCATTTTTATTATGATATCGACGAATGGGAGATGTATGATCTCGAAAAAGATCCGATGGAAATGAAAAGTGTTTATAATGACCCTGCTTATGCTGATATACAGAAACAGCTTCATAAAAGGCTGGAAGAATTAAGAGCTGAATATGGGGATTCCGATGAATCAGCGGAGAAATATTTAAATATTTTTCTGGAATCAAAAAATAATTAACTCAAGTATCCCAGATAAGAGTAGTCTTAATAATACATTACAGATTAAATATTACGAAATTTTTCCTTTGTGTGACTTTGTGAAATCCTTGGTGGCCTTTGTGGTATAAATTAAACAACTCTTTTTTACCACAAAGGCACGCAAAGTACACACGAAGGTACACAAAGGAAATACATGTAATTCCCTCATTCCATCTCCTGATACTCCAGCACCCTCTGTTCCTTTATCCTGTTACCCAGGATAAAGCTATAGTTTTTGGAACCTTTGTTCCGGTATTTTGCCCATGCATCCTGTGCCCACAATCTGGCTGTTTCCAGGTCACCAAGAATTTCATATACCACCGCCAGATTATGAGATGCGCGGCCACGGGTTTTTCTCTTACCTGTGTTTACAGCTGCTACAAGGTATTCTATTGCCTCATCCCAGTTATTAACTTCCATCATCCGTGCTCCTATCTTAATATTAATATCTCCTTTTGACCTTTTGTAATAATTGCGAACCACAGGAATCCATGTGGGCGCTATTCTCTGTCCATATATTACTCCGGCCTGGTAACTCGCATCTTTTATTGCCCTGTCTTTTTCAACCAGCCTGTTTATTGCCCCTGCAACGGTATTGACCTGTCCCCGCCAGTAGGTTTCATGACGATACAACTCCTGGTCAACAATTCTTCTTTCTTTTACGTCATACAACCTGAAACCGGTTGTTACAATTACCATGTTTGTCGGGATGATGTAATCTGAATTAAACACTTCAAGAGCAATAAGCCCCTCAGCATTAAACTCGGCACAAAGACCGGCTACCTCATCCCATGGTAATGGTTCGGGAAATTTACCGGGAAGATCTTCCTTTGGCAAGGTTCTGCCTGTCCTTTGAATAGTAAATCTCCGCGATTCCTGCAGGAAACCGGCAAAACCATCAATAGCCGCCTGGGAAGCTACCTTGCTTTCATTAGGAAGTTCAGCAGTGATCACTTTCCCCAGCACACCTTTAGGGGCCTCCGAACGGTTAACTACTGCGAGGGTCTGAATATGATTTGGAACATTTACGAGTGCCGGCACTAAAGCCTGGAAACGAATCTCAGGTGCACCGCAAATCATAAAAACAATACCGGAAAATATCAGGATCTTAATTGTTCTCATGGCTTTTAAATTAATAATTTTTCAAATCTACGAAATAGTGATATTACTTTCAATAAAATCTTTTTTACCTTTATACAATATTGAATAATAATATCCCTTATAATACATTAAAGCGTTATAATTTTAAACTTAGGTTGTCTCTGTTAATCTGTAAACAACCTTCATGCCGGATTTCATATTTTTCAGATAAAAGTTACATGTTGGATAAAATTATTCCTATGAGGAGGTATCTTTCAGATATTATTGAAAAAGGCGAAGGTTTACATCTGGATTTTAAGTTCGAGATCAGCGATGCGAGAAAAATCGCAAGAACTCTTGTTGCATTCTCAAATACTGAAGGAGGTAAGTTACTCATAGGGGTTAAGGATAACGGTAAAATTGCCGGCATCAGGTCAGAAGAAGAGTATTTTATGCTGGAATCTGCTTCCTCACTGTATTGTAAACCCCGGGTAAATTATAATGCTAAAAAATGGGCCATTGAAGGAAAAACGGTTCTTGAAGTGGATATTCCTCCGGCAAATACAAGACCTTACCTGGCGATGAACCATGACGGCCGGTGGCTTGCATATATAAGGGTATACGACCAGAATATACAGGTAAATTCCATCCAGATAAGAGTCTGGGAAAATGCAAAAAGAAAAAAAGGTGTATTTCTGAAATATACCGAAAAAGAAAAAATCCTTATGGACTATCTGGAAAAAAACCCTGAAATAACTTTGCCCGGGTTTTGCCGGCTGGCAGAGATATCCTACAGGAAAGCTTCAGATATCATGGTAAAACTGGTCAGTCTGAAGTTGATCAATATAGTATACAGTGATAAATCTATAGTTTATAAGTTAAATTCTATCTGTAACTAATTTCTCATGGCAAGAAGCAGTTATAAAAACGGATTCCTGTTGAAACTGACAGGAAATATCCTCTTGTGGATCTGTTTCAATGCAGGGAACATTGCAGCCCAGTCTGTAAGCTTTGAACATTACAAAGTACAGGACGGATTGTCTCAAAGTGAGATCATTTGTATATTCCAGGATAGCGAAGGGTTTCTCTGGT
>CAYVTV010000096.1:0-224 GCA_964454295.1 uncultured Bacteroidaceae bacterium
AAACAGGGATGTTATAAAGTTTCTGGTAATATACCTCCAGTTTTAAACGGTGTCCCTCTCCCAGTAAACGGTTATATCCGGCAACCAACTGTAAACTGCGGGTAAAATCAAGTCCGCGGTTGGTTTGCTCATATTTCATTTCGAGGCTGTCAATAAGCCGCTGACCGAAGTAAACTGCTCTCATCTGGGTCTGGCTGTGTAATCCTGCCCCAAGGTTTACCGAT